>NZ_CP054836.1:635416-953125 GCF_013358405.1 Oricola thermophila
TGAGCATCAACGGCCTCGACCAGCCGGACGGCACCAGTTTCGCCATTCCGGTCGAGCCGGACAAGTTGCGGGCGCTTAAGGTGTATGTCACGCAACCGCTGGAATACACCGTGGAAGGGCGCGCGCCGTTCCACTTCATCGCCGAGGACAAGCAGTCCTTCGAGAGCGACGTCTATGACGCGGTATTCGAGGCACCGGAAAGATGACCATGATCGAGAAGATACTCGGGCTGAAGCATTTCACCGGCTGGCACATGCTGGGCGTGCTGGTCCTGTTCTTCGGGACCATCATCGGCGTCAACCTGACGCTTGCCTGGTTTGCCAATTCCAGCTGGACGGGGCTGGTGGTGCAGAATTCCTATGTCGAGAGCCAGCGTTTCAACGAGGTGACGGCCGAGAAACGTCGTCAGCTCGCGCTTGGCTGGCAGGCTGAAATCGCCTATGGCGGCGACACCTTCACGGTGGAGATGACCGACAAGGACGGCGCGCCGTTGCGCGGTGCCATCGTTTCGGCGAAAATCGGTCATCCGGTCCAGGACCGGAACGACCAGACGGTATCGCTGCTCGACAGGGGCGGCGGGGAGTATGCCGCCGATGTCGCGCTCGATCCGGGCATCTGGAACGTCGACCTGACGGTCACGGGGGCGAAGGGCGAGATCTGGACGCGCGCGATCAGGTTCCTGGTCAGGGAGTAATGCGCCATGGCGGGTAGCTGTTGCGGCGGAGATCTCGGGGTGGACAATGCGCTTGCCTCTGCGGGCGTGGGCGATTTCACGCGCGTGGAGGAGTTGCAGCGCGCCGGCCACATCGAGAATGACGGCACCGTGCGCTACGTGCTTTCGGTGCCCGAGGTGCATTGCGGCGCCTGCATCTCGGCGATCGAGCGCGGGCTGAACGGCCTCGAAGGCGTCGTTTCGGCGCGCGTGAACCTGTCGCTGAAACGCCTGACGGTCATCCTGGATTCCGAAGACCGCTCGCCCGGCTTCGTGCTCCAGACGCTCGACCGCCTGGGGTATCGCGCCATGCCGGTCGACCTGGGCGAACTCGGCGATGTAGAGCACAAGCGGCAGTCCGAGCGCCTTTTGCGGGCGCTCGCGGTCGCGGGCTTTGCCGCGGGCAACATCATGCTCCTGTCGGTGTCGGTCTGGTCCGGCGCCACCGGTGCCACTCGGGACCTGTTTCACCTGATTTCCGGCCTTGTCGCCGTTCCCGTCGTCGCCTATTCGGGCCAGGTGTTCTTCTCCTCGGCGCTGAAGGCCCTTGCTGCGCGCCGCCTCAACATGGACGTGCCGATCTCGCTTGCCGTAATCCTGGCGCTGGGCATGAGCGTCTATGAAAGCCTGACCGGCGGCGCGGAGGCCTATTTCGACGCGGCCGTGACGCTCCTCTTCTTCCTGCTTATCGGACGCTATCTCGACCAGCTGATGCGCGACCACGCCCGCTCCGCCGTGCTCGGGCTTGCCCGCATGACGGCGCGCGGCGGCAATGTCGTCGGGGATGACGGCTCGCTCACATATGCGCCGGTCGACGAGATCGAGCCGGGCATGGTGGTGCGGGTCGCTCCGGGCGAACGCATTCCCGCGGACGGCCGTGTAGTCCGGGGCACCAGCGATCTCGACCGTTCTCTGGTGACCGGCGAGAGCGCGCCGGTTGCTGTCGCGGCCAATACCGAGGTGGAGGCCGGCACGCTGAACCTTACCGGCCCGATCGACGTGAAGGTCGTTCGCAAGGCCGACGAATCCTTCATCGCCGAGGTGATGCAGATGATGGAGGCCGCCGAGAACGGTCGCGGGCGCTACGTGCGCATCGCCGACCGGGCGGCGCGGGTCTACGCGCCCGCGGTGCACCTGTTGGCGCTGTTTGCGTTTCTCGGCTGGATGATCGTGACGGAAGGCGACTGGCATGCGTCGCTTTACACCGCCATTTCCGTCCTCATCATCACCTGTCCTTGCGCGCTCGGCCTTGCCGTGCCCGTGGTGCATGTCATCGGGGCCGCACGCCTGTTCGGCCGTGGCATCCTGATGAAGGACGGGTCGGCCCTCGAAAGGCTGGCCGAAGCCGACACGGCGGTCTTCGACAAGACCGGCACGTTGACCACGGGCACGCCGCGCATCGCGGCAACGGCGATCGGCGCCGACGACGCGCCGGCGGCCAAGGCGCTGGCCATGCACTCGATCCACCCGGCTTCGCGTGCGGTCGCCGTGTTCCTGGCGGATACGCCGGTCGCTGCGCTGTCCGATATCCGCGAGGTTCCGGGCTACGGTGTCGAGGGTATCGTCGATGGCGAGCGCGTGCGCCTCGGTCGTGCCGAATGGGCGGCCGAAATGGCCGCGCCGGGGACCGGGGAGGCAGCGCGGGGCGCCGGGCTTGCCTTTGCCCGCGAAGGGGGCGAGGTGGCCGGCTTCACCCTGTCGGAGACCCTGCGGCCCGATGCGGCGGATGCCGTCGCAGCGCTCAGGGAACAGGACATGGCGGTCGAACTCCTGTCGGGCGACAGCGCCGCCGCGGTCAAGGCAATCGCAGCCACGGTCGGCATCGAGGCGGTACGAGCGCAGGCCACTCCCGCATCCAAGATCGCCCGCGTCCGCGAACTCCAGGCCCATGGCCGCCATGTCATGATGGTCGGCGACGGACTCAACGATGCTCCGGCGCTCGCGGCGGGGCACGTTTCCATGGCGCCGGCCTCGGCGTCGGATATCGGCCGCATGGCCGCCGATTTCGTCTTCACCCGGGAGACCATGATGTCGGTGCCGTTTGCCCGCGAGATCGCGCTCAAGGCGGGCCGGCTGGTGCGGCAGAATTTCGGGCTTGCCGCGCTCTACAACGTCATCGCCGTGCCGCTGGCCGTCGCCGGCTACGTGACACCGCTGATCGCTGCGCTCGCCATGTCGGGATCGTCCATCGTCGTCGTGATGAACTCCATGCGCCTGGCGCGCGGCGGGCGGTTGCTGCCGCGCCTCGGACGCACGCGGAAGGCGGCGGAACCGAACGAGGTTCTGGCATGAACGTGTTGATCTACCTCATACCCGCGGCACTCGGGATGGGCGCGCTTGGTCTCTTCGCCTTCCTGTGGTCGATGAAGAGCGGCCAGTACCAGGATCTCGACGGCGCGGCGGAACGCATCCTCGACGAGGAAGCTGACGAGAAGCCGCTCTAGGGGAGAGGGCAGGGCCACCGGAACGCGGCGGCTATGCTCCGTTCGCCTGCCGTCTCTGTCTTGCCGCCAGTCTTTCCCGGTGCAGGGTGTAAATGCCCGAGACCATGATGATGGCCGCGCCGATCAGGGACCACGCGTCCGGCAATTGCGAGAAGAGCAGCCAGCTCAGGCCCGTGCTCCAGATGATCATCGTGTATTGCAACGGAGCCAGCGTCGCCGCTTGGGCAAGTTCCAGGGCCCGGATGATGAGAAACTCCCCGATCCCTGCGGTGCAGGCAATGAGCAGGATCAGCAATACCTGCCTGAGGCTGGTCGGCGTCTGCCAGACAAGGATCGTCGGTATGGTCAACAGCACGACACTGCTGATCGCCGTGTAGACGATGGTCGTGATCGTCCGATCCACCGGCCCGAGAACGCGCGACAATATCTGTCGCACCGCGAACAGGGAAGCTGCTGCGAGGACCACGAAGATCGCGGGATGGAACAGGCCGAGGCCGGGACGGATCACGATCAGCGTTCCGATGAAGCCGATCGTGACCGCCGTCCAGCGGCGTATGCCCACTGTTTCGCGCAGCACGACCGCGGCCAGTATGGTGACGACGAACGGTGCGACAAAGCTCACGGCGGTGGCATCGGCCAGCGGAACGTAGCCGACAGCGAATATGAAGGCGGATGCCGACAGCGCGGCCGCCATCCCCCTGCCTATCTGCAATACAGGGCGGGCCGTCCTGAAAACCGAACGACCGCGTGTGGCGACGATCCATGTCGCGATGGTCAGAAGCCCGAGCTGGCGAAACCATGCAATCTGGAATGGCTCGAAATCCCGCGTGAGTATCTTGGCGGTCGCATCCGTTATTGAAAAGAACATGAAGCCGAGAAGCATCAGGCCGATTCCGAGGCCGGTTCGGCTTGTTCTGGGCGGTTCGGTGGAGGCTATGGGCGCGTTCGGAAAGGTCATGCAGTCCGCCCATACCCCTTTCCGCGGCGCGAGGCCAGCAGGCAGGGCGTTGCGATGACGGTTCCGCGTGCCGGCTACCGCTTCAGCGAGCGGAAATGGTCGTCCCAGCCCCGGTGTCGACGACCGGTGGCCGCGAGATGGTCGCTCTCGTTGTCCGGCGCACGCACGATTTTGGCGCCGAGCTGTTCCGATACGGCGGTAACAGCAATGGTCATGGCAATGTCGTGCGGTCAGCTTCGAAGGTGGGCGGGAATATTGTTGTTGGCCGGCGAGCTGTGGACCGGCTCGATGTCGTCTTCCCCGACGACGCGCTCATACGCCTCATGCTCGCTCTTGATCCTGTACTGGACGATGCCTTCGCGCGGGGGCAGGACGGCGCTGACCTCGAAGGAGTCCGGCATCTTCATGAGGGTGCGGCTGCGGTAGCAGACGAGGTCGCCGACGCTGAATCTGTGGGTGTCCATAATCCGATTTCCCAATAAAAAAGCGGGGACCAGTCCCCGCTTCGTGTGTCGATGGGAACCGGGCAGGGGACGCTTGGCGGTCCGCCCGGTTTCACTGCCGGTTAGAGCAGCTGGAGGTTCGCCGCGCTCGTACGGCCGTCACGGCCGGACTCGAGGTCGAAAGAGACCTTCTGGCCTTCGACGAGACCGCCGATGCCTGCGCGCTCGAGGGCGCTGATGTGGACGAACACGTCCTTGCTGCCGTCTTCCGGCTGGATGAATCCAAAGCCCTTCTGGCCATTAAAGAACTTTACGGTACCTGTAGTCATGTCTGCTATTCCTAAGCGTAACTTGCCGCGCCGCAACGTGCGGACGCGATCCAAACATCGAAATTTTGGAAAGAAATTGGCGGGTCGATAGCGTTGACGCCGCGAATAGCCAAGACTGGCCAAAAGAACGATGATTTTACATAGTACGGATTTGCGGTTTATTCAAGGCCGTCATCCGAAGTCTTGCGAAAATGTGCACTGGCTGACGGCGAAACGCCCGATATCGGCGTTCCCGGCCGATCCGGCACAAACAAAAAAAGCGGGCTATTGCCCGCTTTCCCCGTTCAACCGTGACCTGCCAGGTGCCAGTACATCCGTGGTCACGTGGCGGTCTTCCGGTTGTCGCAGCCAGCGCCGGGGACCTCTCGACACATCCGGAAGGAGCCCCACGCGGCGCCGTGCCGCTCAACAATAGATGGGCGGCGCGGGGCGCGGTTTCAAGGCCTGAACCGAGACATGGTCGGAAATCCGACTACTCGAAGCTGTAGGGCACCGTATCGCGCGCCTTTTCGTCCACGAACAGCTTGTGCTTGAGCGGCGGCACGGCGCGCTGGTGGCAGTCCTGGCGCTCGCAGATGCGGCACGAAATGCCGATTGGCTCGAAGGCCTCGTCGCGGCCGGTGTCGAGATCGTCGGCATAGACCAGCTCGCCGGCATGGCGCACCTCGCAGCCAAGCGCCAGCGCATAGCGCTGCACGGGGGCACGGAAGCCGCCTCCCGGTTTCGAGACGGTCGTCGCGAGGCACAAATACCGAATCCCGTCAGGGGTTTCGGCCAGTTGCCTGATAATCCGGTTCGGCGTCTCGAAGGCGGAGTGCACGTTCCAGAGCGGGCAGGCGGAACCGAAGCGGGCGAATTGCAGCTTGGTGGCCGAGTGGCGCTTGGTGATGTTGCCGGCCTGGTCCACGCGGGCGAAGAAGAAGGGCACGCCCTTCAGCCCCGGTCGCTGCAGGGTCGACAGCCGGTGGGCGACCTGCTCGATCGAGGCACCGAAGCGCTCGGCAAGCAGCTCGAGGTCGTGACGCAGCTCCCGGGCGGCTTCCATGAATTCGCCATAGGGCAGCAATGCCGCGCCGGCGAAATAGTTGGCCAGGCCGATCCGGCAGATGGCCTCGGCATCCCTCGAGCGGAAGGCGGCCTTGCGCACGATCTCGTCGATGGCATCCGAATGGGCGATCAGGGCCAGCTGGTGGGCGATCTGGAAGGCCCGGGTGGCGGGCGAGGAGCGCGGATTGAGCGACAGTACCTTCGAATGACGGTCGTAGCGCCTGATTGCGCCGGGCCGTGCCGCCGCTCCGCCGATCACCGTGCGCACGCCGTGGCGGGACTCGATGAACCCGGCCAGCGCGCGCGTTCGGTCGGTGCGACCGGCATCCAGCTGGCCGGCGAGATCCTCGGCCGCGCGGTCCAGCCAGTCGATGTAGTTGTCCATGTAGTGAAAGAAGTCGCGGACTTCCTCGTAGGGTGTCGGCTCGGCCTGTGCCCCGGAGCGCTCCAGCGTGTCGTCCAGTTCCGCCAGCCTCTCGCCGGCGCGGCGCAGCGCCTGGTGCATGGAGAGGAAGGCATGGGCCACGGCGGGCGTGTTCTGGACGACCAGCTTCAGGTCCTGCGCCGGCGGCGCGTCGCCGGAAAACAGAGGGTCGGCGAGGGCTTCCGACAGGTCCGCCAGCAGCCGGTCGTCGTCATTGCCCGACAGGTCCTTGATGTCGACGGCGAAAACCTCGGCCAGCGCCATGAGGACCGGGGCGGTCACGTGGCGCTGATTGTTCTCGATCTGGTTGAGATAGGAGGTCGAGATGCCGAGCTGGGCCGCGAAAGCCGCCTGGGTCAGGCCGCGTTCCGTGCGGATGGAGCGGATCTTGCGTCCGGCGAATACCTTGCGTGCGCGCATGTTTGCAATTTCGCAATTTGCTATTTGATTTTTCACTAAATCCGCTTGCTTGCTTTTTCAACCCTAGCTGCGCAGGCTCGCAGGCGTTACGGAAAACGCCCCGGCAAACGCGAGGACTTCATGCAGGATATTCTGGAACAGCTGGAAGAGCGCCGGCGCGAAGCGCGCCTCGGCGGCGGTCAGAGGCGTATCGACGCACAGCACGCCAAGGGCAAGCTGACCGCGCGCGAGCGGCTGGAGGTGCTGCTCGACGAGGGCTCCTTCGAGGAATACGACACCTACAAGGCGCATCGCTGCGCCGATTTCGGCATGGATCAGACGAAGATCCCCGGCGACGGCGTGGTCACGGGCTGGGGCACCATCAACGGCCGGCCGGTCTATGTCTTCTCCCAGGATTTCACCGTTTTTGGCGGTTCGCTGTCGGAAACGCACGCCGAGAAGATCTGCAAGGTTATGGACCTTGCCATGCAGAACGGCGTGCCGATCATCGGCCTCAACGATTCCGGCGGCGCGCGCATCCAGGAGGGGGTGGCCTCGCTGGGTGGCTATGCCGAGGTGTTCTGGCGCAACGCGCAGGCCTCCGGCGTCATCCCGCAGATTTCCGTCATCATGGGCCCGTGCGCGGGCGGCGCGGTCTATTCGCCGGCCATGACCGACTTCATCTTCATGGTGAAGGACACCAGCTACATGTTCGTCACCGGCCCGGACGTGGTGAAGACCGTCACCAACGAGATCGTCACGGCGGAGGAACTCGGCGGCGCATCGACCCATTCGAAGAAATCCTCCGTCGCTGACGGCGCCTACGAGAACGATGTCGAGGCGCTGCTCGAAATCCGCCGCATGTTCGACTTCCTGCCGCTGTCGAACCGCGAGGCGCCGCCGGTCATACCGACCGCCGACCCGGGTGACCGCGTCGAGATGGCGCTGGACACGCTGGTGCCGGAAAATCCGAACAAGCCCTATGACATGCACGAGGTCGTCACCAAGGTGGCGGACGAGGGCACCTTCTTCGAGATCCAGAAGGATCACGCCGGCAACATTCTCTGCGGCTTCATCCGTCTCAACGGCTCGACCGTGGGCGTGGTGGCCAACCAGCCCATGGTGCTGGCCGGTTGCCTCGATATCGATGCTTCGAAGAAGGCCGGGCGCTTCGTGCGTTTCTGCGATGCCTTCAACATCCCGATCCTGACCTTCGTTGACGTGCCGGGCTTCCTGCCGGGTACCGCGCAGGAATATGGCGGCATCATCAAGCACGGCGCGAAGCTCCTGTTCGCCTATGCGCAGGCGACCGTGCCCAAGGTCACGGTGATCACCCGCAAGGCCTATGGCGGTGCCTATGACGTGATGGCGTCGAAGCACATTCGCGCGGACGTCAACTACGCTTGGCCGACTGCGCAGATCGCGGTGATGGGGGCCAAGGGCGCGGCCGAGATCCTCTACCGCTCGGAGCTGGGCGATGCCGACAAGATCGCGCAGCGCACCAAGGAGTACGAGGACCGCTTCGCCAATCCCTTCATCGCCGCCGAGCGCGGCTTCATCGACGAGGTGATCATGCCGCACTCGACGCGTCGCCGCGTGGCGCGGGCCTTCGAGCTGCTGAAGGGCAAGCAGGCGGAGGCCCCGGCCAAGAAGCACGACAACATTCCGTTGTGAGGGTGGCGGCTGCCGTGGAAGGACAATTCGCAATTTCTCGTGATGAGGGGCGCCGCAGTCGGTGCGTTCTTCCTATATGGTGCAGCGCCAATGCAAACCTCAGGAAGGACATGAATTCATGACCGATCAATTCGATCCCGCAAACAACTTCCCCGCCGGCTACGTTCCGCCGAAGGTCTGGGAATGGGAGCAGGGCAATGGAGGCACCTTCGCCTCGATCAACCGGCCGACCGCCGGTGCGCAGTTCGAGAAGGAGCTGCCTGTCGGTCGGCATCCGCTGCAGCTCTATTCGCAGGGCACGCCCAACGGGGTGAAGATCACGGTCATGCTGGAGGAGCTTCTGGCTGCCGGCCACGAGGGAGCCGAATACGACGCCTGGCTCATCCGGATCGGGGAGGGCGACCAGTTCGGCTCCGGCTTCGTTTCCGTCAACCCGAATTCCAAGATCCCGGCCATGATGGACCATGCGCCGAAGGGTGGCGGCGAGCCGATACGGCTGTTCGAGTCCGGCTCCATCCTGCTCTATCTCGCCGAGAAGTTCGGCGCCTTCCTGCCGACCGACATTCGCGGGCGTACCGAGGCGCTGAACTGGCTGTTCTGGCAAATGGGCTCCGCTCCCTATCTCGGCGGCGGCTTCGGCCATTTCTACGCCTATGCCCCGATGAAGATAAAATACGCCATCGACCGCTTCGCCATGGAGGTGAAGCGCCAGCTCGACGTGCTCGACCGGCACCTGGCCGACCACGAGTACATGGCCGGCAGCGAGTACACGATTGCCGACATGGCGATCTGGCCCTGGTACGGGCGGCTCGCCAGCCACGGCGCCTACAACGACGCCGGCGAGTTCCTCTCCGTCGACGAATACGAGAACGTCCAGCGCTGGACGAAGCAGATCGCGCAGCGTCCGGCGGCGCAGCGCGGCTCGATGGTCAACCGCACCTTCGGCGATCCGGCGAAGCAGCTGCACGAACGTCACGACGCCTCCGACTTCGAGACGAAGACGCAGGACAAGATCGGGGACGCGGGCTGATGGTGAAACTGCCGCACATGACCAAGCATCGCGGCTTCCCGTCCGGCCTGCCGGGCACGGGGTACCAGTTCACGATCCGCCGCGCCAACCCGAAGGGAGTGACGCCGATCGTGCGCCGAGAGCGCAAGCGGGATCGCCTGCCGGTCGAGATACTTGCCGACACCGCCTTCCTGCACGCGTTGTGGCACCATTTCGGCAACGAGCCCTTCGAGCGGGGCAATCTCGACGCGGGCCGGCTGTCCTGGCTGTTCGGGCGGGAGGTCGTGCCCGCCGAGCAGCCCTTCGACCCGGCCTCCTACGAGGCGCTGCTGAAGATCGATGAAGAGGTCGCCCGGGCGAGTTTCCCGGACGCATTCGAGGATGTGCTAGAAGTATGACAACAGAGCTTTTCTCCAAGATCCTCGTCGCCAATCGCGGCGAAATCGCCTGCCGCGTCTTCAGGACCGCGAAACGTCTCGGCATCGGAACCGTCGCGGTGCACTCGGAGGCCGACCGCAACGCGCTCCATGTCGAGATGGCCGACGAGGCCGTGGAGATCGGCCCTGCACCTGCCTCCGAGAGTTACCTCGTCATTGACAGGATCATCGAGGCCTGCAAGGAGACCGGCGCCGACGCCGTGCATCCCGGTTACGGCTTCCTGTCCGAGCGGGCCGAGTTCGCCGAGCGGCTGAAGGCCGAGGGCATCGCCTTCATCGGCCCGCCGGTCAATGCCATCGAGGCGATGGGCGACAAGATCACGTCCAAGAAGCTTGCCGCCGAGGCCGGGGTCTCCACCGTCCCCGGCTTCATGGGGCTGATCGACGATGCCGATCATGCGGCGAAGATCGCGTCCGAGATCGGTTATCCGGTGATGATCAAGGCGTCGGCGGGCGGCGGCGGCAAGGGCATGCGGATCGCCTGGAACGACGACGAGGCACGAGAGGGCTTCGCGCGCTCGAAGTCCGAGGCCGCGTCCTCCTTCGGCGACGATCGCATCTTCATCGAGAAATTCATCACCGAGCCGCGCCACATCGAGATCCAGGTGCTGGCCGACTCCCACGGCAATGCCGTCTGGCTCGGCGAGCGGGAATGCTCGATCCAGCGGCGCAACCAGAAGGTCATCGAGGAGGCGCCGTCGCCCTTCCTCGACGATCAGACGCGCCGGAAGATGGGCGAGCAGGCCGTCGCGCTGGCGAAGGCCGTCGGCTACTCGTCGGCCGGCACGGTCGAGTTCATCGTCGACCGGGACCGCAACTTCTACTTCCTGGAGATGAACACCCGCCTGCAGGTGGAGCATCCCGTCACCGAGCTGATCACCGGCGTCGATCTCGTCGAACAGATGATCCGGGTTGCCGCCGGCGAGCGGCTGACGCTGGCCCAGGACGACATCCGGCTGGACGGCTGGGCGATCGAGAGCCGGCTCTATGCCGAGGACCCGTACCGCAACTTCCTGCCCTCCATCGGACGGCTGACGCGCTACCGCCCGCCGCGCGAGGGAAAACGCTTCGACGGCGTGATCGTGCGCAACGATACCGGCGTCTTCGAGGGCGGCGAGATATCGATGTTCTACGATCCGATGATCGCCAAGCTTTGCACCTGGGCGCCGACGCGCGACGAGGCGGTCGAGGCCATGGCGGAGTCGCTCGACGCCTTCGAGGTCGAGGGCATCGGCCACAACCTGCCGTTCCTGTCGGCGGTGATGGACCATCCGCGCTTTCGCGAGGGACGTATCACCACGGCCTTCATCGCCGAGGAATATCCGGACGGCTTTGCAGGCGCGGAGCTTTCCGCCGAGAACCTGCGCCTGGTGGCGGCCACGGCCGCGGCGGCGCAGTGGATATCGGAGCGCCGCGGCAGCTTCATCACCGGCCGCATGGGAAGCGGCCATCGCGCCGAGCCGCGGGAAACGCCCTACGTGGTGCGTGCGGGCGGCGAGGAGTTCGAGATCGCCATCGACGCGGAAGCCACGCGCGGCTTCTACGACGCCGAAAGCCTTGTCGCGCCGTCCGGCGGCGAGTGGGGCGGCCCGATATGGCTCACCTTCGCCGACGAGGACGAGGCGCGCGGCTACCAGGTCGCCTGGCGGCCCGGAGACCGGGTGGCGATCCTGTTCGCCGAGACCGGCGAGAAGGGGCGCTGGCGCGAGATCGCGGCGATGAAGATCGCGCCGATCCCCGGCGGCTTCCGGATGCGCTACCGCGGCGCCGATCTCGCCGTCCATGTCATGGCCCCGCACGTGGCGCGGCTTGCCGCCATGATGCCGGAAAAGGAGGCGCCCGACACCTCCAACCTGCTGCTGTGCCCGATGCCGGGCCTCGTCGTCGCGCTGCATGTCGAGGAAGGCGAGAAGGTGGTCGAAGGCCAGCCGCTCGCCATCATCGAGGCGATGAAGATGGAGAACGTGCTGCGTGCCGAGAAGGCCGGCACGGTGGCGAAAATCCCCGTCTCGGTCGGCGAAAGCCTCGCCGTCGATGCGGTCATCATGGAGTTCGAGAGATGAGCAGGACGAAGCGCGACTGGCTGGACCTCGCCACGAAGGAACTCAAGGGCCGCGATCCCGCCGAACTCGACTGGGAGACGCCGGAGGGCATAACCGTCAAGCCGCTCTACACGGCCGAGGACCTGCCGGAGGGCGCCGTCGACGAGCTGCCCGGCTTCGCGCCCTTCACCCGCGGCGTGCGCGCCACCATGTATGCGGGCCGTCCGTGGACCATCAGGCAATATGCGGGCTTCTCGACCGCGGAGGAGTCCAACGCCTTCTACCGGCGCAACCTTGCCGCCGGGCAGAAGGGCCTCTCGGTCGCCTTCGACCTGGCCACCCATCGCGGCTACGATTCCGACCATCCGCGCGTTGCCGGCGATGTCGGCAAGGCGGGCGTCGCCATCGACTCGGTCGAGGACATGAAGATCCTGTTCGACGGCATCCCGCTCGGCGAGATGAGCGTGTCCATGACCATGAACGGCGCCATCATACCGGTGCTGGCCATGTTCATCGTCGCCGGCGAGGAGCAGGGCGTCGACAAGTCGAAGCTCACCGGCACGGTGCAGAACGACATCCTCAAGGAGTTCATGGTCCGCAACACCTACATCTACCCGCCGGAACCGTCGATGCGCATCGTCGCCGACATCATCGACTTCACGGCCCGCGAGATGCCGCGCTTCAACTCCATCTCGATCTCCGGCTACCACATGCAGGAGGCCGGCGCGACGCTGGCGCAGGAGCTGGCCTACACGCTGGCCGACGGCATGGAATATGTTCGCGCCGCCACCTCGCGCGGCCTCGACGTGGACGCCTTCGCCGGGCGCCTGTCCTTCTTCTTCGGCATCGGCATGAACTTCTTCATGGAGGCCGCCAAGCTGCGCGCCGCGCGCCAGCTCTGGGCGAGGATCATGACCGATTTCGGCGCGAAGTCCGACCGCTCCAAGATGCTGCGCACCCACTGCCAGACCTCCGGCGTCTCGCTGACCGAGCAGGACCCGTACAACAACATCGTGCGCACCGCCTACGAGGCGCTGGCCGCGGTGCTCGGCGGCACCCAGTCGCTGCACACCAATTCCTTCGACGAGGCGATGGCGCTGCCGACGGACTTCTCCGCCCGCATCGCCCGCAACACCCAGCTGATCCTCGAGCACGAGACCGGCGTCGCCAATGTCGTCGATCCGCTCGGCGGCTCATACTATGTAGAGGCGCTGACGAAGGATCTCGCCGACAAGGCGTGGGAACTGATCCAGGAGGTCGAGGCGCTGGGCGGCATGACGAAGGCCGTCGAGCAGGGCCTGCCGAAGCTGCGCATCGAGGAGGCGGCGGCCAAGCGCCAGGCGCGCATCGACAAGGGCGAGGAGGTGATCGTCGGCGTCAACCGCTTCCGCCCGGCCGACCCGGACAAGGTGGACATCCTGTCCATCGACATCTCGAAGGTCCGCGCCGCGCAGATCGCCAAGCTGAAGAGGGTGCGCGAGACGCGCAGCCAGTCGGCCGCCGAGAGCGCGCTGGCGGCACTGGAAAAGGTCGCGGCGAGCGGGCAGGGCAATTTGCTGGAAGCGGCGATCGAGGCTGCGCGCGCCCGCGCCACGCTGGGCGAGATCTCGGATGCCATGGAACGCGCCTTCTCTCGCCACAAGGCCGTCACCCGCGTCATCTCGGGCGTCTATGGCGAGGCCTATGCCGACGACCCGGAATACAAGGCCATCCGCACCCGCATCGAGCAGGCGACGAAGACGATGGGCCGCAAGCCGCATATCCTCGTCGCCAAGATGGGCCAGGACGGCCACGACCGCGGCGCCAAGGTGATCGCCTCGGCCTTCGCCGACATGGGCTTCACCGTCGATTTGTCGGACATGTTCGAGACGCCCGACGAAGTGGCCGGGAAGGCGAAGGCCATGGGCGTCGACGTGGTCGGCGTCTCGTCGCTGGCCGCCGGGCACCTGACGCTGGTGCCCGAGCTGATCGACCGGCTGAAGGCCATCGGCGCCGGCGATATCAAGGTCGTCTGCGGCGGCGTCATCCCCGAGCAGGACTACGCCGCGCTAAGGGCGGCCGGCGTCGCCGAGATCTTCGGCCCCGGCTCCAACGTGCTGGAGGCGGCGAACGCGGTGTTGGCGCAGGTTGAGGGGGTGAGAAGGAACCGGTAGAGTTCAGTAAAGGGCAGAATTTCTACCTAGATTACTTTCTTGGATTTCGGTGTATCCGGCAGGTGGATAGTCTTAATATAGCGCCCATATGATTTGTTGATGGCGAACGGTTCAGGCCGGAGGAAAAGCTGTATGTGTTCTCCTTTCTTTTGGCCAGGGTAGGGCGTTCCGGCTTTTACGAAACCCGAACGTTCCAGAATGCGGTGCATTCCGATATTGTCTGTCCGGGTTGTTGAAAATATTCCCCGGTTTTCGGCGCATTCGATGGACGCCCTTATCAACTCACTCGCGTAGCCGTTATTGCGCACGACCTCTGCGACAAACACATAGCCGAGTTCGTAAGGGTAATCCGCATCCCCAACATACACGCCGGTTCTCTTGGGGAATTTTGAGCGATAGCTGGCTTGAGGTATTTTAAGTGCGGCAGCCCCGAGCGCTGTGCCTCTAACACGAAGGAAAATAAGACGTTTGGCATTCGGCACATTGGTCCGAAGCGTCTTTTCGCTAACCTCGCCGCCAACCAATATAAGATCAATGAAATCCTTTTGAAGAACGGAAGAAAAATCGTCCGGGTTTCCTGTAATAATCTCAATCACTACGGCACCCTTGATTTGTAGTCGACGATTGCCGCAGTAATTCGCTCCAACAACGGCTTGAAGCCGTTAAAATCGATTTTGTCTGCATTGGGCCGGACCACTTGCTCGGCGAATACGAACTTTCCGTAGCCACCGGAAGCGCCACCATATTTTAACGAATTGAACTTCTTTCCTTTGACTTTGGTTTCCAAAAGGGAAGGCTCGAAACAATCCTCGATGCAGGATTTCCCTGACTCTCCTTTCTCGATAGTTTTAACGAGGTAAAGATTATCGGTGATGTGGTAGAATTTATCATCTGATTGCAAATCAATTGTTATTCCGAAATTCTGCTTGATAGTTTTGAAAAGCCCCTTAGCACCGTCGTCGTTGTCGATCAGCACGATGACCGGGTGTTGCAGCGGTTTGTGGCCGAATCTATTTATGATTTCGTGGTAGCGCGTCTTGATAAAGAAGAACTTCAAATCCTCGGTGCCGCCACCCAACTCCAGCACTGAGTGCACACGGCCAGTGTAGTTGAAGAAAGATATTTTCGAAGTGAATTTTTCGTCCTTTATTTTGGCCAATTCCGGAAATGACGGCGTGAGTTTCCGCAGCGCACACTTCAAGTAGATACTGTCAGTCTTGCCTTCACAAATTACGAGCGGTTGATCTAGGCAGACGAATTTCTTGAATATCAAAAACCGCCTATAGAGCTGGCGCGCCGCTGTCCCGTGTCTTCTTTTCTCCGGTTCGATGCGTACATCGATGGTGTCTTTGACGTGATGGATATGGCTCAGAATTCCCTCTAATGGATTCAGGGATTCGATCATTTCAGGCTCTTTTTCACCAACGACCGACACTTTAGATGGCCGATAATATTTTCCCGACTTGAAAGCCTGGTGGCACATTGAGCGAGCGTAACGGTAGTACTCCGGACGGATATTGACTTTGTCGTTGACAGTAAGTCCTGTAACGAGTTGGCGGCCATCCCGAAATTGCATGCGGGTCTTGTCGGGATTGATCTTAAAGCCGGCGCCTTCAATCGCCTTTGTCAACGGATCTGCGAGTTTCCAATCCGGTCCCTCGCCAGCTACAGGTTGTGCCAAAGCCGCCGGAAATTTCTTCAAGCTTGTAGAAAAGGTGATGTCGTCGGCATAGCGCGAGTAGGTGACTTTGTGGTCTTTCGCAAGCCGTACGAGCCGCGCGTCAAGAATGTTTGCGATCAGATCAGCAATGATGGGCGAACACGGGCTTCCTTGCGGAAGTGAGTTCTCGTGGCAGGCAATCTGGCTGATAAGCGTTGCAACGTTTTCGTGAAAACCAAAGCGGTTGTCACTAATGAAAAAACCACGCACTCGCCCGAAATTGAAGGTAGGAAAGAAATCCTTCAGGTCGAGGTTTAGGACGTAGCGACGACGTTTATGCTTCCGCGCATTCGAGATAATGGAATGCCCGCGACGAAAGCCGTGGGAGGTAGAGTTTATTCCTTTTTCTGCCTCAATTGAATCAACAGAGGCATAGAGCACATTGGCGAGCCGTCGCTGGAGCGTTTTCAGCGGTTCGATGGGTGCGCAGATTTCTCTCTCGCCTCCGTGGGATTTTTTGATCTTGAATTTCTTGTACTTTGAATTTTCTTCCAGCTTGTATATTATGTAAGAAATTCCCTTTGGCGAGAAGCCAAGTATTTTTGCGAGGTCTTCTAAATCTTTAGCGTCTTGTAGTTTCTTTAGTATGGTCATTTAGCAATTTCGTAATAAGGAAATGCTTACAGGCACTCCTATGCGATACCCAGTTTTCGTCCATTCATCACAAACGAATAGGCATTAAGGATCGTCGGGAAGCGATTCCCTCCTGACATTGTTTCTTATATCGCGATACGCGATAACAATTCTGCCTGTAAGCGGTTTTCTAATAACCGCTTCAATCAAATGGCACAAGTTTGTCAATCATCGGCGAACATGGAAAGCTATCTGGCGCACGGTGATAGTTTGTACCGGTCGCAACCAATATACTGATGTTGCACTTCGAGGCTTCTTATCCCCGTTTTTGCGGGCTAGCCTTAATCCAACTCTCCTTATTAAACTTTACCCGCCCTCCCTATCTCCTCCCCCCCCCCCCCCCCCCCTTGAACTCCGTCCCCACCGTCCCCATCTATTGATCAACCGGCTGACGCCGCGTGAAGCTCCTTCCAGATAGGTTGCGAGGTTTCGGGCGAGGTCGGGTCAGAGCTGATCGACAGTCTGGCGACCGCGGAAGTACCGGCGCCATCCAAGTCTCAGCGAACGAGGGAAGCGGGCAATAGCCCGCTTTTTTTGTTTCCGGCGCCGAGCCGGTCAAGCCCGGTGATCACGTCAGGGCGGCGAACTGCTTGCGGATGTCGGCGACAAAGACGCGCATGCGCGCCGTATGCCGGAAGTCGCGGTGGTAGAGAATCCAGACATCCCGGTCCGATTTCACCGTCAGTTCGGGAAGCTGGACGAGATCCGGTATCCAGGCGCCCACGATGACCGGGAGTTCGACCACGCCCATATTCGCCAGCGCCGCGGCAACCGCGGCAAGCTTGGTATCGACCCGGCAGGCCGCGCGCCCGCCGGGAAAATGCGATGCCGCCCATTCGGGCCGACCCTCGCCCGTGTCGTGCCAGATCCAGTCGAGGTCGGTGCGCCGGGTTGCTTCCTCCGCATCGGTTCCCTTCGCTTGCAGGTAGGCCCGCGTGCAGTAGAGGCTGTTCCGGTTCGCGGTCAGCCGATGCCCGACCAGCGTCTCTTGTGGCGCGGCGGTCGCACGGATGGCGACGTCGGCCTCGCGCCTGTTCAGGCTCGCGAGCTCGTCCGAGGCCAGCAAGGTGACCTCTATCTGCGGGTAGCGCGACGAGAAACCGGCGATCATTGGCATGAGCAGGTAGTGCGCGAGAAGGGGCGGCGCCGCTATCGTGAGCTTGCCGCCGATGCGGGCATCCCTGGCGCTTGCGCCGCGCGAGAAGCGCGACACCTGGTTCTCGACCTGCTCCGCGATCGGAACGAGTTCGCTTCCCGCGGCCGTCAATGCAAGCCCGCTCGCCAGCCGGTCGAACAGCCTGACGCCCATCCGCCGCTCGAGCTGCGCTATGCGGCGCGATACGGTCGAATGGTTGACTGCCAGCCGACGGGCGGCCGCGGTTATGCTGCCCGTTCGGGCAACGGCCAGGAAATGGCGGATGTCGTCCCAGTCGTGCATTGTGCAAAAATGCACGAGAAGTCTGCAAAAGTCGAGAATTTTCGAACCGGTCCGACCCTGCTAGCAACCGGGACCTGCCCGTAGGCGCAGCGCACAGCAAAACAGGAGCCAACCCATGCACATCGATAGACGCAGCTTTCTCACCGGTGCAGGCAAGTTCGCCTTTGCAACCGCCCTGGTTTCGCCGGGCGCTGCCCTGCAATTAGCTTCCCATCCAGTCCGGGCGAGCCAATCCACCGGCGCGCACAGCTGGAGCGTCGGCGATATCAGGATCACCGCCCTGCTCGACGGCTTCGTCGAACTCGACGCGACGATATTTGCCGACGCGGACCCGTCCGAGCGGCGAACGCTTCTGGAGGAAGCCGGCCAGAAGCCAGGCAAGTTCGCAGTCGACGTGAACGCGTTTCTGCTGGAACACTCGGGCAAGCTCACGCTCATCGACAGCGGCACCCGCGATCTCTTTGGCCCGACGCTCGGCAAGGTGCCTGCGGCGCTGAGGAACATCGGCGTGGATCCCGCCAACATAGGCCATGTGCTGCTTACCCACATGCATAACGATCATGTCGGCGGTCTGCTGGACGAGAATGGCGCGGCCGCGTTCCCCAATGCCGAGCTTGTCGTTCCGGCTGCCGAGTGGGACTACTGGACGTCCGAGGACGTCTACTCCGCCGCATCGGATCAGGGACGGTATTCCTTCGCCGGAGCACGGGCCGCGGCGCCGGTCTACAAGGACCGGGTGAAGACCTTCGCGGGTGAGGCCGAGATACTGCCGGGCGTCTTTCCGATCGCGTTGCCCGGCCACAGTATCGGGCACACCGGTTTCCGCCTCGCATCGGGCTCCGAGCAGATGATCGTCTGGGGCGACATTGTCGTTTCTCCGCAGGTGCAGTTCGCGCATCCGGAATGGGCGTCGACCTTCGATGCGGACGGCCAGCTTTCGATCGCCTCGCGCATACGGATGTTCGACGAGGCTGCGGCCGACAGAATCCTCGTCGCGGGAATGCATCTTCCATTCCCGGGGGGCGGACGTGTCGAAGTGCACGGTCTCTCCTACCGGTTCTTGCCATTCGAATAGCGGACTTCCTGTTAATGTCGGTCGGTGACCGACCGGTGTTTCCCTGTCCGCTAAAAATGCAGGGGCTTTCCCGAAGCGACTGGACGGAAGGGCAGGGGCGGAGCAGGTGGAAGAGTGCACCGCCCCCGCCCCTTGAACTCCGTCCCCACCTATTGATCAACCGGCTGACGCCGCGTGAAGCTCCTTCCAGATAGGTTGCGAGTTTTCGGGCGAGGTCGGGTCAGAGCTGTTCGACAGTCTGGCGACCGCGGAAGTACCGGCGCCATTCGAGTCTCGGCGAACGAGGGAAGCGGGCAGTAGCCCGCTTTTTTTGTTTCCGGCGCGCCCCGGCGCGGTGGAAACGGCCGGGCGGCCCGTGCAGGCCGCCGCGCCGTCGCGGTCATTCGATGCCGTCCGAACCAGCGGGCAACGCCCGCCGCCCGCTACTCCTGGCTTTCCAGCGTCAGGAACATCAGCGCCAGGTAGACCACCGGCATGACGCCGAGGACGATGAGTTCCAGCCCCATCGAGATGCCGCAATTGCTCGCATGCATCCGGTAGCCGACGAAGATCACCGCCGCCAGGATCACGGCAAGGCCGATGAACCACGGGGTGAGGCGGTTGCGCTTGCGGGTTTTCCCGCTCATGAATCCTCACCTTCTCCCGGGGCCGTCATGTGCTTGGCGATATAGGCCGGCTCGCCCATGCGCGAGAGCAGGTCGAGCTGCAGTTCCAGCCACGACATGTGCCCCTCCTCGTCGAGGGCGATGGTCTCGAACAGCAGCCGCGAACCCACGTCGCCTTCCTTGGCGGCATCGCGGGCGGCCTGGCTGTAGAAATCGATGGCCTCCTTCTCGTCCGCGAGATCGGCCTCGAACATCTCGGCAAGCGACGTCGCGATCGCCGGCGGCTTGGCCAGTCGCAGCTCGGGCTCGCCCTTCAGGAACATGATGCGCTCGATGTAGTCGTCGGAATGTCCGAGTTCCTCGTGCATTTCCTCGCGCATCTTGTCAGCGAGGCGGTCGATGCCCCAGCCGTCGAGCACATGGGCGTGGAGCTGGTACTGGTGCGCAGCGCTCAGCTCCATGCCCAGCGCCTTCTGAAGGTTCTTGAGTGTCTTGGCATGTGCCATGGTCGCATCCCCTGTTGACGAGAAGTCGGTCGCGGCTTCGGCAGCGCGCGGTTGCGCGCGACATATTTCCGCAAGGGAATGTTACGCCAGTTTTCGCGCGGCGCCTAATCGGCGGCGCTTCGGGAGGCGAGGGGGCTGCTATCCCGCGTTGCGCGGCCGGTTGGTGCTCTGGCGGGCTATCACCTCGAAGCCGAGATCAACGAGGGTCTCGTCCGGTTCCCGGCCCTCGAGGGCGTCGACCATCATCCGCATCGCGCGTTTCCCGATCTCCTGGCGGTGCGTGCGGACGCTGGTTATCGGCGGCACCGCCGATGCCATCATCTCGAAATCGTTGAAACCGCAGATGCCCATGTCGGCGGGCACCGACAGTCCGCGCCGCTGGCACTCGAACAGGGCGCCGAGGGCAAGGTCGTCATTGTTGCAGAAAATGGCGTCGGTGTCGGGGGCGCGCGAGAGCAGGTCGGCCATCAGCAGGCCGCCCAGCGTGACGGTGGAGGGTTGCGGCGTCGTGACGATGCGGTTCTCGTCCATCATGCCGGCGTCCTGCAGTACGTCGCGAAATCCCTCGAGGCGTCGCTGGGTGCGCGGGTCGAGCCGGGCGCCCAGAAAGCCGATGTGGCGGTAGCCCCTCCCGATCAGGTGGCGCGTCGCGGCGCGCGCGCCCTCGATGTGGGAGAAGCCCACCAGCATGTCGAGCGGCCGGTCCGTTGTCTCCATGATCTGCACGATACGGCAGGAGGATTCGCGCAGCAGCTTCCGCGTCTCTTCCGACTGGTCGATGCCGGATATGACAAGGCCGGCCGGGCGCTGGTTCAGGAATGTGCGCACCAGGCTTTCCTCCTCCAGCGGCGAATAGCGCGAATTGCCGAACTGGACCTGCCACCGCGTGTTCCCGGCCGCGTCGTAAAGGCCCCGCATGACGTCGGCGAAGACGTTGTTCGTCACCGACGGAACGATCACGCCGATGACGTTCGTCCGCCCCGCGGCAAGCGCCTGGGCTGCCGGGTCGGGCACGTAGCCGAGCCGGTCGATCACGGCACGGATCTGCTTCAGCGATTTGGCGGAAACGCGATCCGGCTCGCGCAGCGCTCGCGATACCGTCATAGCGCTAACACCGGCTTCCCGCGCGACGTCGGCAATCGTAACAGTCTTGTTTCTGTTGTTTTTCAACAGCTAATCCCGATTTTATGAAGTTCGTCTCAACTTATCATTATTTGCCGTGTTGACAAATGTTAGCGTTATCATATTCCTTGCGGCGGGAGTTTGATCATGCGAGCGGGAAATCCGAACGACGTTCTGGTGGTGATGGGGGTATGCGGCGCGGGGAAGAGCGCCGTCGCCGGGCGTCTTGCCGCGTGTCTCCGGGGCGGACTGATCGAGGCCGACGATTTCCACACCGACGAGGCAAGGGCGAGAATGTCGCGCGGCGAACCCCTCGACGACGCCCTGCGCCTGCCATGGCTCGATCGCATCGGCGAGGCGACGCTGGCCAGGCTGCGGCAGGGCGGTCCGGTCGTTGTGGCCTGCTCGGCGCTTCGCCGTCTCTATCGCGACAGGCTGCGCGGGTTCGTTCCGTCCGCGCTCTTCATTCACCTGAACGGAGACCGCGAGCTGATCGCGCAACGGCTGGACCGGCGCGAAGGGCATTTCGTGGGCCGCTCGCTGCTGGACAGCCAGATTGAGGCTCTTGAACCGCTCGCACAGGATGAGGCGGGCATGGTTCTTGATGTCGCGGTACCTCTCGACACGCTCGTCGGGACGGTACTGCGCGAACTGGGGAATGCGGAAACGCCGTCCCTGAATTCCGGTCCGGTCGGCGACGATGTCGCAGGCCGGCAAAACTGAAACATGTGTCTGGGAGGTATCTACATGCTCAAGTCACTCATAAAGGCAGCCCTTGCTTCGGCCGTCGGTATCGCGCTCGGTGCGTCGGCCATTGCGCAGGAGATGACGCTGAAATTCCAGTCGTCCGATCCGGCGGGCAACGCGAACTTCATCCTCCAGCAGGGCTGGGCGGAAAGCGTGAAGGAAAAGACCGGCGGACGCATCGCCATCGAGCTTCTTCCGGTGGAATCGATCGTTGCCCACAACGAGACCCAGGACGCCATTGCCGCCGGCATTCTCGACGGCCATGTTACCGACACGTCCTATTTCGCGGGCAAGGATCCCGCCTTCGGCCTGATCGCGAACCCCGTCGGGGCTTGGTCCTCGCCGCAGGAAATGTTCGACTTCATGGAGAAGGGTGGCGGCAAGGCGCTGATGAACGAATTGCTCGAGCCCTACGGCCTGCATTTCATCGGTGCGACAACGCCGGGCCTCGAGGCTTTCGTATCCAAGGTTCCGCTCGATGGAGTCGATGATCTCAAGGGCGTGAAGATGCGTGCGCCGGAAGGCCTGGTGCAGCAGGTGTTCGCTGCCGCGGGTGCCGTGCCGGTCAATCTTCCGGGGTCGGAAGTGTTCACCTCGCTCGACAAGGGGGTGATCGAAGCGGCGGACTACTCCGTCTATTCGACCAACAAGGCGCAGGGTCTGCATGATGTCGCGAAGCACCCCGTCTATCCCGGCTTCCATTCCATGCCGCTGGTCGAGATTTCGATGAACAAGGCGAAGTGGGATGCGCTCGACGACGATCTCAAGGCGGCGCTGGAGGAAAGCGTACGCGAGTTCGCGCAGAATCAGGTTGCCGCGCTCGCCGAAAGCGACCTGAAGGCCGTCGAGGAAGACAAGGCAAGCGGCGAGGTGACGGTGCATGACTGGCCGGCCGAAGAGCGCGCCCGGTTCCGTGCCATCGCGACCGGCGAATGGGCCAAGGTGGCCGAGCGCTCGGAAAACGCGAAGAAGGTCTACGATGTCCTGACCGGCTATCTGAAGGACAATGGCCTGTTGAAGTGATCCGGCAGGAAGCTGTAACCGAATGGTAGCACCGGGCGGCTAGGCCGCCCGGTCTTTCTCGGGAGGATGACCACGATGAGCGATGAAAAGGCAGTTCCGGACGAGGGCCGGGAAGCGGGGGCGATCCCGCAGGCAGGGCTTCTTGGCCGGCTGATCGACCGGGCGGGCGTCGTCTTTGCTCTCGGCATTGTCCTGTCGATGGCCATTCTCATCAACGAGGTCGCACTGCGCTACATCTTCAACGCGCCGACAATCTGGGCGCACGAGACCACGATCTTCCTGTGCGGCATCGCATTCGTCTATGGCGGTCTCTATTGCAGCGCCCGCGACAAGCACATTCGAGTGGTGCTGGTCTATGATGCACTGCCGGCACGCGCGCGGCGTATCCTCGATGTCTTCATATCCCTCGTCTGTGCAGCATCCAGTGCCATGTTCGCGTGGGCGGCCTGGGCCATGGTGCAGCGGGCGGCCTTTCGCCCCGACGGCTCGTTCCGCCTCGAGCGTTCGGGCAGCGCGTGGGATCCCGTCTATCCCGGCCTCCTGAAGATATTCCTGCTGGTCGTCATGGCCGTCATGGCTGTCCAGTTCGTCATCCTCGCCATCAACTACGCCCGGGGCCGCAACTGATGGAAATTTTCGGGTCGTTCCAGTCGCTCGGGATCGAGGGCGGCACGCTGCTCATGTTCGCCATGCTGCTCGGCTTCCTGGTCTGCGGCATACCGCTGGCCTTCGTCACGCTGCTGGTGGCGCTGATCTTCGCGCTGGGCTGGTTCGGGCCGATGGTCGTCCCCCTGATCACCAGCCGCGTCTTCTCCTTCGTCTCCTCGTTCGTGTTCGTCTCGGTGCCGATGTTCGTGCTGATGGCCGCCATCCTCGACCGGTCGGGCATCGCCCGCGACCTGTTCGACGCGATGAGACTGCTCGGCGGGCGGTTGCGCGGCGGCGTCGCCATCCAGACGATCGCGGTCGCCGTCATCCTGGCAGCAATGAGCGGCATCATCGGCGGCGAGGTCGTGCTGCTCGGACTCGTGGCGCTGCCGCAGATGCTGCGGCTCGGTTACGACAGGGGGCTTGCCATCGGCGTGGTCTGTGCGGGCGGTGCGCTCGGCACGATGGTCCCGCCCTCCATCGTCCTCATCATATACGGGTTGACCGCCAATGTTTCGGTCGGTGACCTGTTTACCTCGGCATTCGTTCCGGGCCTGATGCTGGCCTCCTTCTACGTGGCCTATGTGTTGATCCGCGCCTATCTGAATCCCGCCGTCGCCCCGATTCCGGAAGGACCGGCAGCTCCGACAGCCGAGAAGATCCGGTTGCTCAAAGGGCTCATCCTGCCGCTTTGCGTCGTGGGCGGGGTACTGGGGTCCATCTATGGCGGAATTGCCAGCGTGACGGAGGCTTCCGCCGTTGGCGTGGCCGGCGTGATCCTGTCGACGATCGTGCGCGGCGAGTTCACCTTGGGGCTGCTGAAGGACGCTGCCCTGCAGACCCTTCAGACGGTGGGCATGATCGTATGGATCGGCATTGGCGCGAGCGCGCTGGTAGGCGTTTTCAACCTCATGGGCGGTATCAAGTTCGTCTCCGAACTTATTACCGGAATATCCGACAATCCGACGATCGTCCTGCTGTTCATGATGATGATCCTGTTCGTGCTGGGCATGTTCCTGGACTGGGTAGGCATCGCGCTACTGACCATGCCGATCTTCGTGCCGATCATCATCGAACTTGGCTATGATCCGGTCTGGTTCGGCGTGCTGTTCTGCATGAACATGCAGGTCTCCTTCCTGTCGCCGCCTTTCGGGCCCGCGGCGTTCTACCTGAAGAGCGTCGCCCCGCCGGAGATTTCGCTGGGAATGATCTTCCGCGCGCTGCTGCCGTTCATCGCCCTGCAGGTGCTGGCCCTCGCACTCCTGATCGCTTTTCCGTTCATTACCGGGCGATAGGATTGTCCGCTTTGCCGGCAGCCGCGCGTTGCCGGGGATATTCGGCCGGATCTCCTATCCGCTCCACCTGCCCCTGCCGCTGATCGCGATCGTGCCGGCGGCTGCCTGCGCTTGGTAGGACGGAAACAGCCTGCTGCCGGCGGCGGTGCTGCCCGTCTTCCTCCTTCCCGTCATCCGCGCCGTTTCGCCTTCCGCGGTTCCGGCGCGGCCGCAATGGCGGCAAGGCCGGCCCCCGCCACGCAGGAGGCGGCCGCGAGCCACGGCCACAGCCCCGGCAGGATCGAGAACAGGAACAGGTAGTCGCGCGTTGCCGCCCAGGCGGGCAGGCAGACAAGCGGCAGGGCGAAGACGCCGGCGGCAATGCGCGACATCCTGCCGGCGGGACGTCGCCATGCCGCCCATGCAGCGGCGATGCCGCCAAGGACAAGTGCCGCGATGGCGAAGCGCGCGGCGGTCTCGGCAAGAAGCACGCGGGTCATGCCGACCGGCGCCACGCCGAGGCTTTGCGACCAGGTCCGCAGCACGTCTGCGAAGAGCGGCCAGGCGCGCTGGCTGTTGGCGAGGATCACGATGCCGTCGCCGGTTTCCGGGACCATGTGCAGATGCGTCATCCAGCCATGGCCCTGGCCGCCATGCCACACAGCCCTGCGCCCGTCCGACAATGTCTCGACGAAATGGCCGAGGCCGTATGCCTCGGCGGCGAAGCCGAACAGCCCGCCCACCTCGACGGCCGGGGCATGCAGCTCTTCCACGCCCTGTGCGGACAGTACCGGTTGTGCCGCTTCCGCCATGCCGGCGGCGGCGAAACGTGCAATATCCGTCGCAGTGGCCAGCAGGCCGCCGGACGCGCGCGCCGGGTAGACATAGGGAGCGACGGTGCGGCCGTGCAGGTCGTGGCCCACCGGCATTCCGGCGCCGGTCCACTCGAAGCTTGCTTGCTCCATGCCCAGCGGCTGCAGGACTTCCCGTTTCATCATCAGGGAGAAATCCTCGCCGGTGCAATCCTCCATCACCAGTTCGAGCAGCGCGAAACCCGTGTCCGAATAGGCAAATCCGGAGCCGGGATCGCCGGGTTGCGCGAAATCCGCGTCCAGGAACCGTGCCAGGTCCGGGCGAGGACCCGCCGGGTCGTAACGCGCGGCGTAGTCGCCAAGGCCGATCCCCGCCGTATGCGACAGGAGCTGCCGGACCGTAAAAGGCTTCGTGCCGGACGGCGGAACCCAGCGCGACAGGCAGCCGGAAATCGGCGCATCAAGGTCGAGTCGTCCGGTCTCGGCAAGCCGCATGGCGCCCCATGCGGTCACGGGCTTGGACAGCGACTCGACCCGGAAGAGCATGTCCGCCACCATCATCTGGCCTGTTGCGGGATCGGCGATGCCGAAGGCCGTGCTCCATGCCGGGACGCCGTCCCGCAGCACGACGATCACCGCGCCTGCCACACCGTCGGCTTCCATGCGGGCCGGGACCCGCGTCCGGAGGTTGGCCGCCAGCGTCCCGATATTCTCGTCTCCGGCCGGCGCGGCCGGCGTGCCGGCGAGGCCCGGAAAGGCGGCGAGGGCAAGTGCGGCCGCGGCCGGACGCAACAGGCGGTGAAAGAAGGCAAGGAAATTTCGCGTGCGTGGCGTCTGTTCGGGATACATGTGCCTGCCGTTCATTGCGCGAATGCGGTCCGCATTCGCGTTTCAAGCGATCTAGTTCCGGATGCGTCGCGGGCGACATGATGCAGATCAACTGCTGCGGCTCCGCCTCCGTTGGACAAATTCTGCGCCGCTTTCCCGGAATCCCGGCATTTCCGCGAAAACTTGTCCACCGCCCTCCGGCCTCCCTTACCCTTCCCCTTGCCCCCTCGCGGAAGCCTGAGTGCGCACCGGCATTTCGGGGAGGGGGACGGTACCCGGTGTCCGCGTGCAGGTGGCGCGGGCAGGAGCCGGCTTGACGGAAGTCGCCCAACAGCTCCGAAACCGGGGAGGCATATCGGTCCCGCGCGTGACCGCCGTGCCGCCGGCTCCCCCGGGCGGTAGCAGCAGCGGCGGGCGAGCGGCGCCGGAACGCGAGCGCATCCGCCACGGGGAAGGCGGGTCACAGATGCGTGCCGTATCCGGCCTGCGAGCTGCCCACGGGCAAGGCGGCGGGATGACTGATGTCGTGAGAATGCCGAGCGGGCGGTCGGGGGACCGCGCAAAAATCAAGATGAGCGGCCTCCGACCGCCCGTCTTCCACCCGTTTCAATGGCCAGACCGGTTGGTTCCGGGGCGTGGCGAGGATAGGGCATGGCCTGATGCGGGGCCGGTTGCTTTACCCGTGCGATGCGCGGCATTCCGCCCAATTCCGGCCATCGCCACCATTTCGCCCCATTTGTGCCGTGAAAGGGCTTCGGTCGTCGCCCTTAACGCTTTGTTAGGGTTAACGATTTGTGTGCTTGAGCGTATACGGAGGGGACGTGCCGCTTATTCGCGGGGACAAGGGCCGGCGCAGGTTCCGACGGATTTTCCGCATTGCGGCGCTTCCGGCGATCGCGGTATTCGCCAATCTCTCCCTGCCGACCCAGGCCGCGCTTCCCCAGTTCTCGACAACCGGATGGACCGAAGCCCGCGTGGACGAGGCCGGCAAGATCGGCCGCTGGTGGGCGGTGTCGCGCGCCGCGGGCGAGGCGGCGGCCGTGCCGGACCGGGCAGTGGCCCGCGCATTCGCCAATGTCGCGCCGGAACGCCTGGCCGGACCGCTGCCCATGAGGCCCGATCCCGTGGTGGAGGGCGAAACCGATCCCTACGCCATCGCCTACACGCCGTTCGAGGCGAAGCGCGTAGTTTGGTCGCCGCTCGCCTTCTACACCCAGCCGCCGGTAGGGAAGGGCGATCACGCCTGGATGCGAAAGCCGCTGCCGGAAAACGTGTTCACGGCGGAGGAACAGCAGTGCCTCGCGACCGCGATCTATTTCGAGGCGCGCGGAGAGAGCCGCAAGGGGCAGGCGGCCGTTGCGCAGGTGATCCTCAATCGCGTGCGCAACCCGGCCTTTCCGAACACCGTGTGCGGCGTCGTCTACCAGAATGCCGACCAGCGAAACCGCTGCCAGTTTTCCTTCGTCTGCGACGGGATACGGGACGTCATCCGTTCGCGCAGCTCATGGCAGCGCGCCAGAGATGTGGCGATGGCCGTGACCTCGGGCGAGACCTTCCTGCCGGAAGTCGGCTCGGCGACGCATTACTTCGCCAGCTACGTGCGGCCGCGCTGGGCCGGGGCGATGCAGAAGATGGCGTCCATCGGCCAGCACCAGTTTTTCCGCACGCGCGGCGGCGGCTGGAAGTAGCCCAGGAGGCGGTATCAGGCGGCGGCGCGATGTTCCGACGCGCCGGTATGCGTGATCCGCTCGACAAGCGCGTCCATCATGCCGATGCCGTCACCGGCGAATTCCTGCCACAGGGACAGGTGCGACCGGGCCGGCAGTGCGAGTTCCGCTTCCAGCGTCCCGGAATCGAGCCGGGTGACGATGCGGCCGAATTTCCTGAGCAGGTGCCGCATCTTCCGGTTCTCCGGCAGGCAGGCGATATAGATCGATTTCGCATTGCGGTTGCGCGCCAGCACCAGCGAGCGCCGCAGCAGTTCCGTGCCGATACCCTGTCCCTGGAAATCGTGCTCCACCGAAAGGGCCAGTTCGCATCGCCGGTCGCCGTCGTCCTCGAACCACAGTTCCGACGCACCGCGCAGGGTGCCGTCGACGAAACAGCCGATGACCACGCTCGACGGACCGCCGACAAGCGAGCAGTGGGCACGTATGAAATCGTCGTTGACCCCGCCCATGAACCGCATCACCCGGTCCTCGCCGCCGACACGGAGCAGGTGTTCCTCGAGAAGCGGGTTTTCCTTTTTCGTCAGCTTGCGGATGCTGAGCATGAGAATCTCCGGTTAGCTCCTCCCGGAATTCCGATTCACGCGTCGTCTCGACGCCTGCAGGTCCAATATAATACCTTTGTCGCAGCAATCCGTTGCGGAGTGTGCATGGGAGCCATGCGACGAATGCATTTCCCAGGATGAGAATATTGGCTCAAATCACTCAAAATTAAGAAAAATACTCGTTCGCGAAGAATCCGTTCCTTCATCACCGGTGGTTATTCCTGCGCCGACGAGGAGCATGGACATGACCGCGATCACGCCCGTATCCCCAGTTTCCGAAACACGTCCGACCCACGGGCTGCGGACCCTGCCCGGCGAGACCGTCAGCCCGCCGCTGGAAACGCAAGGCATCGCCGCCGGTGGCGCGACGAGCGTCGAGGAAATGCTGCTGAAGCTGCAGGAAAAGGCCTTCTACACCGAAGCCGCGCTGCGCGTTCAGGTTGGCGACATGGGCCGGCAGCCGCTCGCGCGTGTCGATATCACCGATCTTGCGTTGATGATCATTTCCGGCAAGGCCATGAGCGACGCGCTGGCCGCGCGCGCGGCCGACCAGCCGCCGATATCGGCCACGCCGGCTTCCGCCTACCGCGGCTGACGGCAGGCGGCGCGACCGGCTCATTCACCGAGCGCGATGCCTTCCCGGCGCGGATCCGCCCCGCCGCTGAGACCGTCCGGCCGGATGGCTATGGCGTGCAGGCCGGAATTGAGTTCACCGACATTCACCTTGTAACCCATCGCCTCCAGGGCCGGTTTCAGGGATTCGGCCACTGTTCCTTCTTCGAGGTCGAAGGTTCCGAAGCGGTTGACCGCGTGCGCCATGGAGACCGCCCGCTGCACGTCCATGCCCCAGTCTAGATGGGCGATGATTGCCTGCGCGACGTAGCCGATGATGCGGCTGCCGCCCGGCGAGCCGATGGCCAGCACCGGCTTGCCTTCGCGCAGCACGATGGTCGGCGACATGGAGGATCGGGGGCGCTTGCCCGGTTCGACCCGGTTGGCGATCGGCCAGCCGCCGGCATGCGTCCGGAAGGAGAAGTCCGTCAGCTCGTTGTTGAGCAGGAAGCCGTTGGTCATCAGCCGCGAGCCGAACCCGTTTTCGATGGTCGTGGTCATGGACAGGACATTGCCGTCGGCATCGACGATGGAGATGTGGCTGGTAGAGGGAAACTCGATCGAGGCGTCGTCGCCTAGCAGCAGCGCGTGGTCATAGGGCGGTTCGCCGGGCAAGACTTCCTCCAGCGCCCCGAAGCCGTCGATCCGGTCGCCCTCGATCAGGTTGGCGCGTTCGGCCAGGTAGTCGGGATCAAGCAGGCCTTTGACCGGCACGGGGACGAAGTCGCTGTCGGCCATGTAGCGGCCGCGGTCGGCAAAGGCGAGGCGCGAGGCATCGCCGATCAGCCGCCAGGTATCGGTATCGCCCGGATCGCCGAGCGAGAAGTTCTCGATGATGCCGAGGATCTGGCCGACGGTCAGCGCGCCGGAGGAGGGCGGCCCCATGCCGCAGACGTCATGGCCGCGATAGGGCGCGCAGACAGCGGGCCGTTCCTTTACCGTGTAGGTCTCGAAATCCTTGATCGACAGGACACCGGGGTTGCCCTCGGCATTGCGTACCGTGTCGACAATGGCCTGCGCTATCGGACCCGAATAGAACGCGTCCGCCCCGCCCATCGCAATTGCGCGCAGCGTTTCGGCATATGCGGGATTCTGCAGCCGGTCTCCAGCATTCAGAGGCGTGCCCCCCGGGAGAAAGTAGTTGGCCGTGGTCGAAAAGCGTGAAAGTCGCTTTGCGTCGGCGGCTATCATGCCCGCAAGGCGGGGAGACACCTCAAAACCGTTTTCGGCAAGCGCGATGGCGTTGGCGAACAGATCGGGCCAGTCCACCTTGCCCCAGCGTTTCCAGGCTTCCTCCAGCAGCATCGGCGTTCCGGGCGTTCCGACCGAGCGCCCGCCGACGACCGCGTCGAAGAATTTCAGCGGCTCGCCGTTCCCGTCCTGGAACAGGGTCGGGGTTGCTTCCATCGGCGCTGTCTCTCGGCCGTCCAGCGTGGTGATTTCGCCGGTCGCCGCGTCGTACCAGACGAGAAACGCGCCTCCTCCGAGTCCGGAAGATTGCGGCTCGACCAGACCGAGAACGGTCTGAACGGCGACCATCGCATCTGCCGCGCTGCCGCCGGCGCGCAGAATCTTTGCGCCTGCTTCGACAGCCAGCGGATTGGCTGCCGCGACCATCCAGTTCTTCGCCTCGACCGGCTTGCCGGCGGCCTTGGCTTCCAGTGCGGCACGAATCTCCGGCGACGTGAAGCCGTGGGGGCCGGTAGTCCCGATTTCGGGTGCGATGGCATCGGCGGCTTCCTGGGAGCGGGCATTGCCGGCAAGGGCTGACAAGCCTGCGGCGGCAATAATGGCAATTCGGATGCTGGCTCGAAAGGTCATTGGGGCCTCCTTTCTCCCCATATTAGAGGATGGAAAGGGCCTCGCGGCAAGACTTGCCTCCTTGTCGGCAGGTGTAACAATCTCGCAGGATATGGAAGCCTCATCATGATCGAAGACCGTTTTACAGTCGTTCAGGGCGACATCACCACGCTCGACGTCGATGCCATCGTCAACGCTGCCAATGAGAGCCTTATGGGCGGTGGCGGCGTGGACGGCGCGATTCACCGCGCGGCCGGGCCGGGGCTGCTGGCCGAATGCCGCACGCTCGGCGGCTGCCCCACCGGTCAGGCGAAAATCACGGCCGGCTATGACCTGCCGGCGCGCCACGTCATTCACACGGTCGGGCCGGTGTGGCGCGGCGGCGGGGTGGGCGAACCGGCATTGCTGGCCTCCTGTTACCGGAATTCGCTGCTGCTGGCCGCGGAACATCGCTGTTCCACCGTTGCCTTTCCGGCGATTTCCACCGGTGTTTACGGCTATCCGGCGGAGGCGGCGGCGAAGATCGCTGTCGAAACCGTGGCTCGGACGCTTGGCGAACTGCCGAAGATCGAGCGCGTCACCTTCTGCTGTTTCTCGGAGCGGTCGGTCGAACTCCACCGCGTGGCGATTGCCGCACTGTAAATGACGGACAGGATCAGTCCGGCATGTCCGTTTCCGCCAGTTCCCGCATCGCTTCGGCACCGATCCGGAAGGACTGCAACCGCGCCGCGTGATCGTGGATATGACCGGTCAGGATCACCTCGTCCGGGCGGTATTCGTCGATGAAGCGGGCAAGCTGGTTCCTGACGCTTTCGGGGGAGCCGACGGCGGTGATCCGGAGCGCCTCGTCTACCATCGGGCGCACATTCGGGTCGATCGCGGCGTCGATGTCCTCGACGGGGCGCGGCAGCTTGCCGGGCATGCCGGTGCGGAGCCTCGCGAACCCGAGTTGCATCGAGGTCCGGATATACCGGCCTTCCTCGTCCGTCGGTGCGGCAAAGAGGTTGATCGCGAGCATGAAATGCGGCCTTGCGAGAAACTCGGACGGCCGGAAAGTGCGGCGGTAGATTTCGGATGCCTGTTCCAGCGCCGCCGGGGCAAAGTGCGAGGCGAAAGCATAGGGCAGGCCGAGATGGGCGGCGAGCTGCGCGCCGTAAAGGCTCGATCCGAGGATCCAGATCGGCACCTTCGTGCCGGTGCCGGGGATCGCCCGAACCTTCGCACCGGGATCGGAATCGCCGAGGTAGCCGATCAGTTCCACCACGTCGTTGGGAAAATGGTCGGCGCCATCCATGCCGCGGCGCAGTGCCCGCGCCGTGGCCATGTCGGTTCCCGGCGCGCGGCCGAGGCCGAGATCTATGCGGTCAGGGAAGAGCGTCGCCAGCGTACCGAACTGCTCGGCGACGACGAGCGGTGAATGGTTCGGCAGCATGATGCCGCCGGCTCCGACCCTAATCCGCTTGGTTCCGCCTGCGACATGGCCGATCAGGACCGATGTTGCGGCGCTGGCGATGCCGGGCGAATTGTGATGCTCGGCCAGCCAGTACCGGTTGTATCCCCATTCTTCCGCATGGCGGGCGAGGTCTAGCGTGTTGCGAAGCGCATCGGCGGCCTCGAAACCTTCGGGTATGGGCGAAAGATCAAGCAGCGAATAGGGGACCATGGAGGCTCACAGGGAACGGTTGCGGTCGCCACGACCTATGGTCTGTGCCGCCCCGGTTCAAGCGGGCCCTTGTCCGAACGAGCGCTGGTCGGCGCCGTTTGGTCGTCGTTGTCGATCTTCAACTCGACACGGTCGGCGGCAAAGCGGGTTTCCGAGTAGTGGACGGGTTTTCCCTCGGCATCGACATTGATTGCACGTGTCACCAGCACGATGGCGCCGGCCGAAAGACCAAGGAGTTCGATGTCCTCCGCGGATGCATGGCGCGCCTCCACCACAGTCGACCTGCGCATGTAGTCTCTCACGCCGCAGGAGGCCAGCGCCCTGGTGATGGAGGCATGTTCCTCGAAAGTCTTTCGGATGTCGGCGAAACGCGTGGCGTCAAACCACGAAGTCGCGCGCGACACCGGTACACCGTCGGCGTCGCTGATCGTCTCGAGGCGTATCGCCGGATCTCCGGCAGAAATGCCCAGCGCGTCGGCGACTGTCTCGGACGCGGGTTCTTCGTGGCTTTCAAGCATGCGGGTGCTTGTAGAACCTGCCTGGTTGCCGAGGCCGGCTGAGAAGCGTGTGCGCCTTGTTATGGGATAGCTGAGCCGTTTCCGGCGCCGGACAAAGGTGCCGCGTCCCTGCTCGGAACGGAGTACGCCTTCCTGTTCGAGCGAGGCGATCGCGGATCGAACCGTGTGGCGGTTTACACGGTAGCGTTCGGCCAGCTTCATCTCCGACGGCAGCTTTCCGTCCGCGCCGGCGGCGCCGCTGGCAATGTCCGAGCGGATCATGTCGGCGATCTGGCGCCAAAGTGCCACGCCCGATTTTCGCTCCAGCAACTTGTCACGCAAATCCCGTCCTCCGTCATACTTCTGTCATCCGCGACGGATACATGAATAATATGTTCAGTTGTCTATATCAATAGACATGTTGTGATCCAAGGTGGCCAGGGAATGGGATGGCAGGACAGGTAACGGGAAATCAAAGGCAGGAGCGGTTGTCGGTGCTTGCCAGGGCCAGCGGTTCGGAACTGGCCGAGTTGTGGCAGCGACTTGGAATCGACCCGGCTTGCGAGATCGTGCGTGGTCCGGAGACCGGGCTGGTGGCGTTGCGCGGTCGGATCGGCGGGGGCGGCGCGCCGTTCAATTTTGGCGAGGCGACGGTAACGCGGGCGACGGTGCGGCTGGAAAACGGCGCGGTCGGCCATTCGGTTGCTCTAGGGCGTGACCGGCGAAAGGCGAAGCTGATCGCGATCCTCGATGCGCTTTCTCAGGACCCGGCGATGGCGGTGCGTGTCGACACGGAAATCGTGCAGCCTCTGCTGGAATCGCTTGTCGCCCGGGATGAGAAGCGGCGTGCGGAAACAGCAGCGACCAGGGTCGATTTCTTCACGATGGTGCGAGGAGAGGACTGATGATGGCAAGCGCAGAGATCGTCGAGGGCGGCTTTGCCGAACCCGTTTTTGCCGCGCAGTCCGTGTTTCGCGCCGTGATGGATGCGATGGCGCAGCCGGGCACGGTGCACAGCATCGAAACGGTTGCCGGTCCTCCGGCGCCGCTGAGCGCAACGGCGGGGGCGGTGGTTCTGACACTTGCGGACGCTGACACGCCGGTCTGGCTTGATGCCAATTTGGCGCGCAGCGACGCGGTGAAGGGCTGGATATCCTTTCATGCAGGTGCACCATTCGCGAGCATGGCTTCGGATGCATCCTTCGGGATCGTCACGGATCCCGGGCTGGCGCCTCCTCTTTCCGGCTTTACTCTCGGTACGCAGGAATATCCGGACCGCTCGACAACGCTGATCCTGCAGGTCGAGACATTGACCGGGGGCGATCCGCTGACGCTTCGCGGTCCCGGTATCCGGAATACGCGATCCTTTGCCCCGCATCCGCTACCCGGCCATTTCGAAATGCAGTGGCGCGAGAACGGCGCAATGTTTCCGCGCGGCATCGACATCATCCTGGCTGCGCCGAATGCGGTCGCCTGCCTGCCGCGCACGACGCGGATCGTCGAAGGGGGAGCCTGAACATGTATGTCGCGGTGAAGGGGGGCGAGATCGCCATTCGCAATGCGCACCGGTTGCTCGCCGACCGGCGGCGTGGTGACCGATCGGTGCCGGCGCTTGGGTTGGAGCAGATAGCGGAGCAACTTGCGCTGGCATGCGACCGTGTGATGTCGGAGGGCTCGGTCTACGACAGGGAACTGGCGGCACTCGCGATCAAGCAGGCAAGGGGAGACCTGATCGAGGCGATTTTCCTGTTGCGTGCCTACCGCACGACGCTGCCGCGTTTCGGATATTCGGAACCGATCGATACCGCCGAGATGCAGGTCGAGCGGCGTGTCTCGGCAACCTACAAGGACCTGCCGGGCGGACAGATGCTCGGGCCGACCTTCGATTACACGCATCGCCTGCTCGATCCGGAACTGGCGCGCGACAGCGAGGTCGCGGAGCCGGAAAGCCGGATGGGCGACGACGCGCCGGTGATGCGGGTTTCCGACATTCTCGCCGAGGAAGGGCTGATAGAAGAGGACGGCGATGTGCCGGGCGACGGGATCGGTGACCTGACCCGCACGCCGATGGAATTCCCGATGACCCGCGACACCCGGCTGCAGGCGCTGGCTCGCGGCGACGAGGGCTTTCTCCTGGCGCTCGGATATTCCACACAGCGCGGCTATGCCCGCACCCACCCCTTCGTCGCCGAAATCCGCATCGGCGAGGTCGAGGTCAAGCTGGACGTGCCGGAGCTTGGGTTCGCCGTCACGATCGGCCGGATCCAGGTGACCGAGTGCCAGATGGTCAACCAGTTCAAGGGATCGGCCAAGGCGCCGCCGCAATTCACCCGCGGCTACGGCCTCGTTTTCGGTCAGTCGGAACGCAAGGCGATGGCCATGGCGCTGTGCGACCGCGCCCTACGCGCAGGCGAACTCGGCGAGGATGTCGTCGCTCCGGCGCAGGACGAGGAATTCGTCATTTCACATTCCGACAACGTGCAGGCGACCGGTTTCGTGGAGCACCTGAAGCTTCCGCATTACGTCGATTTCCAGGCGGAACTCGACCTGGTGCGACGCATGCGCAGCGAACATGCGAAGCGGCAGGGTGGTGACAGCGACATGCAGGAGGCGGCGGAGTGACGATCGGGACCGATATGGATGACGGGCTGGCGACCTACAACTTCGCCTATCTGGACGAGCAGACGAAGCGGATGATCCGGCGTGCGATCCTCAAGGGGATCGCGATACCTGGCTACCAGGTACCGTTCGCATCGCGCGAGATGCCGATGCCATACGGCTGGGGCACCGGCGGCGTGCAGGTGACGGCCTCGATCATCGGGCCGGACGATATTCTGAAGGTGATCGACCAGGGTGCCGACGACACCACCAATGCGGTATCGATCCGGGCCTTTTTCGCCAGGGTCGCCGATGTCGAGACAACCACCGAGACCGGCAAGGCGACGATCATCCAGACGCGTCACCGCATTCCCGAGGAAAAGCTCAAGAAAGGCCAGGTGCTGGTCTACCAGGTGCCGATCCCCGAGCCACTGCGTTTCCTTGAACCGCGGGAAACCGAGACGCGCAAGATGCATGCGCTCGCGGACTACGGGCTGATGCATGTGAAGCTGTACGAGGACATTGCCCGAAACGGTCATATCGCCACCACCTATGCCTATCCGGTCCAGATCGAGGGGCGTTACGTGATGGACCCGTCACCGACTCCGAAATTCGACAATCCGAAGATGCACATGTCGGACGCGTTGCAATTGTTCGGCGCGGGGCGCGAGAAGCGCATCTATGCGGTGCCGCCGCACACGCAGGTGGTCAGCCTCGATTTCGAGGACTACCCGTTCGAGATCCAGCAATTCGAGGAGCCGTGCGCCCTGTGCGCCGCGAAGGGCGTCTATCTCGACGAGGTGATCCTCGACGATCACGGCGGGCGGATGTTCGTCTGTTCGGATACCGATTATTGCGAAAAGCGGCGCGCGGAAGGCCATCGCGGCCATCTCGCCGGCGAGACGACGGAGGCCGCGGAATGAGCGACCAACCACTATTGAGAGTCAGCGGCGTATCGAAATTCTACGGCACCCGTACCGGCTGCCGCGATGTCAGCTTCGATCTGTATCCCGGCGAAGTGCTGGCCGTCGTCGGCGAGTCCGGCTCCGGCAAGACGACGCTGCTCAATTGCATTTCGACGCGGCTGATGCCGACCGCCGGGACCGTCAGTTACCGCATGCGCGACGGCCGGTTCCGGGACCTCTATCGCATGGGCGAGGCGGAACGGCGATTCCTCATGCGCACGGATTGGGGTTTCGTGCACCAGAACCCTGCCGACGGGTTGCGCATGAGCGTTTCGGCCGGCGCCAATGTCGGTGAGCGGCTGATGGCCGTCGGCGAACGCCACTACGGCAACATCCGTGCCACGGCGACCGACTGGCTCGGGCGGGTGGAAATCGGTGCCGACCGCATCGACGACCAACCGCGCGCCTTCTCCGGCGGCATGCGGCAGCGCCTGCAGATCGCCCGCAATCTCGTCACCGGGCCGCGCCTCGTTTTCATGGACGAACCGACCGGCGGCCTGGACGTGTCGGTTCAGGCGCGACTGCTGGACCTGCTGTGCGGTCTCGTCAACGACCTCGGTCTTGCCGTGGTGGTCGTGACCCACGACCTCGCGGTGGCGCGGCTGCTGTCGCACCGCATGATGGTGATGAAGGACGGGCAGGTGATCGAGTCCGGCCTTACCGACCGGGTGCTTGACGATCCGCGCGCGCCCTACACCCAGCTTCTCGTTTCCTCGATCCTGCAGGTTTGACGATGCCCACTCCGCTTGTCGTTTCCGATATCGCGAAAACCTTCACCATGCATTTGCGCGGCGGCGTTGAAATTCCGGTGGTCGAACATGTCGACTTCTCGCTGAAGGCGGGACAATGCGCCGTGCTGGGCGGGCCGTCAGGCGCGGGCAAGAGTTCCATCCTGAAGATGCTCTACGGTAATTACGGCGTCGACAGGGGGCAAATACTCGTCAGGCACAATGGCGATTATGTCGATCTCGCCACCGCCGATCCGCGCATGGTGATCGCCATCCGGCGCGACACGATCGGCTATGTCAGCCAGTTCCTGCGCGTCGTGCCGCGGGTTTCGGCGCTCGACGTTGCGTCCGAACCGCTGGTACAGCGTGGCGCCGATCCGGGAGAGGCGAGAGCCAGGGCGGCGCATCTGTTTTCCCGGCTCAATCTTCCCGAAACGCTGTGGAACCTGCCTCCGGCGACGTTTTCCGGCGGCGAGCAGCAGCGCGTCAACATCGCGCGCGGCTTCATTACCGATCATCCCGTTCTGTTGCTCGACGAACCGACGGCTTCGCTGGACGCGAGGAACCGGCAGGTGGTGATCGACATGATTGCGGAGAAGAAGGAAGCCGGCGTCGCGTTGCTCGGAATCTTTCACGACCAGGACGTGCGCGACGAGGTCGCCGATGCGGTCATCGACGTCACGCGTTTCGCGGCCAAACGGGCGGCCTGATCACCGATGACGAAGAAGCTGGGCATCGAGCCGTTCATCCATCCGACGGCGCGCGTCACCAATTCCACCCTCGGACGCTACACGGAGATCGACGAGCGGTGCATCGTTTCCGAGTGCGAAATCGGCGACTATTCGTACCTTATCCGTGAAACCGAGGCGTGGTGCGCGACCATCGGAAAGTTCGCGAACATCGCCAGTCATGTGCGCATCAACGCGACCAATCATCCGACCTGGCGGGCGACACAGCACCACTTCGTCTACCGGGCAGGCGACTACTTCGACGACGCATCCCACGAGGACGAATTCTTCGAATGGCGTCGCGGCAACCGGGTGGTCATCGGTCACGATACCTGGATAGGCCACGGGGCGATCATCCTGCCCGGCGTGACCGTCGGCGACGGTGCCGCCATAGGCGCCGGCGCGGTCGTCACGAAGGACGTTGCACCGTACACGATCGTGGGGGGCGTTCCGGCGCGGCCGATCCGGGAACGCTTCTCCAGGGCGACGGTGGACCGGCTACTGGCACTGGCCTGGTGGGACTGGGATCACGCCCGCCTGCGTTCTGCGCTCGAGGATTTCCGTGCGCTCGATGTCGAGGCGTTTCTGGACAAGTACGAATCCGCCTGAGTTGCGCAGCGTTCATCATCCCGATTGCCGCACTTGTTGACAGTTCCGTGACATGACGCGGACGGGAGCCCGGGCGACCGGCAGGAGATGCCCTGTTTTCAAGCATGCCGGGAGGGGCGGATGACCGTCCACAGCTCCGTTCGACATGTCATGGAATTGAAATCGAACTGACATTCTCCGGTTATCGAAGCCGCATAGACCCCGCATTGGCTCAATCGAAATCGGGGTTGCCGATGCTCGAAATCAGGAACGTGACGCGCCGTTTCGGCGCAAATACGGCAGTGAAGTCAGTCGACCTCAGGATTCCGACCGGCCAGATGGTCGGCATAATCGGCGCTTCGGGCGCCGGAAAATCGACGCTCCTGCGGATGATCAACCGGCTGATCGATCCTTCTGAAGGCAGCATCCTGTTCGAGGGCAGGGAAGTGTCGTCGCTAAAGGGCAAGGCGTTGCGGAGCTGGCATCGCGATTGCGCGATGGTATTCCAGCAGTTCAATCTGGTGCCGCGTCTCGATGTCGTGTCGAACGTTATGCACGGCTTGCTGAACGAGCGCTCGACGCTGGCGACAATATTCAACGTCTGGCCGCGCGCCGACATTCTGCGCGCCATCGACATTCTCGAGCGCCTCGGCGTCGGCGATCACGCCGTGAAGCGCGCCGAAGCGCTCTCCGGCGGCCAGCAGCAGCGCGTGGCCATTGCGCGGGCTCTGATGCAGCAGCCGAAGGTTGTTCTCGCCGACGAACCGATTGCATCGCTCGATCCACGCAACGCGCAGATCGTCATGCAGTCGCTCAGGGACATCAACCGGCAGGACGGCCTCACTGTCATTACCAATCTTCATACGCTCGACACCGCGCGAGCCTTCTGCGAGCGCATCATCGGCATGTCCGCGGGAGAGGTGGTGTTCGACGGCACGCCGGAGGACCTCACGGAGGCCGCTGCACGCCGCATCTACGGGGCGGACGGCCTCGATGAGGCGTTCTCCGAATCTGTCACCTCGACCAGCTTCAACGCCGTGCGGGAGACGGTCGCGCCCAAGCCCGAGCCGGAAGTGCTGGCGGCGCAGCCCTGACGGCGGTTTCGGAATTCCTCGCGATGTGGGTCGCGTCGCGCGGATGCATGCTTCGAACGACCACCAACCGGGCAATCCAGCCCAACAGGAGAGACCTTATGTTCAAGAAGCTTCTTCTCGCGACGGTCGCCGTTGCTGCTGTCGCAGCCGGCTCCCTGTCCGCCAAGGCGCAGGAGATCAACGAGTTCCGGATCGGCATTCTCGGTGGCGAAAACGCCCAGGATCGCCTGACCTCCAACGAGTGCGTCCGCGCCTACGTCCAGGACCTGCTCGGCGTCGAGACCAAGCTGTTTACCCCGGCTGATTATGACGGCGTGATCCAGGGGCTGCTCGGCGGGACCATCGACATGGCCTGGCTCGGCGCCTCGGCTTACGCGAAGACCTATCTGACCGATCCGGAAGCCGTGGATGTCGTACTCGTCAAGACAAACCTTGACGGTTCCTTCGCATATCACTCTGTCGGCTTTGCCCGCGCCGATTCCGGCATCAAGTCGCTTGCCGACATGAAGGGCAAGGTCTTCGCTTTCGGCGATCCGAACTCGACCTCCGGATATCTCATTCCCTCGATCGAGATTCCGCAGGAGATTGGCGCCACGATGGAATCCGGCGACTATTTCAAGGAAGTGAAGTTCGTCGGCGGTCATGAACAGACAATCGTTGCCGTCAACAACGGCGAAGTCGACGCGGGCGTCACATGGGCCGACGGTCAGGGTGCCTGGGAAGACGGCTACAATTCCGGCGCATTGCGCAAGGCCGTCGACTCCGGCCTCATCGACATGAACGATCTCGTCGAGATCTGGAAGTCCAAGCCGATCCCGGAAGGTCCGATCGTGCTGCGTCGTGCGCTGCCGGAGGATGTCAAGACCAAGGTCGTCGACTTCCTGAAGGGCCTGCACGACAGCGACCCCCAGTGCGCCTACAACATGGCCGCCGGCGATACGGCGGGCTTCCGTCCGATCACGCACGAGGCCTACGAGACGATCATCGCCGTCCGCAAGGCCAAGGGCAGCTAGTCGCAAGATTTCAACATTGCCGGGCGGGTTTCCCGCCCGGTGCCTGATTATTGAAGGTCTGGGACATGGCGCAAATCGCGGCGGGCGGAAGCCAGGACATCAGGACTGCATATCTGGCGATGGCGCGCCAGAAGCAAGTGTATAGCGGGATCATCGTACTGGTCTTCGCGCTTCTGATGGTGTCGGGCTATCAGCTCGCAAACATGCGCAGTGCCGGCGGTTTCCTGGACGGGTTGACGAGCTTCTTTGACTTTCCCCACGAGGTCATTGCCGAAGCGAGCGAGAAGGCCGCCAATCTTCCGGGACTGCTGGTCAGGTTTTTTCCGTCATTGATCGAAACCATCAACATAGCGGGCGTTTCGACCCTGATCGGTGCGATCGCGGCCGTGTTCCTGTCCCTGCTTTCGACGCGCGGACTCGCGCGGTTTCCGCGTCTGATCCCCGTTTTCCGGCGGATCATGGACGTCACGCGCGCGATTCCCGAGATCGTCGTCGCGCTGATCCTCATCTTCGTTCTCGGTGGCGGTCCGGTTCCGGCCATGATTGCCATCGCCGTCCACACATCGGGTGCGCTGGGCAAGCTGTTTTCGGAAGTCAACGAAAACGCGGACCTGAAGCCGCTGGAGGGACTGGCTTCCGTCGGCGCCAACTGGTCGCAGCGCATGTGGCTCGGTGTCGTGCCGCAGGTTGCGCCGAACTGGCTCTCCTACGGATTGCTTCGCTTTGAGATCAATGTCCGGGCTTCTGCCATTCTCGGCTTCGTGGGCTCCGGTGGCATTGGCCACGACCTGCGGCTGGCCATGCAGTGGGGTGTTGGCCGTTACGACGAGGTCGTCTCGATATTCATCCTGTTGTTCCTCGCCATCGTGATTATCGACCAGGTATCCAGCCACTACCGAAACCGTCTCGTGAAAGGTCACTGAAAGCCATGTCCGCAACAGCCGCCGATTTCGGTTCAACCGGCGCCCGCACCGACCTGCGCGAAGCGGTGGTCGCCGGGATCAACCGGCGCAAGTGGATATCCTTCGCGATTCCCGTGCTGATCCTCGTCTATCTGGGCTATTCCGCGTTCGCGTTCGACGTGGCGGGCCTGTTGCAGAGAGCCCGGCTCGACAACGTGCAGATACTCCTCTCGGACTTCGTGAGCTACAAGACGCACGTTACCCGCGACAATCGTTCGGCGTCGATCGTCGTCGCCATCGAGGGGGAAAACAAGGGTACATATCCCGAGGGACAGATGCCGGGCTTTGTCTCGATGGATGGAGATGTGGTGAGGATCGATCTCGGTGGCGGGCATCGTGTGACCTACGAGGGCCCGGTCGCGACCTACAGCTACCCCGGCTATGGCGAAATCGTTGTCTCGCGGGACGGCAATCGCGTCGACCTGTCATTGCCGGGAGAGGATTTGCCTCCCTTCATCAATGCCTCGCGCAGCCGCGTGACGATCAAGACACCTCGGGGCCGGATGTCGTACACGCGCAACAAGATCGAGACCTTCAAATACGACTATGGCTGGGAATTGTTCTTCTTCACGCTGGACAGCCCGTTCGCCGGCAAGGGGCCGGGAGAATTGATCGAACTGGCGCTGTGGGGCGAGCGGATCGATCCGGACAGGAGCAACCTCTCCTACATGTTCTCCGAATTCTGGAACAACCGGATGTGGCGACACAAGGACGTCATGTGGGCGATTTTCGAGACCGTGCTCATGGCTTTCCTTGGGACCATGACGGCGGCTCTCGTGGCGCTTCCACTTGCCTTTGTCGCGGCACTGAACTTCACCCCGTCACGTGTGGCTCGCGCAGGCGCACGCCGTCTCTTCGATTTTTTCCGCGGCGTGGACGGCCTGATCTGGACGATCATTTTGAGCCGCGCCTTCGGCCCCGGTCCGCTTACCGGTGCTATTGCGATCGCGATCACCGATACCGGCAGCTTTGGCAAGATGTTCTCCGAGGCGCTCGAGAACGTGGATCACAAGCAGATCGAGGGCGTTCAGTCGACCGGCGCCAACGTGCTTCAGCGGGCACGTTTCGCAGTCTTGCCGCAGGTGGTCCCGGTGTTTCTCAGCCAGGTGCTCTACTACTTCGAATCCAACACGCGGAGCGCGACGGTGATCGGCGCCATCGTGGGTGGCGGCATCGGACTCCTGCTGACGCAGGCAATCTCCACCCAGAAGGACTGGGAAGAAGTCAGCTACTACATCGTGCTCATCATCCTGATGGTGATGGCGATGGACAGCGCTTCGGGCTGGATCCGGGCCAAACTGATCGGCCGGTCGTCCTGAACGCATGCGGTTGGCCGGGCCAGCGACGGCGGAACGTAAACCTGCCGCCTTTCCCTGCCACTGCGTCATTGCGGAATCGGATAAAGGAATGGGGTAAGTCTTTTCATGAACGAAATCAGGGGCGCATTGGCCTTCGCCGTGACACAGTCGGAAGAAATTTTCACGAATGCTCGCATCGTCCTTGCCGACGAGGTGCTTGACGGCACCGTTGTCGTGCGGGACGGGCGGATTGCCGATATCCAGCCCGGCGGCACGGCGGTGCCCGCACATGACCTGGAGGGCGACTATCTGACGCCCGGCCTTGTCGAGCTGCATACGGACCATCTGGAAACCCACTACAGCCCGCGCCCCGGCGTTGTCTGGAACCTGATGGCATCCGTGCAGGCGTATGACGCGCAGATCGCCACGTCCGGCATCACAACGGTGTTCGATTGCTTCCGCATGGGATCGGACGAGGACGGCGGCTTCCAGCCGGGCGAGATGCGAAAGCTGGCGGACGCGCTGAAGGCGGCGCAGACGAAGGGTCGGCTGCGCGCTGAACACCGCATCCACCTGCGCTGCGAGGTGTCGTCCCACAACGTGCTCGAGGAACTCGACCAGTTCCGTGGCGAGGAACTGGTCGGTCTTGTCTCGCTGATGGATCATGCGCCGGGGCAGAGGCAGTTCCAGACAATGGACAAGTATGTCCTCTACTACCAGAAGAAGCGTGGCCTGAACGATGACGAGTTCGCGGAGTTCGTGAAGCGCAGGCAGGAGGAATCGGCACGCTATTCCGACAGGCATCGCGCGGAAATCGCTGAACACTGCCATGCAATGGGCATCGCCATCGCCTCGCATGACGACGCCACGCTGGATCATGTGGCGGAAGCGATCCGGCTCGGTGTCAGGCTGGCGGAATTCCCGACCACCCTCGAGGCTGCGAAGGCTTCGCACGAGGCGGGCATGAGCGTGCTCATGGGGGCGCCCAACATTGTGCGCGGCGGCTCGCATTCGGGCAATATCGCGGCAATCGATCTGGCGAGGCACGGAATTCTGGATGTGTTGTCCTCGGACTATATCCCGTTCAGCCTGCTGCATTCGGTCTTCGTCATCGCGCATGACGTCGAGACGATCACGTTGCCGATAGCAATGCGCATGGTCACCAAGACGCCGGCCGAGGCTGTCGGATTGGTGGACCGCGGCGAGATCGCGATCGGCAAGCGCGCGGATGTCGTTCGGGTCCATCATGACCCCGAACACTCGGATCATGTGCCCGTGGTGCGCGGTGTCTGGCGCGCAGGTCGCCGCGTGGCGTGACAGGCATGGCGATGCCAGGAGAGCAGGGCTGCTTCATCGCCGTTGTCGGGCCGAGCGGATCCGGCAAGGATACGATCATAAACTGGCTGAGGCCGAGACTGGCGGCGGACGCGCGGGTGATGTTCGTGCGCCGCGCCGTGACCCGCGATGCAGACGGCGCGACCGAGGATCACGACTCGCTTGATCGGGAAACCTTCGATCGTGAGGAGGAGGCCGGGCGCTATGCCGTCTGCTGGAACGCACATGGCCTTCGCTATGGCCTTCCCGCCGCGGCCCTCCGTCATGTCGAACGCGGCGGCATAGCAATCGGCAACGGATCGCGTCGAGCGCTGCGCGAAATCGAACTGGTATTCGGAAATCTTCTGGTCGTCAGCCTGAAGGTGGACAGGGATGTCCTCGCGCGGCGGCTTGCAGGGCGGGGGCGCGAAACAACCGAAGAGATCGCAAGGCGGCTGGCACGCAGCGAACTGGCCCTGCCGGTTGCCTGCCGCGTGGTCGAGATCGACAATTCGGGCCCTGTCGATCGGGCTGGCGAGGCTTTCCTGGCGCTGATTGAGAATGAATTCGGCCTGGGAACCGTCCGACCGGCCTAGTCCTCCGGCAGCGGCCCGTCCTTGACTGCCTGCATCGAGACATAGGTCGAGGTGTTGGAAACGTGCGGCAGGGACGAAATCGCTTCGCCCAGCACACGCCGGTAGGCCGCGATGTCGCGGGTGCGCACCTTCAGCAGGAAATCGAACGGCCCCGCAATCATGTGGCACTGTTCGACCTCGGGGATGCGCTTCACCGCGGCATTGAAATCCGCGAGTGCCCGTTCCGTCGTGTCGGAGAGCTTCACTTCGGTGAAGGCGACGTGTTCGCGGCCCATCTTTGCCATGTCGAGCACGGCCTTGAAGCCGAGGATGTAACCATCCTCGATCAACCGTTTCAGACGCACCTGGCAGGGGCTCTTGGAAAGGCCGACGCGGCGGGCGAGCTCCGTCACCGGCAGGCGCCCCTCGGATTCAAGGATGGCTATGATGCGTCGATCGTATCGGTCAAGTCGATTGCCTTCCGGTCTTGTATCATCCATGAGGACTTCATTCCGGCTCAAAATTGGGAAAACTTCCTGCGATGCCCGAAAACTAGGGAAAATGGCCTTCAGGGTCAATGTTACGATGACGGCAGGTTCGCAGTTCGGAGAGAGCCATGCCGATTGATCCCATATCCCACGCCCGTCGGGCCATGCGGACAGCGCATCGTGCCGACGAGGCAGCCATCGTTGAAAGCTTGATCGCCGGACATGCGCCGGAACTTGCGATAAGGGAACGGTCTGTGCGGCGCGCCGCCCGGCTGGTCAAAGCGATCCGCGCGGAAACGCGTCCCGGCTTGATGGAGGTGTTCCTCGCCGAATACGGGCTTTCGACCGAGGAGGGCGTCGCGCTAATGTGCCTGGCCGAGGCACTGTTGCGTGTACCGGATGCCGCGACGATAGACGAACTCATCGAGGACAAGATTGCGCCGTCACAATGGGGGCGCCATCTCGGGCGGTCCAATTCCCCGCTGGTAAACGCTTCAACCTGGGCGCTGATGCTGACCGGCAAGGTGCTGGATACGGAGAACGCGCAAGGCATGGCCGGCTTGCTGCACGGTGCAGTGAAAAGGCTCGGCGAACCGGTGATCCGTGCCGCGGTTCGCCAGGCGATGAAGGAACTCGGCAACCAGTTCGTGCTCGGCGAAACCATCGAGGGAGCGATGCATCGCGGCTCGGCGATGGAGGCGAAAGGCTATACCTATTCCTATGACATGCTGGGGGAGGCGGCGCTGACCGCGGCTGACGCGGCCGCCTACTTCGATGCATATGCTTCCGCGATCAGGGCCATATCGAGCGGCTGCCGGTCGGATGACATCCGCCGCAACCCGGGCATCTCCGTCAAGCTTTCCGCACTTCATACGCGCTACGAGATGGCGCAGCGCGAGCGTGCGATGGAGGAACTCGTGCCTCGCGTTGCCGACCTGGCCGCAAAGGCCGCGGAAGCTCGCATGGGGTTCAACATCGATGCCGAGGAGGCCGACAGGCTGGATTTGTCGCTCGATATGATCGAGGCCGTGCTGGCCGACGAACGACTTGCCGGCTGGGACGGCTTCGGCGTCGTGGTGCAGGCCTATGGCAAGCGCGCCGCGCACGTTATCGACTGGCTCCATGCGTTGGCGGAAAGGCTCGATCGACGCATCATGGTGCGCCTTGTCAAGGGCGCCTACTGGGACACGGAGATCAAGCGGGCACAGATCGACGGCGTCGCGGACTATCCGGTGTTCACGCGCAAGTCGGCGAGCGATGTCTCCTATATCTGCTGCGCCAGGAAGCTGCTCGGCCTGACCGACCGGATCTATCCGCAGTTCGCAACCCACAATGCCCATAGCGTCGCCGCGATCCTGGAGATGGCCGAAGACAGGGACTCGTTCGAGTTCCAGCGGCTGCACGGCATGGGCGAGGCGCTGCATCGGCTCGTGCTCGAGGGCGAGGGGACGCGCTGCCGCATCTACGCGCCCGTGGGTGCCCATCGCGATCTTCTCGCCTATCTCGTTCGGCGGCTGCTGGAGAACGGCGCCAATTCCTCCTTCGTCAACCGTATCGTCGACGAGACCGTTCCGGTGGCGGAGATCGTCGCAGACCCGTTTGCCGCTTGGGCGAAAGACCCGACGTCCAACCCGCGCATCCGCAAGCCGGCGGACATCTTTCTGCCGGAACGCGGCAATTCGCGCGGCTTCGACCTGCGCAACCGCGACGATCTGGAGGAAATCGAGGCCGCTCGCGCGCCCTTCCGCACGGAGCGTTTTCGCGCGGAGCCCATGCTCGGCAGCGCATTCGGGCGCGACAGGCCCGTGCGCGAGATACGCAATCCGGCCGATCCCGCGGACATCGCCGGCGAGGTCGCGGATGCGGACGGGGCCGATGTGGAGGCGGCGCTGGACGCGGGGCGTGACTGGTCTCATTGTTCGCCGGAAAAGCGTGCCGAAGTGCTGCGCCGGGCAGGGGAGCTTTACGAGCGGGATTTCGGCGCGATCTTCGCGCTGCTGGCCCGCGAGGCCGGCAAGACGCTTCCCGATGCCGTCGGCGAGCTGCGCGAGGCGGTCGATTTCCTGCAATACTACGCCAATCAGGCCGGGGCGCTGAAAGCGCCGCCGCGCGGGCTGTTTGCCTGCATTTCGCCATGGAACTTCCCGCTGGCGATCTTCACCGGCCAGATCGCGGCGGCGCTCGCGGCCGGCAACGGCGTGCTCGCGAAGCCGGCCGAGCAGACGCCTCTGATCGCCGCGCGCGCGGTGAAGCTCATGCACGAGGCCGGCGTCCCGCGCGACGTGCTTCAGCTCCTGCCCGGCGATGGAGCGACGGTCGGTGCGGCACTCACGTCCGATCCGCGCGTCGACGGGGTCTGTTTCACCGGCTCGACGGAGACGGCGCAGGCGATCAACCGGGCGATGGCACGGCATCTTGCGCCCGATGCGCCGCTGATCGCGGAAACGGGCGGGCTGAACGCCATGATCGTCGATTCCACGGCCCTTCCGGAACAGGCCGTGCGCGACATTGTCGCTTCGGCATTCCAGTCCGCGGGGCAGCGCTGCTCGGCGCTGCGTGTGCTTTACTTGCAGGAGGATGTCGCCGACGGTGTGCTGGAGATGCTGTTCGGCGCGATGGACGAGTTGCGCGCGGGCGATCCCTGGGCCCTGGCGACGGATACCGGGCCGGTGATCGATGAGGAAGCCCGCAGGGGGATTGTCGGCTACATCGAAAAGGCAAGGCTCGAGAATCGCTTGCTGAAGGAACTTGAGAAACCGATTCGGGGAACCTTCGTCGCGCCGACGGTTATCCGGGTGAACGGTATTGGCGATCTCGAACGGGAAATATTCGGTCCGGTTCTTCATGTCGCCACGTTCAGGGTGGCGGAGATCGACCAGGTCGTCGCCGATATCAATGCCTGCGGCTACGGGCTGACCTTCGGCCTGCACAGCCGTATCGACGACCGGGTGGAACACATCACGTCCCGGCTCCGGGTGGGCAACATCTATATCAACCGAAACCAGATCGGCGCCGTTGTCGGTTCGCAGCCCTTCGGCGGCGAGGGGCTGTCCGGAACGGGACCCAAGGCCGGCGGCCCGCACTATCTTTCAAGGTTTGTGCGGACCGGGATCCGTGTCTCCACGGTCCGGCCGGCTGAAGCGGCTGACGCCGGCGTTGTGCAAGCGCAACTCGACCGGTTGAGGCCGGATCGGCACAGGGTGCTGTCAACACGTGACATGCCGGGCGTTACGGGTGAATCGAACCGGCTGTCCGATTTTCCGCGCGGGGTTGTGCTGTGCCTCGGGCCGTCGGCGGAGGACGCGGAGGCGCAAGCCGAACTGGCCAAGGGGCGTGGCTGCGTTCCGCTGATCGCCACGGGCCTTGATCACGCGGCACTTTCGACACTTTCGGGTTTCGATGCCGTCATGCTGTGGGGCGGCGAGGATGATCTGCGTGCCGCGCGCATCGCGCTGGCGAAACGGGAAGGACCGCTGATCCCGTTGATTGCGGAGGCCGATCCGGCCGTGCGGCTGATCCTCGAGCGTCACGTCTGCATCGACACGACGGCGGCGGGAGGCAACGCTGCACTGCTCGCGGCGAATGCGTGATATTCTACAGCCCGCGCTCGATGGCTTGCAGTAGCCGGAACCGCAACTTGCCCGTGCCGCCGCCAAGCGAGATCACAAAACGCACATCGCCGTGGCTCGAGGTCTTGGCCACTCCCGCGAGGGTTCTTACGCCGGAGAACGTACCGGTCTTGTAGCGTGAGCCGCGCTTGGTTCGCCGCATAAGGTCCGCATGCGGGGCAAACAGGTCTAGCACGCCGGCAAGGCCGCGGGCCGTGAAGCTGTTGTCGCGGCTGATGCCCGAACCTTCGACCAGGTGAATGCCTTCCGCTAGGTCGTGTGCGGCGAGGAGTTCCTTCGCGACGCGGAGCGATTTCTCGAGGCTGACAGGGGCGCCGTGGCGGCTCGCGCCGACTTCTAGGAAAATCTGGTTTGCGATGTAGTTGTTCGAGCCGATCAGCATTTGTCGCAGGATCTCGGAGAGCGGGCGGGACTGCCGGTGCACGTAAACCGGCTCCAGTCCTTCGGGAACCGGGCCGACGGTTATATCGCCCTCGACGCTTCCGCCGGCGCGTTCGATGAAGGCCGAGATGAGTTCTCCGGCATAACGCACGCTTATGTCGGGATCCTCCTGGGTCAGGCTGATACGGCTTCGACCGTTGGGACCGCGGGCGCGGAACTGGCTGATTGCCAGGGGCGTGATCGGGGTCTGCTCCTCGGCCGAGCGCACGGTCTTGCCGTTGCGCACGGCATGGATGGTGTTGAAATTGACCGCGAGCGCCGAGTTGAGCGCGTCATAGGCCTCGTCGGTCGCCTCTATGCCGGGGATGCGGAGATCGGCGGGGTAGTAGCTCCCGTCGAGCACCATGCCGGCGAACGGCTCCTTGCCTGTCGCCTCCAGCAGTTGCGGAGCGAGCAGGGCCAGTTCCTCGGAAATCAGGAACGGGTCGCCGCCGCCGCGCACGTGGAGAACCCGGTCGGCATCGAGGTAGAAACTCGTCTTGAACCGGTAGTCGCCGCCCAGCACTTCCATCGCCAGCCATGCGGTGACGATCTTGGCGACGGATGCGGGAACAAAGGCCTTGTCCGCGTTCTGTGCCACGAGTTCCTCGCCATTCTCGTCGACGACGAGAACAAGTGCCGACGGCGCAAGCGCCGCGATCTCTTCCTTCGCCCCGGCAAGGGCCGACGCGGGCAGCAGCAACGTGGCTAAAGCCACGGCAATCAGGCGAAACCGCATGGCGACTCCTTTTCGGGAACGGTCAGGGATATCCGGCATCACAGTAACGCCGCCCAGCCGCAACGCAAGGGAATGCGCAGGTTTCGCGGATGGCAGATCGTCAACGGTCCGGTTCCGCGTTCAGCTCGTTGTTGACCGCGCGGGCGATCACCCGTTCCTCGTCTGTCGGAACGACCATGACGCGGGTGCGACCGACGGCGAGATCGAGTGCGTGATCGGCGTTTCTTTCATCGTCGATCTCGATGCCGAGCCATTCCATGTTTTCGCAGACCTTCCGGCGCACCAGCGCCGAGTGTTCACCGATGCCGCCGGTGAACACGAGCGCATCCAGTCCGCCGAGCGTTGCCGAAAGCGCGCCCAGTTCGCGGCGGATCCGGAAGACGAAATATTCGATGGCCTCGGCCGCTTCGGGCCGGCCGGATGCCTCCAGTTCGCGCATGTCGTGGCTGACGCCGGACAGGCCCTTCAGTCCGCTTTCGTGGTAGAGCAGCTTCGAAATTTCCGGGGGCGTCATCTTCTCCTGATCCATCATGTAGAGCAGGACGCCGGGGTCGAGCTGGCCGCAGCGCGTGCCCATCGGAAGGCCGTCCAGCGCGGTGAAGCCCATGGTGGAGGCGATGCTCCTGCCGTCGCGTACCGCGCACATGGATGCGCCATTGCCGAGATGGGCTATCACGACCCGGCCATGGCGCAATTCCGGCGCAATGCGTGCCACCTCGCCGGATACATATTCGTAGGAAAGTCCGTGGAAACCGTAGCGGCGCACGCCGCGCTCGTACCATTCGCGTGGCAGGGCGAAAGTGTCGTTCACCCACGGGTGTGCGCGGTGAAAGGCCGTGTCGAAACAGGCAATCTGGACCGCGGACGGAAAGGCGCTGCGTGCCGCGCGAACCGCGGCAAGGTTGTGCGGCTGGTGCAGCGGCGCCAAGGGTTCCAGCGCGGCCAGTCGCTCGACGGTCGCGTCGTCGAGGCGGGTCGGCGTGGTGAAGTCGGTACCGCCATGGACGATACGGTGGCCGACACCGGCAACTGTCTCCCCGTCGAGCGCATGGCCCGAATGGGCCAGGATCGCCGCCATCGCTGCCCGGTGATCGACATGGCCGATCTGGAAACGCCTTTCGCCGCCGTCTCCCCGCACGATGGCCAGTTCGGCATTGTCCCCGCCGATCTTCTCGACCTCGCCGCGCAACCTTTCCTCCGGCTCGTCGCCCGCCATGTATATCGAGAACTTGATCGACGACGAACCGGCATTCAGCGTCAGGATGGCACCGGATGTCATGGCCGTTTTCTCCACTCGTGATAGAGCGCGGCGACCGCGCATGAGGCTAGGCGGGCCTTGTCGTCGTCGGCGCGGCTGTTGAGAATGATCGGGCACAGTGCGCCCATGACGATGCCGGCGGCCTCGGCGTGGGCGACGAAAGTCAGTTCCTTGGCGAGCATGTTGCCCGCTTCCATGTTCGGCACGACAAGGATATCGGCATGGCCGGCGACCAGCGAGCGTATGCCCTTGGTTTTCGCGGCTTCGATGTCGACCGCGTTGTCCATGGCCAGCGGGCCGTCGACCAGGCCGCCCTTTATCTGGCCGCGCTCGGCCATCTTCGAGAGAACGGCTGCGTCGATGGTCGAGGGTATCTTGGGATTGACCGTTTCGATGGCCGAGAGGATTCCGACCTTCGGCTGCTCTATGCCGAGCGAAAGACCGAGGTCGATTGCGTTCTGGGTGATGTCGACCTTTTCCTCGAGTGTCGGCGTGATGTTGATGGCTGCGTCGGTGACCATCAGCAGGTGGTCCAGCCCCGGAACGTCCATGACAAAGACATGGCTCAGGCGCTTTCCGGTACGCAGTCCGCCGTCGCGTTTGACGATATGGCGCAGCAGGCGGCTTGTATGCAGATGCCCCTTCATGAGGGCGTTGGCACGTCCCTCGTGAATCAGCCGGACGCCGGTCGCGGCAGCCTGATCGTGGTCGGGCTCGTCGAGCAGTTCGAAACCGGTCAGGTCGGCTCCGATCTGCGCGGCCACTTCGGCGATCTTCCCGCTGTCGCCGATGAGGATCGGGCGTATCAGCGTGTGCTCGGCAGCCAGAAGCGCGCCGGCCAGCGCGTTTTCCTCCTCGGGGCACACGACCGCGGTGGGGATCGGGTCGAGCGGTTCGGCCAGGTCGAGCAGCCTGTCGAAATGGACATGGCGGCGCACGGTCAGGCCGGGGAGGTCCTCGTCGTCGAAAGTGACCGACCTTTCGGGGGCTATGACCTCCGCAACACCCTCGACGATCCGGCGGCCGTCTTCGGCCTCGATCCAGGTTTCGAAGCAGGCGACCCTGTCGGGCTTCAGCTCGGTCAGGCGCACTTTCACCGTCAGCTCCTCGCCCGCACGGGCGCGGTCGAGGAAGCGCAGTGTCTGTCCCTTGTAGAGTGTTCCCGGGCCGGGAAGCATGTTGCCGAAAACCGCGGAAAACAGCGAGGCGACCCACATGGACGGCGCGACCGGCTCATCGGGCGTGCCGTCTCCGTCATGGTCCTCCCTGGGCAGATGCATCGGGTTGTGATTGCCGGAAGCGTTGGCGAAGACGAAGAAATCCTCGGCCCGGCACAGGCGCCGGATTTCCGCCTCCATGCCGACGGAGAGCTCGCTGTATGGTGTGCTGGAATAGAGCGTCATGGGTTCGATCTCTACAATCTCGTTGCATCCGGAGCGGATTCTGGGCCCTTGTCCACCATTGGGCGCAGACAATGGTTGCAGATAGGTTCCCTTTGCCGGGCGTGGCGGCGCCGACCCTCGCATGGCTGCTGGCCAGGGGAATTGCGCCCGATCAAAAACTGCGCATTCAAATTTGACCTTTTGATAAAATTCGGTCATCCTCGACTTCTCACGGCGGCGCGCACGGGCCGCAGGGCAACGGAATGTGGAGGGAGTGCCGCATGAATGCTCAACAAGGCAGCCGCGATGTCAGGGCCGGCAGGCTCGGCGCGGAAGAATATGCAGAACTGTTTTCGGACCTGCATCCGCCGCTTGACGATCACGAGGCCCATGTCGAGGCCGATCGCTGTTATTTCTGTTACGACGCGCCGTGCATGACGGCCTGTCCCACCTCGATCGACATCCCGATGTTCATCCGCGAGATTGCGACGGACAACCCGCTGGGTGCCGCCAAGACAATCTTCGACCAGAACATCTTCGGCGGCATGTGCGCGCGGGTCTGCCCGACCGAGACGCTTTGCGAAGAGGTTTGCGTCCGCGAGACGGCCGAGGGCAAGCCGGTCAAGATCGGGCTGCTGCAGCGCTACGCGACGGACAAGGCGATGGCGGAGGGAAGGCAGTTCTATGAGCGTGCCGCCCCGACCGGGAAGAGGGTTGCCGTGGTCGGTGCAGGCCCTGCGGGACTCGCCTGCGCGCACCGCCTTTCCATGCGTGGCCATGAAGTCGATGTCTTCGAGGCGCGCGAGAAGGCCGGCGGCCTCAACGAATACGGTATCGCCTCCTACAAGACACCTGGCGGCTTTGCGCAGGCGGAGGTCGACTACATCACTTCCATCGGCGGTATTGCCGTTCACTACGGCAAGACGCTCGGACGCGACATCACGCTCGAAGGGCTGGCGAAAGACTACGATGCCGTGTTCCTCGGCATGGGCCTTGCCGGCGTCAATGCGCTCGGCGAGGCGGATGCCGATGCCGAGGGCAGCCTGGACGCCGTCGACTGGATCGGCAACTTGCGCCAGGCTTCGGATATCTCCGAGATTCCGGTGGGGGCCCGTGTCGTCGTCATCGGAGGCGGCATGACCGCCGTCGACGCGGCGGTGCAGGCCAAGGCGCTCGGTGCCGACGAGGTGACGATATGCTATCGTGGTCCGCGGGAACGCATGAAGGCGTCGGAATACGAGCAGGAGATCGCACAGGTGCGCGGCGTGACGATCCGCTGCAACATGACGCCGAAGCGCATGCTGGTCGAGGATGGCGCGGTGGTCGGCATGGAGTTCGATCGCAACGGCGAGACGGTGACGATCCCTTGCGACGAGGTGATGAAGGCGATTGGCCAGTCCTTCGACCACGGCAGCGTCGACGGCGCGCAGATCGCGCTCGACGGCGGTCGCATTCGTGTCGATGACGAGGGCAGGACCTCGATGACCGGGGTCTGGGCCGGCGGCGACTGCGTCAATGCCGGCGACGACCTGACCGTGACGGCGGTGGCGCAGGGGCGCGATGCGGCCGAAAGCATTCACCGCGCGCTCAGCGCCTGACGAGGAGGACGCGACATGGCTGATCTTTCCACCAACTTTCTCGGCATCAAGTCGCCGAACCCGTTCTGGCTGGCCTCCGCGCCGCCCACCGACAAGCAATACAATGTCGAGCGCGCCTTCGAGGCCGGCTGGGGCGGCGTCGTCTGGAAGACGCTCGGCGAGGCCGGGCCGCCCGTCGTCAATGTCAATGGTCCGCGCTACGGGGCGATCTGGGGCGCCGACCGTCGTCTGCTCGGGCTCAACAATATCGAGCTCATCACCGACCGCGACCTGGAGATCAACCTGGCGGAGATCAAGGCGGTCAAGAAGAACTGGCCCGATCATGCCGTGGTCGTGTCGCTGATGGTGCCCTGCGAGGAGGAACCCTGGAAGAAGATCCTCGGTCGCGTGGCCGAGACCGGCGCCGACGGCGTCGAGCTCAATTTCGGTTGCCCGCACGGCATGAGCGAGCGTGGCATGGGCGCCGCGGTCGGCCAAGTGCCGGAATATATCCAGATGGTCGCCGAGTGGTGCAAGAAGCACACGGACATGCCGGTGATCGTCAAGCTGACGCCCAATATCACGGACATCCGGTACCCCGCCCGCGCGGCTAAGGCCGGCGGCGCCGACGCAGTGTCGCTGATCAACACGATCAATTCCATCGTGTCGGTCGATCTCGACAGTTTCTCGCCCGTTCCGTCCATCGACGGCAAGGGTACCCATGGCGGCTATTGCGGCCCGGCGGTCAAGCCGATCGCGCTCAACATGGTCGCCGAGATCGCGCGCGATCCGGAGACTGCCGGCATGCCGATTTCCGGTATCGGCGGCGTGACGACGTGGCGGGATGCTGCCGAGTACATCGCGCTCGGCTGCGGCACGGTGCAGGTTTGCACGGCTGCCATGACATATGGCTTCAAGATCGTGCAGGAAATGATCGCGGGCCTGTCCAACTACATGGACGAGAAGGGCTTTGCCACGATCGAGGACTTCCGCGGCATGGCGGTGCCCAACGTCACCGACTGGCAGTATCTGAACCTCAACTATGTCACCAAGGCCAAGATAAACCAGGAACTGTGCATCAAGTGCGGCCGCTGCCACATCGCATGCGAGGATACCTCGCACCAGGCGATCACGAACATGGTCGACGGAGAGCGTCACTTCGAGGTGATCGACGCCGAATGCGTCGGCTGCAATCTGTGCGTGAATGTCTGCCCGGTCGAGGACTGCATCACGATGGAGCAGATCTCCGGGGTGGATCCGCGGACCGGAAAGCCGATCGACCCGAACTATTCCAACTGGACCGAACATCCGAACAATCCGGCCGTTTGGTCGAAGCAGGCCGCGGAATAGGCACATAGGCATGGCCGGGAGGGGCGCCGCGACGAGCGACGGCACCGCCGCGTCGCGGACGGTGCATGCGAAAGGCCGCGAGAAGCTTCTCGGCCATCTGGCCATGATCCTGTTCGCGCTGCTGATCGCGGGCTCGTTTTCCTTCGGTGCGATGACGGCGCCGCATATCGGGGCTGCGCCGCTCAATTCGATCCGTTTCGCGATCGGCGCCGCGATCATCGCGGTGATCGCATTCGGCGTGCGGCGCGAGCCGCTCCGCCTGCCGCCGGCGCCGTGGCGTTTCCTCGTGCTGGGCGCGCTCATGGGCGTCTATTTCGTCACCATGTTCGTCGCGCTCGGCATCGCCCTGCCGGTGTCGGTGGGAGCTGTCTTCACGCTCAATCCTCTGCTTGCGGCGGTTTTCGGCTTTTTTGTCCTGGGGCAAAGCGCGCGCCCGGTGGTCATCGCCAGCCTGCTGGTCGCCGGCGCCGGCGCCCTGTGGGTGATATTTCGGGGCGATGTCGAGGCGATGATGGGGCTAAGGATCGGGCGAGGCGAGGCCATCTTCGCGGTCGGCGTCGCCTGCCATGCACTCTACGCGCCCCTGTTCCGTCGCTTCGCGCGCAGCGAGCCCGTTGTCGTCTCCACCTTCTGGGTGCTGCTTTTCACCGGCATTTGCATCACGCTATACGGCGCGCGCGACATTCTCGCGACGGACTGGACGTCGATGCCCGCGATGGTCTGGATCGCGATCTCCTATCTCGCCGTCTTCGCCACGGCAGCGACCTTCTTCCTCGTGCAGTTCGCCTCGCTGCGCCTGCCGGCGGCCAAGGTTTTCGCCTATGGCTATCTCACTCCCTCCTTCGTCATCGTGCTGGAAGGGCTGATCGGCCATGGCTGGGCGAGCGGGGCGGTGCTGTCCGGCGCGGTCGTGATCGTCCTCGGACTGATCGTTCTCGCGTTCGCGCCGGACGGGTAGGGCGCTTCCCTCTCAGCGCGGCCTGATCCCGTAGAGTATGATCGACAGGATTGCCTGCCCCGCCTGCTCGTAGAAGCCGGGACGACCTGCCTGCGTGCCGAGCACGGCCCGTATCTGGACGTCGAAATCGGCATAGTGCTGGGTCGTCGCCCATATCATGAAGATCAGGTGATAGGGGTCGATGGGGGCGAGCTTGCCTTCCCCGACCCAATGGCGAATGACTTTCGCCTTTTCGTTGACGAGATTCTTCAGCCTGGTTTCCAGGAATTCGCCGATCACCGGTGCGCCGTGGAGAACCTCGTTTGCGAAGAGCTTGGAAGCGTTGGGATTGTCCTCGGACATCTTCAGCTTGACGGTGATGTAGCGGCGCAGTTCCTCGATCGGGTCGCCATCGGGGTCGATATCCTCGAACGGCGCCAGCCACTCTCCGAGCGTCTGTTCCAGAACCTGCTGATAGATCTGGCGCTTGCTCTTGAAGTAATAGAGCAGGTTCGGTTTCGACATGCCGCAGCGGGTTGCGATCTCGTCGATGGTCGCGCCACGAAAGCCCGATGCGGCAAAGACCTCGATCGCTGCATTCAAGATTGCCTTGCGATTTGCCTCCTGTATGCGGGACAGGGGCTTGGCGGATGTTGCCGCGTTTCGTTTTGTCTCTTTCACCTGAATCTTCTTTCGCCTCGTTTCTCGGGCCGCATGTTCCGATTGTAAAGCACTTGACCGCTTCGAAAAGCTCTTTTAGCGTTCGATTTGACCAAACGGTCAAGCAAGCGTCCGGCGCATTTCGGCATGCCGGATGCGCCACGGGAGGGTATAGCCGTTTTGCCGGGCAACCGGAATGTCTGGCGGCGGTCAAAGGGTGAGCAGTATGTCCGAGCGAGCAGTGGTTCCAAACAATCTCGAAGCCTTCTGGATGCCGTTCACGGCGAACCGGCAGTTCAAGAAGAATCCGCGCATGCTCGTCGGCGCGCAGGACATGCACTACACGACTGCTGACGGTCGCCAGGTCCTCGACGGCACGGCCGGTCTTTGGTGCTGCAACGCCGGTCACGGCCGGCCGAGGATCGTCGAGGCCATCCAGAAACAGGCCGCCGAACTGGACTACGCCCCGGCCTTCCAGATGGGACATCCCAAGGCATTCGAGCTTGCTGCCCGGCTGGCCGCGAAACTGCCGTCGCCGCTCGACCACGTATTCTTCACCAATTCCGGCTCCGAGAGCGTCGACACGGCTCTGAAAATCGCGCTCGCCTATCAGCGCCAGATCGGCCAGGGCACGCGCACCCGCCTGATCGGCCGCGAGCGCGGCTATCATGGCGTGGGTTTCGGCGGCATATCGGTCGGCGGCATAGTCGCAAACCGCCGCACATTCGGAACCATGCTGACCGGCGTCGATCACATTCGCCACACGCACGACCCGGAGCGCAACGCGTTCACCCGCGGTGAGCCGGAACACGGCGCCGAATTCGCGGACGATCTGATCAGCGTCATCAACCTGCATGATCCGTCGACCATTGCCGCCGTCATCGTCGAGCCGGTTGCCGGCTCCACCGGCGTGCTGATTCCGCCGAAGGGCTATCTCAAGCGACTTCGCGAGATTTGCGACAAGCATGGCATCCTGCTGATATTCGACGAGGTCATCACCGGCTTCGGTCGACTCGGTGCGCCTTTCGCGACCGACTATTTCGATGTCGTGCCGGACCTGATCACCACCGCCAAGGGGATCACCAGCGGCACGGTGCCGATGGGGGCGGTGTTCTGCTCCGCCGACATCTACAACGCCTTCATGACCGGGCCGGAGAACATGATCGAGCTGTTCCACGGCTACACCTATTCGGCGCATCCGATCGCCTGTGCGGCGGCGCTCGCCACGCTCGACACCTACGAGGAGGAGGGGCTGCTGACGCGCGCGTCGGAGCTTGCCTCCTACTGGGAAGATGCGGTTCATTCGCTGAAGGACTGCCCGCACGTCATCGACATCCGCAATCTTGGCCTGATTGGCGCCATCGAGCTGGAGCCAATCGAGGGGCAGCCGACGAAACGCGCCTTCTCGGCCTTCCTCGAGGCCTATGAGAGGAACCTGATGATCCGCACGACGGGTGACATCATCGCGCTGTCGCCGCCTTTGATCATCGAAAAGAGCCAGATCGACGAGTTGTTCGACACCTTGCGCGGCGTCCTGAACTCGATCGAATAGAAAAAACGGGAGGACGGCATGGAAACGATAAGGAACGCAATCAACGGTAAACTCGTCCAGTCGTCCTCCTCGCGATCCCAGCCGGTCTTCAATCCCGCGACGGGCGAGGAATCAGCGGTCCTGCCGCTTTCAAGCGCGGCCGAACTCGACGAGGCGGTGGCCGCCGCCAAGGCAGCCCTGCCGGCCTGGCGCGACATGCCGCCGCTGAAGCGCGCGCGCTTCATGTTCAGGTTCAAGGAACTGCTCGACGCCCACGCTGAGGACATCGCGCGGGCGATCTCCAAGGAGCATGGCAAGACCCATGACGACGCACTGGGCGAGGTCGCGCGCGGCATCGAGGTCGTCGAGTTCGCCTGCGGCATCCCGCATCTGCTGAAGGGCGAGTTCAGCCGCAATGTCGGCCCGGCGATAGACTCGTATGCCGACAGGCAGCCGCTCGGTGTGGTCGCCGGCATCACGCCGTTCAACTTCCCGGCCATGGTGCCGCTTTGGATGTATCCGATCGCGGTGGCCTGCGGGAACACCTTCGTCCTTAAGCCGTCGGAGCGCGATCCGTCGGCGCCGATGCTGGTCTACGAGCTGTTTCAGAAGGCCGGATTCCCGGATGGTGTGCTCAATGTTGTGCATGGCGACAAGGAAGTCGTGGACGCGATCCTCGACCATCCCGACATAAAGGCGGTTTCCTTCGTCGGCTCAACGCCGATCGCCGAGTATGTCTATTCGCGCGGCACGGCGGCCGGAAAGCGCGTCCAGGCGCTGGGCGGCGCGAAGAACCACATGGTGGTGCTGCCGGACGCCGACATCGACAAGGCGGCCGATGCGCTGATGGGTGCGGGCTACGGTTCCGCCGGCGAACGCTGCATGGCGATCTCCGTGGCCGTCCCCGTCGGCGAGGAGACGGCCGACAAGCTCGTCGCGGCGCTCAAGCCGCGCGTCGAGGCGTTGAAGATCGGACCGTCCACCGACAGCGAAGCCGAAATGGGACCGCTGGTCACGAAACAGGCGCAGGAACGCGTTCTGGGCTATATCGACAAGGGTGTGCAGGAAGGCGCCGATCTCGTCGTGGATGGGCGCGGCTTCTCGCTGCAGGGCTACGAGAACGGCTATTTCGTCGGCGGCACGCTGTTCGACCGCGTGACCACGGACATGACGATCTACAAGGAGGAGATTTTCGGGCCCGTGCTGTCTGTGGTGCGGACCAATTCCTACGATGAGGCTGTCGGGATGATCGACGCCCATGAATACGGCAACGGCACTGCCATCTTCACGCGCAACGGGGATGCCGCGCGCGACTTCGCAAACCGCATCGAGGTCGGCATGGTCGGCGTCAACGTGCCTATCCCCGTGCCCGTGGCGTATCATTCGTTCGGCGGCTGGAAGCGGTCGCTGTTCGGCGACCACTCGATCTACGGGCCGGAAGGCGTCCGGTTCTACACGAGGCTCAAGACGGTCACGACACGCTGGCCGGATGACATCCACGAGGGAGCGGTCTTCACGTTCCCAAGCATGAAGTAATAAGAAAGGAGAGCGAGACCATGGCAGCACCGGGCGAAAATCTGAGGATCAACGGAGACAGGCTGTGGGACTCGCTGATGGAGATGGCGAAGATCGGCCCCGGCGTCGCCGGCGGCAACAATCGCCAGACCGTGACCGACGAGGATGCCGAGGGGCGCCGCCTGTTCCAGAAATGGTGCGAGGAGGCCGGGCTCACCATGGGCGTGGACCAGATGGGTACCATGTTCATGCGGCGCGAGGGCACCGATCCGGATGCTCTGCCGGTCTATGTCGGCTCGCACCTCGACACCCAGCCGACCGGCGGCAAGTTTGACGGTGTGCTCGGCGTGCTTGCCGGCCTCGAGATCGTGCGCACGCTCAACGATCTGAACATCAAGACGAAGCACCCGATCGTCGTGACCAACTGGACGAACGAGGAGGGCACGCGATTTGCCCCGGCGATGCTCGCCTCCGGCGTTTTCGCGGGCATCCATGAGCTGGACTGGGCCTATGAGCGCGAGGATGCAGAGGGCCTGAAGTTCGGCGAGGAACTGGAGCGGATCGGCTGGAAGGGCGACGAGGAGGTCGGCGCGCGCAAGATGAAGGCCTTCTTCGAGCTGCATATCGAGCAGGGCCCGATCCTCGAGGCCGAGGGCAAGGATATCGGCGTCGTCACGCACGGCCAGGGCCTGTCTTGGACCCAGGTCACGATCACCGGAAAGGAGAGCCATACCGGTTCGACACCGATGCCGATGCGCAAGAATGCCGGTCTCGGCATGGCGCGCGTGTTGGAGCTGGTCGACGAGATCGCCTGGAGCCACAAGCCGCACGCGGTCGGCGCGGCCGGGCATATCGATGTCTATCCCAACTCGCGCAACGTGATCCCGGGCAAGGTGGTGTTCACCGTCGACTTCCGTTCGCCGGACCTCGCCGTCATCACCGACATGGAAGAGCGGTTGAAGAAGGGTGCGAAGGAAATCTGCGACGAGATGGGCCTCGGCATCGAGTTCGAGAAGGTCGGCGGCTTCGATCCGGTCGAGTTCGACAAGGACTGTGTCAAGGCCGTGCGCGATGCCGCCGAAAGGCTCGGCTACTCGCACCGGGATCTGATCTCCGGCGCCGGGCACGATGCCTGCTGGATCAATCGCGTCGCGCCGACCGCCATGGTCATGTGCCCGTGCGTCGACGGGCTGAGCCACAACGAGGCGGAGAAGATTTTCCCGGAATGGGCGCGCGCCGGGGCTGACGTGCTGTTCCACGCGGTCGTCGAGACGGCGGAAATCGTTGAGTAAGGAGAAGCGGACATGCCAGCTACAATAATCAAGAACGGAACCGTCGTTACCGCGGACCTGACCTACAAGGCCGACGTGAAGATCGAGAATGGCGTGATCACCGAGATCGGGCCGAACCTCTCGGGCGGCGACGAGCTGGATGCGACCGGCTGCTATGTGATGCCGGGCGGCATCGATCCGCATGTGCATCTCGAAATGCCCTTCATGGGTACCTATTCGGCAGACGATTTCGAGAGCGGCACCCGCGCCGGCCTTGCCGGCGGCACGACAACGGTTGTCGATTTCTGCCTGCCCGATCCCGGCCAGTCGCTGCTCGACGCGCTGAAGCGCTGGGACAACAAGTCGACGCGGGCCAATTGCGACTATTCCTTCCACATGGCGATCACCTGGTGGGGCGAGCAGGTCTTCAACGAGATGGAGACCGTGGTCCGCGAGAAGGGTATCAACACCTTCAAGCACTTCATGGCCTACAAGGGCGCGCTCATGGTCAATGATGACGAGCTCTTCGCCTCGTTCCAGCGTTGCGCGGAACTGGGGGCGTTGCCGCTCGTCCATGCCGAGAACGGCGATGTTGTCGCCTCGATGCAGGCGAAACTGCTGGCGGAAGGCAACAACGGCCCCGAGGGGCATGCCTATTCGCGGCCGGCGGAAGTGGAAGGCGAGGCGACCAACCGCGCCATCATGATCGCCGACATGGCCGGCGTTCCGCTCTATGTCGTGCACACGTCCTGCGAGCAGGCGCACGAGGCGATCCGCCGCGCCCGCCAGGCGGGAAAACGCGTCTATGGCGAACCGCTGATCCAGCACCTGACGCTCGACGAGAGCGAGTATTTTCACAAGGACTGGGACCATGCCGCGCGGCGCGTGATGAGCCCGCCCTTCCGCAACAAGCAGCACCAGGATTCGCTGTGGGCCGGCCTGCAGTCCGGATCGCTCCAGGTCGTTGCCACCGATCACTGCGCGTTCACCACCGAGCAGAAGCGCTATGGCGTCGGCGACTTCACCAAGATCCCGAACGGCACCGGCGGTCTCGAGGACCGGTTGCCGATGCTGTGGACCTACGGCGTGAGCACCGGGCGGCTGACGCCGAACGAGTTCGTGGCCGTTACTTCAACAAACATCGCCAAGATATTGAACATGTACCCGAAAAAGGGCGCGATACTTGTTGGTGCCGATGCCGATATCGTCGTTCTCGACCCGGAGAAGGAGAAGACGATCTCGGCGAAGACGCAGCAGTCCGCGATTGACTACAACGTCTTTGAAGGCAAGCATGTGAAGGGGTTGCCCCGCTTTACCCTGTCCCGTGGCAAGGTGGTGGTCCATGACGGCGAGATCAGGACCGAGGAGGGGCACGGCAAGTTCGTCGCACGCGAACCGTTCCAGGCGGTCAACAAGGCGTTGTCGACCTGGAAGGAACTGGTAGCGCCGCGACCAGTCGAGCGGACCGGCATCCCGGCGAGCGGGGTGTGATCTGCCCATGCTTGCACCGGACAGGACAATGAACACCGTCATCAAGGCCGACAAACTCAATCTTACGTTCCAGACCAATGACGGGCCGGTTCACGCCCTGTCGAATATCGATCTCTCGATCGAGAAGGGAGAGTTCGTCTCCCTGATCGGCCCGTCGGGTTGCGGCAAGACCACGCTGTTGCGGGTCATCGCCGATCTCGAGAAGCCGACCGAGGGGACGATCTCGGTCAACGGCATGACGCCGGAGGAGGCGCGCCTCAAGCGCGCCTACGGCTATGTCTTCCAGGCCGCGGCCCTGTTCCCGTGGCGCTCGATTGCCGACAACGTCGCCCTGCCGCTGGAGGTCATGGGCGTAGACAGGGCCGAGCGGGAAAGGCGGATTGCGGAGAATCTCGAACTGGTCGATCTTGCCGGCTTCGAGAAGAAGTTCCCGTGGCAGCTTTCGGGTGGCATGCAGCAGCGTGCCTCAATCGCCCGCGCGCTCGCCGTGCAGCCCGACATGCTGCTGATGGACGAGCCGTTCGGCGCGCTGGACGAGATCGTCCGCGACCATCTCAACGAACAGCTCCTGAAGCTGTGGGCGGCGACGAAGAAGACCGTCGTCTTCGTCACCCATTCGATCCCCGAGGCCGTGTTCCTGTCGACCAAGATCGTGGTGATGAGCCCGCGTCCGGGTCGCATCCACGACGTGATCGACTGCGATCTCGGCGACGAGCGCCCGCTCGACATCCGCGAGACGCCGGAGTTCCTGAAGATCGCGCACCGGGTGCGCGAGGGGCTTCGGGCAGGGCATGCCTATGACGATTGAGGTATCGCAGCCGTGCTGAAGTCCCGCATTCTTCCCGTTCTCACGGTCGCCGCGGCCATAATTGCGATCTGGTACGTCGCAGCCGCGATCCTCAACGCGCCGTTCGAATACGCGCAGGCCGAGCGCGCCGGCAAGGAGATTTCCTTCTCGGAAGTGCTGCCGAAGACCATGGCGCAGGAACGCCCGGTCCTGCCCGCACCGCACCAGGTCGTTGTCGAGCTCTGGGAGACGACGGTCAACAAGAAGATCACGTCCAAGCGCAGCCTCGTCTACCACGGCTGGGTCACGCTCTCGGCGACGCTGCTGGGCTTCGTCATGGGCACCGTGCTCGGCATCCTGCTTGCCGTGGGGATCGTGCACAGCCGCGTGCTCGACAAGAGCCTGATGCCGTGGATCATCACCTCGCAGACGATACCGATCCTCGCCATCGCGCCGATGATCATCGTCGTGCTCAACGCGGTCGGCATCACAGGCCTGGTTCCCAAGGCATTCATCTCGACCTATCTCTCCTTCTTCCCGGTCGCCGTCGGCATGGTGAAGGGGCTGCGTTCGCCCGAGGCAATGCACCTAGACCTGATGAAGACTTACAGCGCGTCGCGGTCGGACGTGTTCTGGAAGCTGCGCTGGCCGTCCTCGGTACCGTTCCTGTTCACGTCGATGAAGGTGGCGATCGCGGCAAGTCTCGTCGGTGCCATTGTCGGCGAGCTGCCGACCGGGGCCGTCGCCGGGCTCGGCGCGCGCCTGCTCGCCGGCTCCTATTACGGCCAGACGATCCAGATATGGTCGGCGCTGTTCGCCGCGGCGATCATGGCGGCCGTGCTGGTCACGCTGGTCGGACTGGCGGGCGACCGGCTCAACAGGCGCATGGGTGTCAGACCGGAGGGCGCACGATGAGCGGAATCGGTATCTTCGTTGCCGCGCTGCTGTTCTGGGTGGCCGCCTGGTATGCCAATGCGCGGCTGTCGGCCGTCAAGGTGGAGAAGCGCGAAACCGCGGTTTTGATAAACCTGCTGATTCCGCTTCTCTTCGGCGCCGCCCTGCTGGTGTTGTGGGAGGGCGTGACGCGGGGCTTCGACGTGCCCGCGGTGCTGCTGCCGCCGCCGACGATGATCTGGGAGCGGATCACGAATTCCGTGTCGATCCTCTGGGCCGACTTCCGCCAGACCTATCTCAAGTCGGTGATCTCGGGCTACCTGCTCGGGTGCGGTGCCGGGTTCGCGATCGCCATTCTGGTGGACCGGTCGCCCTTCCTGAAGGCGGGCATCATGCCGGTCGGCAACCTCGTCTCGGCGCTGCCGATCGTCGGTATCGCGCCGATCATGGTGATGTGGTTCGGCTTCGACTGGCAGTCCAAGGCCGCGGTCGTCATTGTCATGACCTTCTTCCCCATGCTGGTGAACACGGTCGCGGGACTGGCTGCCGCCGGGCACATGGAGCGCGACCTGATGCGCACCTACGCATCGAACTACTGGCAGACGCTGTTCAAGCTGCGGCTTCCGGCGGCGATGCCGTTCATCTTCAACGCACTGAAAATCAATTCCACGCTGGCGCTGATCGGCGCCATCGTGGCCGAGTTCTTCGGCACGCCGATCGTGGGGATGGGATTCCGCATCTCCGCGGAGGTGGGCCGACTGAACGTCGACATGGTCTGGGCAGAGATCTTTGTCGCCGCATTGGCGGGGTCGCTGAGCTACGGGCTGATAGCCCTGATCGAGCGGTCCGTCACATTCTGGCATCCGTCAAACAGAAACTAAGGGTTGGGAGGACCCATAAACAGGCGGGAAAAAAAGGGTGCCAACACGCAACCGAAGCAGGAGTGTCTAACATGAGAAAATGGATTGCATTGGCAACCGGTGTCGCACTGTCCGTGACGGCAACCGCATCGCAGGCGGCGGACGAGCTGACGCTGCAGCTCAAATGGGTGACGCAGGCGCAGTTCGCCGGCTACTACGTCGCCAAGGACAAGGGTTTCTACGACGAGGAAGGACTCGACGTGGAGATCAAGCCGGGCGGCCCTGATGTCGCTCCGCCGCAGGTGATCGCCGGTGGCGGCGCCGACGTGGTCGTCGACTGGATGCCGTCCGCGCTCGCCACGCGCGAAAAGGGCGTTCCGCTGGTCAACATCGCCCAGCCCTTCAAGAAATCCGGCATGATGCTGACCTGCCGGAAGGAAACCGGCATCACGTCGCCGGCCGATTTCAAGGGCCGGACACTGGGCGTCTGGTTCGGTGGCAACGAGTATCCGTTCCTGTCCTGGATGAGCCAGCTCGGCATTCCGACCGAGGGCGGCGAAGAGGGCGTGACCGTGCTCAAGCAGGGCTTCAACGTCGATCCGCTGATCCAGAAGCAGGCCGATTGCATCTCGACCATGACCTACAACGAGTACTGGCAGGTGATCGATGCCGGCTTCACGCCGGAGGATCTCGTCGTCTTCAAGTACGAGGAGCAGGGCGTCGCCACGCTTGAGGACGGCCTCTACGTGCTCGAGGAAAGCCTCGAGGACGACGCCATGGTCGACAAGCTGGCCCGTTTCGTGAAGGCTTCCATGAAGGGTTGGAACTATGCCGCGGAGAATCCCGACGAGGCAGCCGAGATCGTGCTCGACAACGACGCCACGGGCGCCCAGACGGAGAAGCACCAGAAGCGCATGATGCGCGAGATCGCCAAGCTGATCGACGGATCGGACGGCACGCTCGACGTCGCGGCCGCGGAACGCACCGTCGACACGCTTCTGGCCGGCGGTTCCGACCCGGTGATCACCAAGAAGCCGGAAGGCGCCTGGACCGACAAGATCACCAACATGATCAAGTAGTCGCTATCCGGCGATTGCACGAAACGAAACGGGGCCGCGTGAGCGGCCCCGTTTTTCATGTCCCGTGAATCGGTTGGCGCGGGAAGCTGAGAAAAAGATTCAGGCCGCGATCGCTTCCGCCGGCGGCTCCGCGGCCCCGGTCATGAAGGCGACGGCGTCGGACATTGTGTAGTCCTTCGGGTTGATGACGCAGAGCCGCTTGCCCAGCCGGTGGACATGGATGCGGTCGGCGACCTCGAAGACATGCGGCATGTTGTGCGAGATCAGGATGATCGGGATGCCGCGCGATTTCACGTCCTGGATCAGTTCCAGTACGCGCCGCGATTCCTTGACGCCAAGCGCTGCCGTGGGCTCGTCCAGGATGATGACCTTCGAACCGAAAGCCGCCGCGCGCGCCACCGCCACGCCCTGGCGCTGGCCGCCGGACAGTGTCTCGACGGCCTGGTTGATGTTCTGGATCGTCAACAGGCCGAGTTCGTTCAGCTTCTCGCGGGCGAATTTCTCCATCGCCGGTCGGTCGAGTTGGCGGAGCAGCTTGCCCATGATGCCCGGCTTGCGCAGTTCGCGACCCATGAACATGTTGTCGGCGATGGACAGGGCCGGGGACATGGCAAGCGTCTGGTAGACAGTCTCGATGCCTGCTTCCCGGGCGTCGTTGGGCGAGGTGAAATGAAGGCGCCGGCCCTCCATCCATATTTCTCCGGCATCGGGCGTGACCGCGCCGGAGATGGCCTTGATCAGCGTCGACTTGCCGGCGCCGTTGTCGCCGATGACGGCGAGGATCTCGCCCGGCATCAGGTCGAAGTCGCAATGGTCGAGAGCGACGACCTTGCCGTAGCGCTTGACGAGATTGCGGGCGGTGAGAATGGGTTCGCTCATGCCGAAACCTTTCTGATCCACTGGTCGACTGCGACGGCGGCAATGATGAGCACGCCGATCAGCAGGTAGGTCCATTGCGCGTCCGCTCCGAGCAGGCGCAAGCCGAGGGTGAAGACGCCGACGATCAGGGCGCCGAACAGGGTGCCGAGAACGGAACCGCGGCCGCCGAACAGCGATATGCCGCCGATCACCACGGCGGTGATGCTCTCGATATTGGCGAGCTGGCCGGAGGTCGGCGACACCGAGCCGATGCGGCCGATCAGGGCCCAGCCGGCGAAGGCGCAGATCAGGCCGGACAGCATGTAGACCGAGATAAGCGTGCGCTTGACGTTGACGCCGGACAGTTCGGCGGCTTCCGGATCATCACCGACCGCGTAGACATGGCGTCCCCAGGCCGTGTGGCGGAGCACATAGGCGAGGACGAGCACCAGCAGGATCATGAAGATGACGCCGAAGGTGAAGATCGCGCCGCCTATGTTGATCTTGTTGCCGAAGAACTGGAGCAGGGGCGCCTGCGCCTCGATGTCCTGCGCGCGGATGGTCTCGTTGGCGGAATAGAGGAAGTTTGTCGCCAGAACGATCTGCCACATGCCCAGCGTCACGATGAAGGGGGGCAGCTTGACGCGGGCGACGAGAAATCCGTTGATGAAGCCACACAGAGTGCCGCAGACGAGGCCGCAGAAGACCGCAATGCCGGGTGGCAGGCCGTAGCGGAATGCGAACTGTCCCATCACCACCGAGCTCAGCACCATGATTGCGCCGACCGACAGGTCGATGCCGGCGGTCAGGATGACAAGGCTCTGGGCCGCGGCCACGATGCCGACGATCTGCACCTGCTGCAGGATCAGCGTCAGGGCGAAGGGCGAGAAGAATTTCGAGCCCAGCAGCAACCCGAAAATCAGAATGGACATCAGCAGGACGATCAGCGGCACCAGCGACGGTGTCTGGTGCAGCGCGTGCTGCAGCCTGCTTATGAGGCTATCGGTATGGTCTTCGAACTCTGCGACCTGTGCGGGGGTGTGGGCGAGGGCGGCCTCGAAATCCTGCCCCTTGCCGATGCTGTCGGCCATGCTCCTCCTCCGTGATCCGGAATTGCGCGACGTGACGTGCCCCGGATCGGGCGCCTGTCGCTTCTGGTTGTCCGGCGGGGGGACCGTTGCGACGGTCTCCCCGCTTCATCCTACACGATTTAGGCGATTAACCCCAGCAAAGGTCCATGCCTTCCTTCACCGAAATGGACGGCACGCCATCCGCAGGCTTGTCCGTAACAAGGGCGACGCCGGTGTCGAAGAAGTCCTTGCCCTCCGTCGGCTGGGGCTTGGTGCCGTCCTTGGCAAACTGGGCGATGGCCTCGATACCCTTGGAAGCCATCAGCAGCGGGTACTGTTGCGAGGTGGCGCCGATGATGCCCTCGGCGACATTCCGCACGCCCGGGCAGCCGCCGTCGACCGAGACGATAAGCACGTCGTTCTCCCGTCCGATCGCCTTCAGCGCCTCATAGGCGCCGGCAGCGGCCGGTTCGTTGATCGTGTAGACGACGTTGATCATCGGGTCGGTGGCCAGCAGGTTCTCCATCGCCTTGCGGCCGCCTTCCTCGTTGCCTGATGTCACGTCATGGCCGACGATGCGCGGATCGGTCTCGTCGCCCCACTTGTTCGGATCGCCGAGGTCGATACCGAAGCCCTGAAGGAACCCCTGGTCGCGCAACACGCCGACTGTCGGCTGGCTGACGGCGAGGTCGAGCATGGCGATCTTCGCGTTGGCGGCCTCGTCGCCGAGCGTGGCGGCAGCCCACTGGCCGATCAGCTCGCCCGCCTTGAAGTTGTCGGTGGCGAAGGTCGCATCGGCCGCGTCGATCGGATCGAGCGGGGTGTCGAGGGCGATGACGAGCATGCCCGCATCGCGCGCCTGCTGGACGGACGAGACGATGGACGAGGTGTCCGAGGCCGTCAGCAGGATGCCCTTGGCGCCGTCGGCGATGCAGGTCTCGATGGCTTGCACCTGGGTCTCATGGTCGCCGTCGATCTTGCCGGCGAAGCTCTTCAACTCGATGCCGAGTTCCTCGGCCTTGGCTGCGGCGCCTTCCTTCATCTTGACGAAGAAGGGATTGGTGTCGGTCTTGGTGATCAGGCAGGCGATGGTGTTGTCCTGCGCGGATGCGGGGACGGCGAATGCCGCGGCAAGTGCGAGCGCGGCGGATGCTGCGAGTAGATGCTTCTTCACGATTTCCTCCCAGGAGTTGAAAACCCGGACCCGTTTGTCCGGGGCGGTTGACGCGAAGGGCGTGTGCGGACGCCTCAAACGCTCGACCTGCAAAAATGGAACAACAACCATGCGCATCTGTCAATAACTAATTCATCATGATTTAATTATTGACAGGATCGGCGCACATGCACATTCTTTCGATGCAGGAGGTACCCCCAGATGACGAATCCGGGTAAGTCGTGGCCGAGATTGAGAGGCGGGGAGAGTTCGGCATGGCCTGGTCGGAGGAGATGTCCATGCCGGTGAGCGAGTCCGGCGGCGCGCAGCTGCGCGGCACCAATCAGAGCGGCATGCGCATTTACAACGAGAAGCTGATCCTGACGCTTCTGCGCCGTTTCGGCGCAATGCCGAAATCGGAACTGACGCGCATGACCGGCCTGTCGGCGCAAACGGTCTCGGTCATCATGCGCGGGCTGGAGAATGACGGGCTTGTGCTGCGCGGCGAGCCGGTACGCGGGCGCATTGGCCAGCCATCCACTCCAATGGCGCTTGATCCCGACGGCGTTTTCTCCATCGGCATGAAGATCGGGCGCCGCTCCGCCGCGCTGGTGTTGATGGATTTCACCGGCGCGATCCGGATGCAGGAGCGGGTCCACTATCGCTATCCGCTGCCCGGCAGGATGATGGAATTCCTCCGCGAAGGGCTCGAAAAGGCGAGGGGCCAGCTCGACGACGTCCAGTGGGGTCGCGTAGCCGGGATCGGCATTGCCGCACCGTTCGAGTTGTGGAACTGGCCGGAACAGCTCGGCGCACCGGCGGCGGAGATGGAGGCCTGGCGGGATTTCAGCTTCGGCGAGGAGATTGCCCGTTTCACGCGCCTGCCGGTTTTCGTGGAGAATGACGCAAGTTGCGCCTGCGGCGCCGAGAACGTCTTCGGTCTGGGGCGCGAATATTCCGATTTCGCCTATTTCTTCGTCGGGTCGTTCATCGGCGGCGGTGTCGTCCTCAACGGCGCCATTTTCACCGGGCGCACCGGAAATGCCGGTGCATTCGGCACGCTGCCGATCCGCCATCATGACCGCAAGGGCGACCAGTTGATCGACAGTGCCTCGATCTTCGTCCTGGAAACGCGGCTGAAGGAAGCGGGCATCGACCCGTCGCCGTTGTGGCTCGATCCCGACGGCTGGGACCGGTTCGAGCCCCATCTCTCGGACTGGATCGAGATGACCGGCGAGAGCCTTGCGATCGCCGCCGTGTCGGTGTGCTCTGTCATCGACTTCGAGGCCGTGCTCGTGGATGGCGGCTTTCCGGCCGCGGTCGGCGAGCGCATCGTCGCGGCGGCGCGGCGGTCCCTGGATACGGTCGACTGGCAGGGAATCGAGAAGCCGAATATCCAGCGCGCCGAGGTCGGCGCCAATGCGCGGGTTCTGGGGGCCGCTAGCCTGCCGCTGTTCGCCCGCTACCTGCTCAGCCACGCGATAAACAGGAAGGAAGCGGCCTGACGCCGCACCGCCTTCGCGAAGACGTTCCGCCCGATTGACACCCGGCATGCGCATTGCTTTTGTGCACCGGCGCCCGTGCCGGGCGCGCCTGCGGCCCGTGCCGCCAGACACGCATGAAAGGGACAAGATGGGCGATGTAACCGCGCCGGAACTCGGCTCGTTTTCCTGGGAGGATCCTTTTCGCCTCGACGGCCAGCTGAGCGACGAGGAGCGCATGCTGCGCGACGGCGCGCATGCCTTCGCGCAGGACAGGCTGCAACCGCGCGTCATCGAGGCATTCGCCAACGAGACGGTGGATCCCTCCATCTTCGCCGAAATGGGAGAGATGGGCCTGCTCGGCGTCACCGTGCCGGAGCAATATGGCGGCGCCGGTGCGAGCTATGTCGCCTATGGCCTGATCGCCCGCGAGGTCGAGCGTGTCGATTCCGGCTACCGCTCCATGATGAGCGTGCAATCCTCGCTGGTCATGTACCCGATCCACGCCTATGGCTCGGAGGAGCAGCGCCGGAAATACCTGCCGAAGCTCGCCTCGGGCGAGTGGATCGGCTGTTTCGGCCTGACCGAGCCGGATGCCGGCTCCGATCCCGGTTCCATGAAGACCACGGCGCGCAAGAGCGACGGCGGCTACGTGCTGAACGGCTCCAAGATGTGGATATCCAACGCCCCGATCGCCGATGTCTTCGTCGTCTGGGCGAAGTCGGAGGCCCATGGCGGCAAGATCCGCGGCTTCGTGCTGGAAAAGGGCCTGAAGGGCCTGTCGGCGCCGAAGATCGCCGGCAAGCTTTCCCTGCGCACCTCGGTGACGGGCGAGATCGTGCTGGACAATGTCGAGGTGGGCGAGGATGCGCTCCTGCCGGGCGTGGAGGGGCTGAAGGGTCCGTTCGGCTGCCTCAACCGGGCGCGCTACGGGATCGCCTGGGGCGCGATGGGCGCGGCGGAGTTCTGCTGGCACGCGGCACGCCAATACGGTCTCGACCGCAGGCAGTTCGGCAAGCCGCTGGCGCAGACGCAGCTGTTCCAGAAGAAGCTCGCCGACATGCAGACGGAGATCGCGCTGGGCCTGCAGGCGGCGCTGCGCGTCGGCCGGCTGATGGACGAGGGCAATGCGGCGCCGGAGATGATCTCGCTCATCAAGCGCAACAATTGCGGCAAGGCGCTCGACATCGCGCGCATGGCGCGCGACATGCACGGCGGCAACGGCATTTCCGAGGAGTTCCAGGTGTTCCGCCACATGGCGAACCTCGAGACGGTCAACACCTACGAGGGCACGCATGACGTGCACGCCCTGATCCTCGGACGGGCACAGACCGGGTTGCAGGCGTTCTTCTGAGATGACCGCCGATCGCGCCGAACACGTTCACCGGCGGTTCCTTCACCGCGTCGCTGCCGGAGATCTTCCGCCGGCCGGCCTGCCGCGCGAGCTGTCGCTCGATCGCGAGTCCGCCATCGGCATCTTCCGCTCGCAATGCATCTCGCGCCATCTCGACCGGATGGGGCGGAAGATGCAGAAGGCGGGGCTGGGCTACTACACCATCGGCTCGTCAGGCCACGAGGGCATGGCCGCCGTTGCCGCCGCGCTGCGTCCCACCGACATGGCCTTCCTGCATTACCGCGACGGTGCGTTCCAGGTGCAGCGCTCCGCCCAGGTCGGCGGGCAGAACCCGATCCGCGACATGCTGCTTTCCTTCGCCTGCTCGTCGGAGGACCCGATCTCCGGCGGCCGGCACAAGGTGCTGGGATCGAAGGCACTGGCAATCCCGCCGCAGACCTCGACGATCGCCAGCCACCTGCCGAAGGCGGTGGGCGCGGCCTATTCCGTCGGGCTCGCGAAGCGGATCAATCCCGAGCACCGGGCGCTTCCGCAGGATGCGGTCGTGATGTGCTCCTTCGGCGACGCCTCGGCCAACCATTCCACGGCGCAGGGCGCGTTCAACACGGCAGCCTGGACCGCCTACCAGGGCGTGCCGCTGCCGCTGATCTTCGTCTGCGAGGACAACGGCATCGGCATCTCCGTGAGGACGCCGCCGGGCTGGATCGAGGCCAATTTCTCCAAGCGGGCGGGACTGGCATATTTCTCCTGCAACGGACTCGACATCTTCGACACCCATGCGACGGCCCTGAAGGCGGCGGCGTTCGCCCGCCGGAAACGCCAGCCCGTGTTCCTGCACGTGAAGACCGTGCGGCTGTTCGGCCATGCCGGGTCGGACATCGAGGCAGCCTACAGGCGGAAAGCCGAGATCGAGCAGGCGGAGGACAACGACCCGCTGGTGCACACGGCGGCGCGGCTCGCGGCCGCCGGATATCTCGCGCCCGGCGAGGCCGCGGCGCTCTATGCCGAGGTCGAGGCGGAATGCGAGGCCGAGATGGAGCGGGTCGTCGCCCGGCCGCGGTTGAAGACCGTCGCGGAGGTGATGGCGAGCCTGGTCCCGCCGAAGCGGGCCTGCGCGCCCACAAACGGCCCGTCGGAAGAGGAGCGGGAACAGGCCTTCGGCGGCGACTTCAGGGCGCTGGAACAGCCGCAGCCCATGGCGAAGCTCATCAACTGGGCGCTGACCGATCTCATGCTTGAACATCGCGAGATCGTGCTGGCCGGCGAGGATGTCGGCGCCAAGGGCGGCGTCTACGGCGTGACCCAGAAACTCTCCGAGCGCTTCGGCCGCCATCGCGTCATCGACACGCTGCTCGACGAGCAGTCGATCCTGGGACTTGCCATCGGCATGGCGCACAACGGCTTCGTGCCGATCCCCGAGATCCAGTTCCTCGCCTATCTGCACAATGCCGAGGACCAGTTGCGCGGGGAGGCGGCGACGCTGCCCTTCTTCTCCAACGGGCAATATGCGAACCCGATGGTCGTGCGCATCGCCGGGCTGGGCTACCAGAAGGGTTTCGGCGGCCATTTCCACAACGACAACTCGCTGGCCGTGCTGCGCGACATTCCGGGCATCGTCATCGCATGTCCCTCGAACGGCGAGGATGCGGCGATGATGCTGCGCGAATGCGTGCGCCTCGCACGCGAGGAACAGCGCGTCTGCGTATTCGTGGAACCCATCGCCCTCTATCCCATGCGAGACCTGCACGCCGAGAAGGACGGGCTGTGGATGCGCCGTTACCCGTCACCGGATCGGCGCATACCGCTCGGCGAGGTCGCCGTGGAGGGGATCGGCGAGCATCTTGCCATCGTCACCTACGGCAATGGCTGCTACCTCGCCCACCAGGCGGCAAAAAGGCTGATCGAGGATCACGGGATCGAGCCGCGCATCGTCGACATGCGCTGGATTGCGCCCTTGCCCGAAAAGGCGATCCTCGACGCAGTTTCCGGCTGCCGCCACGTGCTGATCGTGGACGAGTGCCGGCGCACCGGCTCGCAGTCGGAGGCGCTGATGGCGCTGATGGCGGAAAGCGGAGTGAAGTCCTTTGCCCGGGTTGCGGCGGAGGACAGTTTCATCGCCACCGGCCCGGCCTATGCGGCGACGCTGCCTTCGGCGGCGGGCATCGTGGATGCCGCGGTCCGGCTGGCCGGGGCGTAGGGGAGTTTCCGGAAGATTTTTCGGCCTGTCCGCGTAGGTGCGGCCACTTGCATGCGTGTCACTTGTCGAGGCGCGGGCAATCGGCCCGTGCGCGCTTGGCCGAAAGGATAGACCATGACACGCATTCTCCTTCTGCTCGCCGCCGGGCTGGTGCTGCTCGGCATCGCCGCAATTCCCGCATCGGCGGCGACGCCGGCGATCGCCACCACCGACGTCAACATGCGCGCGGGGCCGGCGACTGCCTATCCCGTCGTGACCGTCATTCCGCGTGGAGCGCGCGTTGTCACGCATGGCTGCGTGGCCGATTTCAGCTGGTGCGACGTGGCCTGGGCCGGCAAGCGCGGCTGGGTTCATGCGCGCTACGTGCAGATCGTCTGGCGAGGCGCGCCCGTGGTCGTGACGCCGGCAGTCGCGGCGCAGGCCGGTGTCGTCGTCGTCACCTACGACCGCGCATACTGGGATACCTGGTATGTCGGCTATCCCTGGTACGGTCGCTGGACCTACTATCCGCCCCATGTCGCGCCGCGCGTGACATCGCACAGCCGGACGGTCGATTGCGGCAACGGAAGCTGCACGGCGATCCGCTCCACCACCGGCATCCATGGCGGCTCCTCGACGCATGTTCGCAGCTGTGCGAATGGCGAGTGCACGGCTACGCGTACCGCGGTCGGTCCCCATGGCGGAACCGCGACACGCACGCGAAACTGCAGCCGCGCGGATGCGTCGTGCACGGTTAGTCGCACACGTTCCGGTGGTGGAACCGTATCGCGAACGCGCGTCTGGTCGCGTTAAGGGGTCAGGCTTCCGGTCGGATTGTCCGTCCGTCGGCGGCGAGCATCCGCGCGAACCCGTCGAGATCAGAGGGCCTGGAAAACCGGTATCCCTGAGCGATCGTTATGCCCAGTTCCTTCATGCAGGCGATGTCGCGTTCGCTCTCGATCCCCTCGGCGACCACGCGAATGTCCAGGGTCTGCGCGATATCGACCACGATCTGCAGGAACCTGCGCGAAACGTCGTCGCCGCGGGCTGCGGCCTGGAGGATCGACTTGTCGAACTTGACCTCGTTGAAGGCCCCTTCGCGCAGCAGCTCGAAATTCGAAGCGCCGGTGCCGAAGTCGTCCAGCGACATCTCGAAGCCGGCCATGCCGAGCCGCGCGATCACCTCGAGCAGGCGGGTCGCGTCGCGCGGGAGCCTGGCCTCCGTCAGTTCGATGGTGATACGGCCGGGTTCGATGCCGTGGCGTTTCACCGCGGCCTTGATCCGGGGCAGCAGGTCGCCTCGTTCCAGGACGCGTGCGTCGATGTTGAAGGAGACGTTCTTGTCCCAGCCGGTCCGGCTTTCTAGCGCCTTCATGTCGGCGCACAGCACGTCGAACATCGATACGGCCAGTTCGACGCGCGGGGCGACGGCTTCCTGGCCGGCCAGCAGCGCCTCGGGGCCGTATAGCGTGCCGTCCGGCGCGCGGCAGCGCAGCAGCGCTTCCGCCCCGACCACGCTTTCATCGCGTATGTCGATCTGCGGCTGATAGTGAAGCAGCGGCACGAGGCCGGATTGGCCGGCCGGGTGCGCGGGCGTAAACTCCGTCTTCTCCTTCGGGCGTTCCGCCTGCGCCCGCCGGATGATGTCCCGCAGCCGGTCGGCGGCGACCGGCTTGGCAAGGGTGCCGAGGATCTTGAGGCCCTGCTTCCCGGCGATGTGACGCGCCGAGGAAAGGATGGTCTGGCTGCCGCCGCTCAACAGCACGATGCCGCCGTCGAAGCGGGCCTCGGCCAGGGCGCGCAGCAAGGCGAGGCCGTCGATGCCGGGCATGTTGAGATCGAGCAGCACGAGATCGTAGGGCGGATCGGCCTTGACGATCGCGTCGAGCGCGCCGGCTCCCTCGGAGCGACAGTCGATGTCGTCGAAGCCGAGGGAACACAATGTTCTCTCGGCGCCGGCACAATCGGTATCGTTGTCGAGAATAAGGGTATGCAATTCCGCGCGTTCCGGTTGGTGCCCCATTGTCGTAGACGGCAAGAGCGAACAAAAGCTTACCCCGCCCGGGCGGCATTGTCTTGGCCGACGCAAGGTGGCAATTAAAGCGCGATGGCTAAGCAGGACGACAGGCGGGGCAGGCCCGCTCCCAGGCGCAGGCGCCGCCGCAAGGAGGCGCGGCCCGCCGAGTTGATCGAGGCGGGGCTGGCGGAGTTCGCCGAGAAGGGCTACGCGGCGACGCGAATGGAGGACATCGCCGCGCGCGCGGATGTGGTGAAGGGTACCATCTATCTCTATTTCGAGAGCAAGGAGGCCCTGTTCAAGGAGGCCATCCGGTCGCGCATCGAGCCGGCCATCGCCGACATGCAGGGAATGGTGGACACGTTCCCCGGCGACACGGAAGATCTGCTCCGGCTCGTTTTCGGGGTCCTGTACGACAAGCTGGTGCGCGGCGATGCCCGCGAGATCATCCGCATCCTGATTGCCGAGGGGCCGCGCTTTCCCGACGTCGTGGAATATTACCATGCCAACACGGTGAAGTTCGGGAAGGGGATGTTGACCACCATCCTGAAGCGGGGCGTGGAGCGCGGCGAGTTCCGCCCCGACCTGCCGGTGGACCAGCCGATCGCCATCGTCGCTCCGGCCATCGCAGCTGCCATCTGGCGCCTGACCTTCGATCCCCACGATCCGCTGGACGTCGAGGCCTATGCTAAGGCGCATGTCGACATTATTCTCAACGGCCTGCGTGCCCGCCCGGCACCGGGGGCGGGGGACGCGGAGTGACGTGGACGCCGTTGCAGTGCCGTGCGTCGCTGCGCCATGGCGGGAGGGGCGACTGGATATGACCGACGATTCAGCAAGGAACCGGTGGAAGCGCGATGCGGAGGCCTTCTACGAGGCGCTCGTGGAGGCGCACGAGGGGCTGACCCTCGAGCAGTGCGTCCGCATGGATGCCCTGCTGATCATGATCCTGGCAGAGAAGATCGGCGATCCCGACGTGCTGAAGGCCGCTCTCGCAGCCGCGCGCAGGGGCGCGAAATAGCCCGGCCGCCTGCCTGTCCCGAAAAGGCTAAAAAATGGGCAGTTTCAGGCGCCGCCTACAAAATATGCATAATTCCGGCTCCTTGCCGCTTTGACGTGCATGGGCAGCATTTATTCCGATTTCCGAATATTGGTTTAGATTGCGTGCGTAATAGCCTGATTGAAAACAACTAATCCAATCCGGTTCCCCGGGGTTTCCTCGGTTGGCACGGCGATTGCTGCTCCCCCAGCGTCACCAACGTGAGGAACCACCGATGAAACCCATTCGCAACACAATAGCGGGCATCGCTGCCGGCGCCGCAATGACGGCGAGCGCGCTGATGTCCCCGGCACAGGCGCAGGAAGAAACGATCAAGATCGGCGTCCTGCACTCCCTGTCCGGCACGATGGCCATCTCGGAGACGACGCTCAAGGATGTCATGCTCATGCTCATCGACGAGCAGAACAAGAAGGGTGGCGTTCTCGGCAAGAAACTCGAGGCCGTTGTCGTCGACCCGGCTTCCGACTGGCCGCTCTTTGCCGAAAAGGCGCGCGAGCTGATAACCGGCGACGGTGTCGATGTCGTGTTCGGCTGCTGGACCTCGGTGTCCCGCAAGTCGGTCCTGCCCGTCTTCGAGGAGCTGAACTCGATCCTCTTCTATCCCGTCCAGTACGAGGGCGAGGAGAGCCAGCGCAACGTCTTCTACACCGGCGCCGCGCCGAACCAGCAGGCCATACCCGCCGTCGACTACCTCATGAACGAGGAAGGCGTCGAGCGCTGGGTCCTGGCCGGCACCGACTACGTCTATCCGCGCACGACCAACAAGATCCTCGAAGCCTATCTCAAGGACAAGGGCGTTGCCGAGGAAGACATCATGATCAACTACACGCCGTTCGGTCATTCAGACTGGCAGACGATCGTGGCAGACATCAAGGCCTTCGGCTCGGCGGGCAAGAAGACCGCCGTGGTCTCGACCATCAACGGCGACGCCAACGTTCCGTTCTACAAGGAACTGGGCAACCAGGGCATCGAGGCTTCCGACATCCCGGTCGTCGCCTTCTCGGTCGGCGAGGAAGAGCTTGCCGGTCTCGACACCACGCCGCTGGTCGGCCATCTCGCCGCCTGGAACTACTTCCAGTCCGTCGAGACCGAGGCCAATGCCGAGTTCATCGCCGCCTGGAAGGCGCGCATGGGCGAGGACCGCGTGACCAACGACCCGATGGAAGCCCACTATATCGGCTTCAACATGTGGGTTAAGGCGGTCGAGAAGGCCGGCACCACCGATCCCGACGCCGTCATCGACGCGCTGCCGGGCATCGAGGCGCCGAACCTGACCGGCGGCATCTCCACCATGCTGCCAAACCACCACATCACCAAGCCGGTGCTGATCGGCGAGATCCAGGACGACGGCCAGTTCGAGGTCGTGTGGGAGACCGAGGATCTCGTGCCGGGCGATGCCTGGTCCGACTTCCTGCCGGAATCCAAGCCGCTCAAGTCCGACTGGGTCGACCTGAAATGCGGCAACTACAACACCGAGACCGAAGAGTGCCTGGGGTCCGCCTCCTGACACCCTGGAATCCGGGGAAGCCGGCTTGCCGGCTTCCCCTCGCTCCGAACTCCCACCCGGAAAGATTTTTGACCAGGCCATGCGGCTGATCCATCTCCTTACGGGCCTCCTGGCCCTCCTGCTGGCGGCGAGCGGTCCCGTCCATGCCGACGATGCGGCCCTGCGCGAGACGATCGCGAAATTCGCCGAAGCGAAGAAGTTCAAGGACACCGAGGCGATCGTCGAGGAAATTGCCGGGCTCGGCGATCCCGCCGCCGCGCCTGCGCTCGATGCCCTGTCCCGGGGGCTCCTGCAGGTGCGCGAGAGCGACGGCGCGGTCTTCGTCGTGCGCGGTTCCGACCTGCTCGATCCCGTTTCGCTGGAACCTGCCGGCATTGCCGGTGAAGGGCTGCGCAAGGTGAAGATCAAGAATTCGATCCGCCGCCAGATCGCGGACGCGATTTCCGGCCTGACGCTGAGGGCGAATGATCCCGCCGTGCGCATGCAGGCCGCTGAAACCCTGTTTTCACGGCCCGATCCGGACATGATCGAAACCCTTGATGCGGTGATCGCCGGGGAGGCCGTGGCCGACGTCCGGACCGCCTTTGTCGAAGCCCGTGCCGCCGCCGTGCTGCAATCGGATTTGCCGGAGGCCGACAGGCTGGAAGCCGTCGCCGTGCTGCGGGACCGCGGCGGACGTGACGTGCTCGCGGTGCTGGCCGCGGCCGCCGACGGCGAGGACGCGGTGGCGAAGGCCGCCGCAAGCGCCGTCGCCGCCGTGGAGAAGTCGCTCGCCTTCTGGTCCGCCGGCCAGAATGTCTGGTACGGCATCTCGCTCGGCTCCGTCCTTCTGCTCGCCGCCATCGGCCTCGCCATCACCTTCGGCGTGATGGGCGTCATCAACATGGCCCATGGCGAGATGGTGATGCTCGGCGCCTACACGACATTCGTGGTGCAGGAATTCATCCGCACCTCCGCGCCCGGCCTGTTCGACTGGTCGCTCGCCATCGCCCTGCCGCTCGCTTTCCTCGTCTCGGGCACGGCCGGTCTCGTGATGGAGCGCGGCATCATCCGCTACCTCTACGGACGGCCGCTGGAAACGCTGCTTGCGACCTGGGGTGTGTCGCTGATCCTCCAGCAGGCCGTCCGGTCCGTGTTCGGGCCGACCAACCGGGAAGTCGGCAACCCGTCATGGATGTCCGGCTCCTTCGAGGTCGGCGAGATGCTGATTACCACCAACCGGCTGTGGATCGTTGTCTTCTCCCTGGTCGTCTTCGCCATACTGCTGGTTGTGCTCAAGCGCACCCGCTTCGGCCTGCAGATGCGCGCGGTGACGCAGAACCGGGCGATGGCCTCCTCCATGGGCATCGCCACGCCCTGGGTGGATGCCTTCACCTTCGCGCTCGGCTCGGGCATTGCCGGCATTGCGGGCGTGGCGCTCAGCCAGATCGACAATGTCTCGCCCAATCTCGGACAGGGCTACATCATCGACTCCTTCATGGTCGTCGTGTTCGGGGGCGTCGGCAATCTGTGGGGCACCCTGGTCGGGGCACTGACGCTCGGCGTCGCCAACAAGTTTCTCGAGCCCTATGCCGGGGCGGTGCTGGCGAAGATACTGATCCTCGTCTTCATCATCCTGTTCATCCAGAAACGCCCGCGCGGCCTGTTCGCGCTCAAGGGGAGGTCGGTCGAGGCATGATCACCGGTTTCCTTTTCCGCGCGCTCGATCGCAAGGCCATCTGGGTGGCGCTGGCGCTGCTCGCCGTCGCCGTCCTCGTCCCGCTGTCGAACCTGGTGCTGCCGGTTTCGCATCCGCTGCACGTGCCGACGCACATCATGGCGCTCGCCGGCAAGTATCTCACCTACGCCATGCTGGCGCTGGCGCTCGATCTCGTCTGGGGCTATTGCGGCATCCTCTCGCTCGGCCACGGCGCCTTTTTCGCGCTCGGCGGCTATGCCATGGGCATGTACCTTATGCGCCAGATCGGCACGCGCGGCGTCTACGGCCACCCGGTCCTGCCGGATTTCATGGTGTTCCTGAACTGGAAGGAGCTGCCCTGGTACTGGTACGGCTTCGACCAGTTCTGGTTCGCCGCGCTGATGGTGCTGCTGGTGCCCGGCGCGCTCGCCTTCGTCTTCGGCTGGTTCGCCTTCCGCAGCCGTGTCTCCGGCGTCTACCTGTCGATCATCACCCAGGCGCTGACCTACGCGCTGCTGCTCGCCTTCTTCCGCAACGAGATGGGCTTCGGCGGAAACAACGGCCTGACGGACTTCAAGGACATTCTCGGCCATTCCGTGCAGGCGCAGGAGACCCGCGCCGCGCTGTTCGCCGCCACGGCGATCGCGCTCGCCATCGCCTTCGTCATCTGCTCTGGCATCGTCAATTCGCGCTTCGGCAAGGTGCTGGTCTGCGTGCGCGATGCCGAGAGCCGCACCCGCTTCATCGGCTACCGGGTCGAGCACATCAAGCTATTCGCCTTCGTCGTCTCGGCGATGATGGCGGGCGTCGCCGGTGCGCTCTACGTGCCGCAGGTCGGCATCATCAATCCCGGCGAATTCGCCCCGGCCAATTCCATCGAGGTGGTGATCTGGACGGCCGTCGGCGGGCGCGGCACGCTGGTCGGACCGATCATCGGCGCCATCGCCGTCAATGGCGGCAAGAGCTACTTCACCGCCGCCTTCCCGGAAATCTGGCTGTTCGCGCTGGGCGCGCTGTTCGTCGCAACGACGCTGTTCCTGCCGAAGGGTATCGTCGGGCTGTTTTCCGCCGGTTTCACGCGGCTGCGCGCGCGCCGGAAGGAGGCCGACCGGATCGAGGAAACCCTTCCGGCCGAAGTGGAGGCTGCCGAATGACCGACAGGCTGACGCAATCGCTACTCTATCTCGACGGTGTCTCCGTCTCCTTCGACGGCTTCAGGGCGATCAACGACCTGTCCTTCACCGTCGAACACGGGGAGATGCGCGCCATCATCGGCCCCAACGGCGCCGGCAAGACCACGATGATGGACATCATTACCGGCAAGACGCGGCCCGACGAGGGGACCGTGCTGTTCGAGGGCACGGTGGACCTGACCCGCCACGACGAGTCGGACATCGCGCGGCTCGGCATCGGCCGCAAGTTCCAGAAGCCGACCGTGTTCGAGAGCCACACGGTCGAGGACAACCTGGAACTGGCGCTCAAGCGCGATCACGGCATCCTGTCGACGCTGTTTTCCGACACGTCTGCCGAACAGAAGGCGCGCATCGACGCGATCCTCGACACGATCCGCCTCGGCCATCGCCGCGCCGACCTCGCCGCCGATCTGTCGCACGGCCAGAAGCAGTGGCTGGAGATCGGAATGCTGCTGGCGCAGGACCCGAAGCTGCTGCTGGTCGATGAGCCGGTGGCCGGCATGACCGACGCCGAGACGGTGGAGACCGCGCGGCTGCTGCGCGAAATCGCCGGCGAGAAGGCGGTCGTCGTCGTGGAGCACGACATGACCTTCATCCGCGATCTCGACGTCAAGGTGACGGTGCTGGCCGAGGGATCCGTGCTGGCGGAGGGGTCGCTCGACCATGTCAGCGCCGACGAGCGCGTGATCGAAAGCTATCTGGGGCGATGACCGGAATGATCGTTCATACCATCCGGCGGGGGCCGGGCGAAGTCGTCGGCAGGGCATGTGCCGGCGGCTTCGCGACCGAATTCCTTTGGGAGGCAGTCTCGTCATGACCGCGTTGACCGTTTCCGATGTCGACCTGTTCTACGGCGCAGCGCAGGCGCTGCGCGGCGTATCGGCGAGGGCCGAGTCCGGAAAGATCACCTGCATCCTCGGGCGCAACGGCGTCGGAAAGTCGTCGCTGCTGCGGGCGGTGACCGGGCACCTGCCGATCCGCAAGGGCGAGATCGCGCTGGACGGCGAGGCGCTTGCGGGCGCGCCGCATGCGCGGGCGGGCAGGGGGCTTGCCTATGTCCCCCAGGGCCGCGAGATCTTCCCGCTCCTGACCGTGAAGGAAAACCTCGAGACCGGCTATGCGCGGCTGCCGCGAAAGGAGCGCACCGTGCCGGAAGACGTGTTCGAGCTGTTCCCGGTGCTGAAATCCATGCTGTCGCGGCGCGGCGGCGACCTGTCGGGCGGCCAGCAGCAGCAACTCGCCATCGGCCGCGCGCTGGTCACGCGGCCCCGCGTTCTCGTCCTCGACGAGCCGACCGAGGGCATCCAGCCCTCGATCATCAAGGATATCGGTCGCGCGCTGCAATATCTGCGCGACGAGAAGGGCATTTCCATCCTGCTGGTCGAGCAGTATCTCGATTTCTGCCGCGAGCTTGCCGACAGGGTTTACATCATGGATCGTGGCGAGATCGTGCACGAGGGGTCTGCCGAAAGCCTCGACGACCCGGCCGTGCGGAAGCACCTGACGGTGTAGGCGGGCACGTTTTCGTTCCCGTGCGTTGGACATGGTTGTTTCCATGAATTTTCAGAAAAAGTCATCAGGTGATTGAAATCCCAAGAAAACGCCTTCGCTTTTCCCGCGGGTGACGGCCGGGTTTGTCCACCGTTCCCGCCACGCATCTATCCTTGTTCCGGCCGCATGGTGCGGCTTGGGAGACGGACGATGCAGTTCGACTGGGCACTGGCGATGGAGAGAAACCGCAGGGACCTGCAGCGCATCCTGCGCGAGCTCTTCGCGCTCGCCGGGCTGGATTTCGGGACGGCACCCGCGCCGACCGGTTCCACTGCCGCCCCCGAGGCCGCCGCCGGCTCGTTCGCCCTTCCGTCGGTCCTCCCGGCGACCCTGCCGCGCTACGCCGTTCTCCACATCCGCCGCATCCTGCGCTCCGCCGAGGCCGCGGTGCGAAGGCTGATCGTGATTGCCGCGCGGGACATCGAGGTCCGGATCCGCCATGCGCCTGCCTTGAAGCGGAAGGGCGGTGAGGAGCCGGTCGCCGCGCCAGCGGCGAGCCGACGATCCAGTGAATCGTCGGCAGGCTCCGAACGCCGGGGAGCTGCGGTACGCAGCGGGGTCCCCGGCCGCCGAGTCGCCGCGCCAGCGGCGATCCGACGATCCGGCGAAGCGCCGGCAGGATCCGAACGGGCGGGAGGTGCCGGAGGCAGCGGACCCCGCCCCGGCCATGGAGCCACCCCCGTCACCGTCACCATCCGCCCCGAGCCGCCGCTGCCGGAAAAACCGCTTTCCGGTGCCCCGCAGCTCGTCCGCGTGCCGGTGAACCTTGGGCTGGCCAATCTCCGCATCATCCCCGACCCCGAACCGGAGGAAGAGGAGGACGCGGACGGGCCGGTGCCGCTGGGCACCATCCCGGCCTTTTCCCTCATCGACCCGCGCAAGCGCTTCGATTTCACCCGTCCCCGCCGCCGCTACGGCAGATCCCGTCCGCGCATCCGCCTGCTGGGGGACAACCCGTTTCCGGTCTACATTCGCCACCCGCCATCGCCGGAACCCGACCTGCGCCTGCCGGGCGATGCCGTTCCCGCCGTCACCCTGCTGCGCCGCCTGGTCTCGGCGCGCATGGCGCTGGACAACATCGACCGCGAGGCCCGGCGCCTTGCCCGTCACGAGGCGCGCCGCCGCCACCGTCCCATAGACAGCCGGAAGGTCATCTACACCGCCATGCGCCCCGGCCCGCCGCCGGGATACCGCAAGCGAAACGTCCACGACATCGACGAGGTCCTGAAGGAATGCCAGCGCCTCGCCTTCTGGGCCACGAAGGACGACCCGTAGCGAAACGAAAGGGGGAAATGTCGACCCGGCCTCCGATGGGACGCGCGGGCGACCGCGCGCGTCCATGCACCTGTTTCTGCCGCGATGCCGGCGTCTCCCCTTGACCTTCCAGTGACTGGAAGCCCTATCTGCGGCCTGCCACGACTGGAAGGTTCGAGAAATGGATCACCACCACGATCACGCCGGCACCTGCTGCGGCGGCCATGAGGCGGAGAAGGCCGTGCCGGACGGCGCCACCGCCATCGATCCCGTCTGCGGGATGACGGTGAAGCTCAACGCCGGCAAGCCGTCGCTGACATACAGGGGCGAGGCGTATCACTTCTGCAATCCGAAGTGCCACGACCGCTTCGAGGCCGACCCGTATTTCTTCCTTTCCGGCAACAGCAAGAGGAAGAAGAAGGCCGAGCCGAAGAACGCGCTCTATACCTGCCCGATGGACCCGGAGATCGTGCAGGAGGGCCCGGGAACCTGCCCGATCTGCGGCATGGCGCTGGAGCCGATGAGCGGCGTTTCCGACGAGCCGAACCACGAGCTGATCGATTTCACCCGCAGGCTGTGGGTCAGCGCCGGCGCCGCCATCCCGCTGATGATCCTGACCATGGGGCCGATGGCCGGCCTGCCGGTGCGCGAATGGATCGGCGAGCGGATCGCGCTGTATCTCGAGTTCCTGCTGGCCACGCCCGTCGTGCTGTGGGCGGCGGCCCCGTTCTTCCAGCGCGGCTGGACCTCGCTGCAGACCCGCAACTTCAACATGTGGACGCTGATCATGCTCGGCGTCGCGGCGGCCTATGCCTATTCGGTGGTCGCCACCTTCCTGCCGGGCCTGTTCCCGGAATCCATGCGCACGGGCGGCCATGTGCCGGTCTATTTCGAGGCGTCGGTCGTCATCATCGCGCTGGTCTTCGTCGGCCAGGTGCTGGAACTGCGCGCCCGCGAACGGACCGGCGACGCCATCAGGGCGCTGCTCGATCTGGCGCCGAAGACGGCGCGGCGCATCACGCCGGACGGCGACGAGTATGACGCGCCGCTGGAAAACATGATCGAGGGCGACCGGATGCGGGTGCGCCCCGGCGAAAGCGTGCCCGTCGATGCCGTGGTCCTCGAAGGCCGTTCCTCGGTCGACGAGAGCATGCTGACCGGCGAGCCGCTGCCGGTCGAGAAATCGCAGGGCGATACCGTCACCGGCGGGACGCTCAACGGGAACGGCACGCTGGTCATCGAGGCGGTGAAGGTCGGCGAGGACACGATGCTGGCCCGTATCGTCGAGATGGTCGCCTCGGCGCAAAGGTCGCGCGCACCGATCCAGGGGCTGGCCGACCGGGTGGCTTCGTATTTCGTGCCGGCGGTCGTCGCCGTCGCGGTCATGGCCTTCATTGCATGGATGGTCTGGGGCCCCGATCCGGCCTTCGTCTTCGCCATCGTCTCGGCCGTGTCCGTTCTCATCATCGCGTGCCCCTGCGCGCTGGGCCTTGCCACGCCGATGTCGGTCATGACGGCGACCGGGCGCGGCGCGCAGGCGGGCGTCCTCGTCCGCGAGGCCGGCGCGCTGGAACGGATGGCGAAGGTCGACACGCTGGTCGTCGACAAGACCGGCACGCTCACCGAGGGCAGGCCGGAACTGGCCGACGTGATCGCGCTTGGCCGCCGCTCCGGGGACACGGTGCTCGGCCTCGCTGCCGCGCTGGAGAAGGGATCGGAACACCCGCTCGCCGGGGCGATCGTCGCCGGGGCGGAGGCGCGAGGCGTGAAGACCGGTTCGGCCTCCGGCTTCGAGTCGGTGACCGGCAAGGGCGTGAAGGGCAGGGTCGGCGGAAAGGCGGTGGCCCTCGGCAACGGCGCGATGATGCAGGCAGAGGGCATCGACACGTCGGCGGCGGAGGAACGGGCCGACGCGCTGCGCGGCGAGGGAAAGACCGTGATGTTCGTCGCCGTCGACGGCAAGCTTGCCGGCATGGTGGCCGTGGCCGATCCGGTCAAGCAATCGACGGCCGGCGCGATCGAGGCGCTGCATGGCGAGGGCCTGCGCATCATCATGGCGACCGGCGACAACGGGCGCACCGCCAATGCCGTCGCCACGCAGCTCGGCATCGACGAGGTGCGCGCCGGCGTGCTGCCGGAGGACAAGAAGGCGCTGGTCGACGAGCTGCACGCGCAGGGCCGCAGCGTCGCCATGGCCGGCGACGGCATCAACGACGCGCCGGCGCTGGCCGCGGCCGATGTCGGCATCGCCATGGGCACCGGCGCCGACGTGGCGATGGAGAGCGCCGGCATCACCCTGCTGAAGGGCGACCTGCAGGGCATCGTCAAGGCGCGCCGGCTGGCCCGCGCGACGCTCGCCAACATCCGGCAGAACCTGTTCTGGGCATTCGCCTACAACGCCGTCGGCGTTCCGGTTGCCGCGGGCATCCTCTATCCTTTGACCGGCACGCTGCTGTCGCCGATGATCGCCGCGGCGGCGATGAGCCTGTCGTCGGTGTCGGTGATTTCCAACGCGCTGCGCCTGCGCTCGCTGAAACTTTAGGGGAGGGCGCCATGAACATCGGAACGGCTTCCGAGATGGCCGGCCTGCCGGCCAAGACGATCCGCTACTACGAGGAGATCGGGCTGGTCACGCCAACCCGGTCGGCGAACGGCTATCGCGACTATTCCGAGAGCGACGTGCACCGGCTGCGCTTCCTGCAGCGCTCGCGCAGCCTCGGCTTCACCATCGACGAGTGCCGGCACCTGCTGTCGCTCTATGACGACAAGAACCGGGCGAGCGCCGACGTCAAGGCGATGGCCCTGGAGAAGGTGGCGGAGATCGACCGCAAGATCGCCGAGCTGCAATCGCTGCGCGACACGCTGGCGAATCTCGCGCGGCACTGCCACGGCGACGACCGGCCGGACTGCCCGATCATCGACGATCTCGCGGGCGGTTCCTGAATTCGTTCCACGCGGCTATATGGGTTCGCGAGCGACTCACGGACAGGGAGTGCGGCCCGGTCGTCGTGCCCGTCGCGCGCATTGTCCGGCCACAGGGAGAGGTGCGTCATGAAACGTTCGACCGTCAACGAGATCATCCGGGAGAGCGAAGCCTTCATCCGGTCCTTCGGATACGTGCTGCCGCCTTTCGCCTACTGGTCGCCGGCGGAACTGAAGGCTCGCGTGGCGGATGACAGCGCGCGCATCCGCGATCACCGGCTGGGCTGGGACATCACCGATTACGGCCAGGGCCGCTTCGAGGAACTCGGCCTGTTCCTATTCACCGTGCGCAACGGCTCGCTCGCCAATGTCGAGCGGGGCCGGGGCATGCTCTATGCCGAGAAGATCATGATCTCCGGCGAGAACCAGATATCGCCGATGCACCGGCACAACCTGAAGACCGAAGACATCATCAACAAGGGCGGGGGCACCCTGGTGCTGGAGCTCTTCAAGGCGGATGCCGACGGCTCCATCAGCGAGGATGCGGAGGTCCGGGTGCTGACCGACGGGACGGTCCGGACCCTGCCGGCGGGCGGGCATCTGAAACTCGCGCCGGGGGAAAGCGTCACGCTGGAGCCCGATACATGGCATGCCTTCTGGGGCGAGGGCGGCAGCGTTCTGATCGGAGAGGTGTCCAACGTCAATGACGACCTGACCGACAACATCTTCCGGGAGCCGATCGGCCGCTTCTCCCGGATCGAGGAGGACGCGGAACCGCTCCATCTCCTCGTCTCCGACTACGATGCATGGCTGAAATGACAATTCCGACCCTCGGCGGCATGGCCGCCTCGGGTTGCGGTGCAGCAACGAATGGCGGTTGACGGGAAGGGACCCGTATCGCATCTTGCCGCGATACATAGGGAAAACACTATGAATCTTGAGCAGTTTTTCGCCGACCGTCTTTCCAGCTTGCGCGAGGACGGCAACTACCGCGTTTTTGCGGATCTTGAACGCCATGCGGGTGAGTTTCCGAAGGCGACGCGCTACCGCGAGGACGGGTCGACCCAGGACGTGACGGTTTGGTGCTCGAACGACTATCTGGGCATGGGCCAGAACGACAAGGTCGTTGCGGCCATGCACGAGGCGATCGACAAGTGCGGCACGGGGGCGGGCGGCACCCGCAACATCTCCGGCACCAACCACTACCACGTGAAGCTGGAGCGCGAGCTTGCCGACCTGCACGGCAAGGAGGCGGCGCTGATCTTCACGTCGGGCTATGTCTCCAACTGGGCGGCGCTGGGCACGCTGGCCTCGAAGGTTCCGGGCATGATCGTCTATTCGGACGCGCTCAACCATGCCTCGATGATCGAGGGCATCCGCCATGCGCGCTGCGAGAAGCGGATCTTCAGGCACAATGACTGGCGCGATCTCGACCGCCTGATGGCGGCCGACGACCCGGCGGCGCCGAAGCTGGTGGCCTTCGAGAGCGTCTACTCGATGGATGGCGACATCGCGCCGATCGCCGAGATCTGCGACGTCGCCGACAAGTACAACGCGATGACCTATCTCGACGAGGTTCACGCGGTGGGCATGTACGGGCCGCGCGGCGGCGGTGTCGCGGAGCGCGAGGGCCTGATGGACCGGCTCACGGTGATCGAGGGGACGCTGGGCAAGGCCTTCGGGGTGATGGGTGGCTACATCACGGGCACCCGCAACCTGATCGACTTCGTGCGGTCCTTCGCATCGGGCTTCATCTTCACCACGGCGCTGCCGCCGGCATTGGCTGCGGGCGCGACGGCGTCGATCCGGCATCTCAAGCAGAGCGCGGCGGAACGGGCTGCGCACCAGGCCAATGTGGCGCGGGTGCGCGCGGCGCTGGACCGGCAGGGTATCCCGCACATGCCGAACCCGAGCCACATCGTTCCGGTGATGGTGGGGGATGCGAAGAAGTGCAAGTGGCTCTCCGACATCCTGCTGGACCAGTACGGGATCTATGTGCAGCCGATCAACTATCCGACGGTTCCGGTGAAGACGGAACGGCTGCGCATCACGCCGACGCCGCTGCACACCGAGGCGGACATCGACCATCTTGCCTCCGCACTCAGCGACCTGTGGTCGCAATGCGCGCTGGCAAGGGCCGTGGCCTGAACGCCTATTCGGCAGGCTGGTTCGCGAGGGGCGGGCGCGGACCTGAAGGCACTTCCCTTCCGCGATCGACCAGCCAGTCGGTAACGCCGGCCGCAAGCCACATGCAGAACAGCGTGATCCAGGCGGTCATGGCGAAGACGGAGGCGCCGGTGACGCCGGCGCCGACGGCGCAGCCGCCGGCAAGCATTCCGCCGAAGCCCATCATGGACGCGCCCAGCAGGTAGCGCCGCATCGAGCGCCCGTCGTGAAACCCCTGCAATTCCAGCTGTCCCGTCAGCCACGCGGCAATGAAGGCGCCGATGAAAACGCCGGGCACGAGGCCGACGTCGAAGTCCATCATCGAGCCGGGCGGGGTGAGGAACAGCATCAGCGTGTCGGCCGAAGGCCCGGTGAAGGTGAGCGAATTCATGGTGATCGGCTCGAATGCGATGCCGCGCATGACATGGGTGAACAGCCATGCCGCGGGTATGGCGAGGCCGACCAGGAAGGCGGCGGTGGCCCGCCAGGCATCGACCTTCTGTCGCGTGGCGACGATGACGGACAGGATGAGGGCGATGCCGGCTGCCGTAGCCGCCTTTACGGTGTCGAGGCCGGTCATGGCGAGCAGGTCGTTCCCGCCGGTCGAGACCGTGGTCAGAGGGCGGGCGAGCGCCTCGCGCGCCGGCGACAGGAAGCCGCGAAGGCTTGCCTGGGCAACGACGGCAAAGACGAGGCCGGACAGGAGCGCCCGCAGGTTCCCCGTTGCAGAAAGGACGAGGAGGCGGCTGGCGCAGCCGCGCGCCAGTATCATGCCGCTGCCGAAGAGCAGGCCGCCGATCGCCGCGCCGGACAGGCTCTGCGGCGAAGCGATCTGGCGGGCCTCGCTCGTTGTCAGCATGCCAATGGCATCGAGCAGCTGCGTGCCGAACATGGCCGAGGTGAAGACGAGCAGCCACACCGATGTCTTCTCGCCGATCCGTCCGCGCGAGAACTCGACGGTGGCGGCGCGGAGACAGAAGCGGCTCTGCTGGGCAAAGGCGCCGAACAGCGCGCCGATCACGGCACCGCCCAGGACAAGCGTCCACGCTTCTCCGATGCGGTCGACGATGGCGACAAGGGCGTTCGTCAGCATGTCCATTGGTATCCCCCTTGCGCCATGATGGCCGCAATTCGGGATGCATGACGTTGACCTTGATCAAGCATCCTCTCATATATTTGAATACGAATATGCTTCGACCGGGGGAGGAACCCAATGAACATCAAGAGTCCGACGCGCCGCGAGGCGATGGCGCTGTTCGGTGCCGCTGCGTCCATGCCGCTGCTTCCGGGCCTCGCATCGCGCGCTGTTGCCGAAGTGTCCCTGGGAGAGAAGTCGGTCACGACGGTGAGCGACGGCAACCTCGTCTTGCCGCTCGATTTCGCGTTTCCCGACGTGCCGGAGGCCGAGCTGAAGGCGCTTCTCGAGACGGCGGGCCTGTCCACCGACGCGCTGGAACCGGACTGCAATGTCACGGTGCTCAGGGACGGCGACCGCGTCGTCCTGTTCGACGTCGGAGCGGGACCGAACTTCATGCCGAGCGCGGGAAGGATCCTCGACAACATCGATGCTGCCGGCGTCGCCCCCGAGGAGGTGACCGACGTGCTCTTCACCCATGCGCACCCCGATCACATCTGGGGTCTGCTGGACGATTTCGACGAGTTCGTGTTCCCGGAGGCAAACTACTACATCAACCGGGTCGAATGGGACTTCTGGCGGGCGGACGACACGCTGGAAAAGATGCCCGAAGCACGCAAGAGCTTCGTCGTCGGCGCGCAGAACCGGCTCGCGGCCCTCGAGGACATGATCCAGCTATTCAACTGGGGCGACGAGGTGCTGCCGGGCATCGAGGCGATCGACACGCACGGCCATACACCGGGACATACTTCCTTCGCCATCCACGAGGGCAGCGACAGCGTGACAGTCATCGGCGATGCCGCGACCAGTTCCGTCGTGTCCTTCGCGCATCCCGAGTGGCCGTCGGGGTCGGACCAGGATGCCGGGGAGGGGATCGCGACCCGCACCCGGCTGCTCGACCGGCTTGCGCAGGAGCAGACCCGATTTGTCGGGTTCCACCTGCCCGAGGGCGGCATCGGCCGTGTCGAGAAGGCCGGATCGGCCTATCGCTTCGTGGCCGACGGCTGAGGCTACTCGGCCGGCTGGCCAGAATGACGGTGCCGGCGCAGGAAGGCGGTGGCCGATCCCTCGAGCAGGTAGGCCAGGCCCATGCGCGCGCCGAAGGCGATGGACAGCATCGCGATCGGCGACGACACCGCCATCACGGAGGCGGCGCTGACACCCTGTCCGATGGTGCAACCGAGCGCGAACACGCCGCCGGTGCCCATGAGAAAGGCGCCGAGCAGGTGGCGGCTCAGCTCTCGTGCGTCGTCGCAAGCTTCCCAGCGCATGTCCTTCGATCGCCAGGCGCTGATCGTCGCCCCGATGAGCACTCCGGCAGCGAGGCCGACGCCATAGTCGGGCAGGGTGCCGGTTACAGTTATGATCTGCAGCATCGCGTCGCCGAGCGGCATCACGAAGGATCCTGCCTCGATCTGCACGGGGTGGAACAGTTGTCCGGAAAAGTGGGAAGTCACGGCCCAGCCCGCGGCAATCGCCGCGCCGATCACCGTACCGGAAATCACCTTTCCGCGATCGCGCCGAAACTCGGCGCTTCGAAAGATCCAGATGAACAGGCCTGCCGCGATCAGGACGGCAAGGGGAAGGGCGATGTCGAAGCCGAACAGGTTCGACAGCAGCGCGCCGGCAGACTGGCCGCCGAAGGGACCGAGATCGAGCGAGAAGGGATCGAGGATTGCCGCGCGCACGTGACCGGTCAGACCGCGCTGGGCGGCCAGCGCGGCCAGGGCGATACCGGTGAGTACCACCAGCGCACGCATGCTGCCGCCGCCGAAACGGATGATGGCGCCGAAACCGCAGGTTCCGACCAGTGCCATGCCGACGCCAAACATCACGCCGCCGATGATCGTGCCGATAACGGAAAGCGGCTCGGTCAGGTAGAAGCTGTCGGATATGTCGATCCAGCCCAGCGCCCGCATGACCTGGGTCAGCGACAGCGCAACCGCCGCGGCGAGTACCCAGGCGCGCAGACCGGTGCTGTCGCCGGCATACCAGTGGCGTTCCAGGGCGGACATCGTGCAGAAATGATAGCGGCGTGCGACGAATCCCATGACCGATCCGATCACGACGCCCGCAAGTGCCAGCGACCAGGCGCTTTCCAACAGGTTCATGGCGTTTCCTCCCGCGCATCCGGCGGCGCTATGCCTGCGAGCCTGCCGCGTTCAGTTCCGCTTGGCAAGCACGGCTTCAAAATGTTCCTACACGAGGAGACTACCGGTTTCGCACCGGGCCGCAGAAGAGCTCGTAGAGTCTCTCGACAACGGCCGAGACTTCGTCCCCGGCCACGCTGTAATAGATCATCCGTCCTTCCCGGCGAGTCTTCACCAGCCGGTCGAAACGCAGTCGCGCGAGCTGCTGCGACACGGCAGCCTGCGGCATCGAGAGGATCTCCTCCAGTTCGGATACCGACTTTTCACCCTCCGAAAGGATGCAAAGGATCAGAAGGCGCGTTTCATGCGAAAGGGCCTTGAGCAGATCGCTTGCCTCGCGCGCCTGCTTCATGAGGGCCGCCGCATCGCTGGCTTCCATGTCCGGGTTGAATTTCGGTAGCGGCATGAATCTTGTCCGATTTTCAATTTCGCGTCACATATATATCCGCAGCTTGGCGGATTCGAAACAGGATTATCCCGCTTCCTTCGCTTCCAGCTTCCTGAGCATTTCGTCGAGAAGAAACCAGAAAAACTCGTCTCCCTGGTAGCCGCGCATGCGGCCGATTTCCTGTCCGTTCTCGACCAGCACGAATGTCGGCGTGAACCGTTCGACACGGATGTTCGAGAGGTCTTCGGGAATCGGCTTGTTGATATCAACCCGGCGAAGTGGCGCGATCCTGCCCTCGTCCGTATTGGGATAGGCGGGGCCGATCTCCTCGTTCCATCGCTTGCACCAGGCGCATCCGGCCTGCTCGAACATGACAAGTTCGGCCGAAAGGGCAGGCGTGCCGGCCAGGAGCGCGGCAAGCGCGGCGTAGAGGAGTCTTGCGAAGGGTCTGGCCATCTCTGTTTTCACGGTTCCGGGACTTGATTTCTATCTATATATAGCATTGTGTGCATATTTTACAGCCCGCTTGCATGATCGGGCTGACGACACGGGAGGATCTGTGTGTTTGACATCGGCTTTGGCGCCGCGTTTCTTGCCGGCCTTCTTTCATTCGTATCACCCTGCGTGCTGCCCATCGTGCCGCCCTATCTCGCCTATCTCGCGGGCGTGTCATTTTCCGAACTGCAGTCGTCGGACATGGAGCGCGACCGTGCGCGCCGGATAATCCTGTCGGCGGTTGCATTCGTGCTTGGCTTTTCCACAGTGTTCGTCGCGCTCGGCGCCACCGCCAGTGCCATCGGACAGGCTATAGCGCAATATTTCAATGCCCTGTCGGTTATCGCGGGGATCATCATTCTCGTGATGGGGCTGCACTTCCTCGGCCTGTTCCGGATAGCAATGCTGTACCGCGAGGCGCGCGTCGACGTACAGAAAAAACCCGCCGGGCTGGTCGGTGCCTATATCATCGGCCTCGCCTTCGCCTTCGGATGGACGCCCTGTGTCGGGCCGGTGCTCGCGGCGATCCTGTTCATCGCCGGCGCGGAGGACACGGCGTTGCGCGGAGCGGGCCTGCTGGCGGTATACTCGCTCGGCATCGGCCTGCCCTTCATCGCCGCGGCCGCATTCGCGAGCCGGTTCATCGGCTGGGCCAACCGGTTCAAGCAGCACATGGACAAGGTGGAAAAGGCGATGGGTGCGCTACTTGTACTGACAGGCATTCTGTTCATGACAGGGCAGATGTCGCGGATTGCCCAGTGGCTGCTGGACACCTTCCCGGCATTTGCCACCATCGGCTAGGAGGAGCGGTATGAAACGTATGATCGCATTTGCTGGTGTGCTGTTGCTGGCGCTTGCCGGCCCGGCTGCGGCCGCCGAGATCGGAGATGACGGCCTGCACAAGGAGGACTGGTTCTCCATTACATTCAAGGATGTTGCCGAGGACATCGAGACGGCAGCGGACGAGGGCAAGAGGCTTGTGCTGATCTTCGAGCAGCGCGGCTGTATCTACTGCCGTGCGATGCACGAACAGATTCTGTCCGATCCCGAAGTGTCGGATTTCATCAAGGCCAATTTCAAGGTCGTGCAGTACAACATGTTCGGCGACGAGGAGGTGACCGATCTTGACGGCGACGTGTTGACGGAGAAGACAGCGGCACGCAAATGGGGATATGTATTCACGCCCACTATCGTCTTCCTGCCGGAAGAGGCGCCCGAGGGTGTTTCCGTTGCGGAGGCGGCCGTGGCCACGATGCCGGGCGCGTTCGGGAAGTGGACCTTCCTGAACATGTTCCGCTGGGTGCATGAGAAAGGTTACGAGGGTGACGAGCATTTCCAGAAGTACCATGCCCGGATCATCAACGAGTTGCGCGAGGCCGGCCGCCTGGATGCCGAATGAGGTTCGAGCAGGCGCGACAAAAGTATTCAAAAAATCATATTTGTGCATTGAATGATGGCACGCATTTGGGTAGTTTGGCGGAAAGGGGCGACCTGCCTGCTCAAGGTTGCCGGGAAGACTGGGTGCCTTTGGAGGAGTGCTCGCTTGGAGGAGGAACGATTGCCTATGGTATTCAAGACACGGACTTGGCTCGCGACCGGGGTTGCCATCATGGCGTCCTCGGCGGTCGCTTTCGGCGAAATGGCGCCGGGCGATGTCAAGATTATGGACATGAAGGTCAGCGGGTCGCTTACCGGCGTGCCGGGTGATCCGGCCGAGGGCCGCAAGGTTTTCGCCGACCGCAAGCTCGGAAACTGCCTGGCCTGTCATGCGGTCAGCGATCAAAGCGATCAGCAGTTCCATGGAGAGGTGGGGCCCGAGCTGGACGGAGTGGCGGATCGCTGGTCGGTCGACGAATTGCGCGCGATCGTGGTCAACTCGAAGGCGATCTTCTCCGAGCAGACGATCATGCCGGGCTTCTACACGCTCGATGTCGGCATCAACGTTCGCAAGGACCTGGTGGGCAAGACCATTCTGACCGCCCAGCAGGTCGAGGATGTCGTCGCGTATCTCGCGACGCTGAAGGAATGATCCTTTAGGAAGGAGAACAGGGAATGACACTTACACGGCGTTCGATGCTCACCTTGTCGGTGGGCGCAGCCATTGGCGCTGTCGCCGGCATGCGTACGAGCCCGGCCCTGGCTACCGCGGAAGATGCGATGGCCAAGGTCAAGGAGTTTGCGGGCGGTGCCGAGCCCGCGACAGGCACGATCACGTTGAACGCGCCGGAGATCGCGGAAAACGGCAACACCGTACCGGTTTCGGTGTCGGTTGAGAGCCCGATGACCGAGGACGACTACGTCGAATCGGTTGCCATTTTCGCGGACGGCAATCCCAGCCCGGATGTGATCACCTTCAATTTCACCCCGATGAGCGGCGAGGCCTCGGCAACGACGCGCATGCGGCTTGCCAAGACCCAGAACGTGATTGCGGTTGCGAAAACCAGCACGGGGCAGGTCTTCATGGACAAGAAGGAAGTCAAGGTGACCATCGGCGGCTGCGGCGGCTGATCGTAATCGGAGGTTAGAGAAGAAATGGCATCGGTTAAACCACGCGTCAAAGTGCCGAAGTCCGCTTCTGCGGGCGAGGTCATCACGATCAAGACCCTGATCAGCCATCCGATGGAGTCGGGCCAGCGCAAGGATAGCGACGGAAACCCCATCCCGCGGCAGATCATCAACAAGTTCACCTGCGAGTTCAACGGTCAGGTGGTGTTCTCCTGCGACATCGAGCCGGCCGTATCCGCGAATCCGTATCTGGAATTCACGGCCAAGGTGAACGAGGCGGGCACGTTCAAGTTCACCTGGGTGGATGATGACGGGTCCGTTTACACGGAAGAGAAGGAAATCGCGCTGAACTGAGGCGCTCGGCCTGCGCGGGAGGGCAGGCCGTTCGACCCTTTCCGGGAGGAAGCACTTTGATGAAGAAAATTCTTGTCACTACGGCCGCTATCGCGTTGGCCGGCGCCTGCAGCGCCACCGCGTTCGCCGGCGGACCCGTCGATGAGCAGCTTGTCATTGACGGTGAAATCGAAATGACAACCCGCACTGCGCCACCGGAGGGGCATCCGCTCGATGAACTGATTTCCGGCTGGCACTATCGAACCAAGGAAACGCGGGAACTCGAGGCGGATACGTTCGAGAATCCGGCCATGCTTTACGTGGAGCAGGGCGAGGAGATCTGGAACACCGTGGAAGGCACGGAAGGAAAATCCTGCGCGAGCTGCCACGGAGATGCCTCGGAATCCATGGCGGGTGTCGGCGCTCACTATCCGAAATGGGATGCCGAGGCGGGCCGGCCCATCAATATCGAGTTGCAGATCAACAAGTGCCGCGAGGAGCGGATGGGTGCCGAACCCTACGCGTTCGACAAGGGCGGCCAGAAGCCGCTCACGGCCTACATCAAGCACCAGTCGCTTGGCGAGCCGATGTCGATCGACCTGGCCGAGGGCGACATGCAGAGCTGGTGGGAGCGGGGCAAGGAGATGTACTATACCCGCACCGGGCAGCTCAACCTTTCCTGCGCCAACTGCCACGAGGATCACAATGGCGAGTACATCCGCGCCGACCATCTCAGCCAGGGGCAGGTCAACGGTTTCCCGACCTATCGTCTCAAGCAGGCGTCGCTGGTGTCGCTGCACAACCGTTTCCGCGGTTGCATCCGCGATACGCGGGCGGAATATCCCGCGGCCTTCTCGGATGAGTTGATGGCACTGGAGGTCTACGTGACCTGGCGCGGAACCGGGCTTTCGGTCGAAACGCCGGCAGTCCGCCAGTAGGCGACTGCCCATTGAACGACCGGGGCGAAGCGTCCCGGTCATCGAAAATGTTCTTTAGGCATGGCTGCCGGTCGTTTCTGCCGGGCGGAATGTCTTTGTCTTGTCTGGAGCTGGACTGGAATGTTCTCACGTCGCGAATTCTTGATGGCATCTGTCGCAGCGGCCGCCGTGGCCGGTCCCGGGCTCGTCGGAAGCTGGTCCCGCGCGATGGCGCAGCAGGCGATCTCGGAGGATGACCTGCTGTCGTTCGACGCGACCGGCAATGTCACGCTCGTGCACATCACGGACATACACGCCCAGCTCAAGCCGCTCTACTTCCGCGAGCCGTCGATCAATCTCGGCGTCGGCGAGGTGACCGGATTGCCGCCGCATGTCACCGGCAAGGACTTTCTCGAGCTCTACAATATCGAGCCCGGCACACCCCATGCCTATGCCCTGACGTCGGAGGATTTCGTCTCGCTGGCGAGGACATACGGCATGATGGGCGGGCTGGATCGCTGCGCAACGGTCATCAAGAGCATCCGTGCCGAGCGCGGCGACGACAATGTGCTGCTGCTCGACGGCGGGGACACCTGGCAGGGTTCCTACACTTCGCTCAAGACCGAGGGCGCGGATATGGTCGAGGTCATGAACGCCCTCAAGCCGGATGCCATGACAGGCCACTGGGAGTTCACCTATGGCGCCGACCGGGTCACGGAACTGGTCGACAGCCTGCCCTTCGCGTTCCTCGGCGGCAACATCTATGATGCCGAGTGGAACGAGCCGGCCTTCGAGGCCTACCGGATCTTCGACAAGGGCGGCGTGCGTGTCGCCGTCATCGGCCAGGCCTTCCCCTACACGCCGATTGCCAATCCGCGCTGGATGTTCCCGAACTGGTCCTTCGGAATTCGCGAGGAGGATGTGGTCGCCAATGTGGCGGCGGCTCGCGAGGAAGGGGCCGACGTGGTCGTTCTTCTTTCTCACAACGGTTTCGACGTGGACCGGAAGCTCGCCTCACGGGTCGACGGCATCGACGTGATCCTGACCGGCCATACGCACGACGCGCTGCCGGAGCCGGTAATCGTGAACGACACGCTTGTTATCGCCTCGGGCTCCAACGGCAAGTTCATCAGCCGTGTCGATCTCGACGTGCGCGACGGTGCGGTGCAGGGCTACAAGTACAAGCTGATACCGATCTTCTCCGATGTCATCACGCCGGATGCCGAGGTCTCTGCCCTTATCGACAAGGTGCGCGAACCCTACGAGGCGGAACTGTCCCGGGTCTTGGGAAAGACGGACTCGCTGCTCTACAGGCGCGGCAACTTCAACGGCACCTTCGACGACCTGATCTGCGATGCGCTGATCTCCGAGCGGGATGCCGATATCGCCCTGTCTCCGGGATTCCGCTGGGGCACCAGCCTGCTGCCGGGCCAGTCGATAACGGTGGAAGACCTGCACAACGCGACGTCGATGACCTATCCGTCCGCCTATCGCTCGATGATGACGGGTTCGACGCTCAAGGACATCATCGAGGATGTCGCTGACAACCTGTTCAATACCGATCCCTACTATCAGCAGGGCGGCGACATGGTGCGGGTCGGCGGCATGGGCTACCGGATCAACGTGCACGAGCGGATGGGCTCGCGCATATCCGACATGACGCTGCTGAAGACCGGCGAGCCGATCGAGGCCGACAAGGAGTATGCAGTTGCGGGCTGGGCGTCGGTCAACGAGGGCACCGAGGGGCCGGCCATCTGGGATGTCGTCGAGAGCTACCTGGCGAAAAACCCGGTCGTGCAGCTGAAGGAAAACACCTCGGTCATCGTCGACGCCTGATTCATGGAAGATACGCATTCGACATGCGGAGTTTTTTCTGATATATAGAAAAAACTGAATATATGTATACGATCCGGGAGGAACGTGTGAGCAACAAACCCAAGGACAACCGGGAAGGGGCGGTGACTTCGCGCCGTCGTTTCCTGCAGGCGGGCATCGCCGGCGGGGCGACGCTGGCGACGGCGGCCATGGCGCGCGCCGAAGGCGATCCGCTCATTACCGAAGTGCAGGACTGGAACCGCTATCTTGGCGCGGGCGTCGATGAAACGCCCTACGGAATGCCGTCGGAATACGAGGCGCATGTCGTGCGTCGCGATGTCCCGTGGCTGACTGCCGACCCGGTTTCGTCCGTCAACTTCACGCCGCTGCATGAACTCGATGGCATCATCACCCCGAACGGCCTGTGCTTCGAGCGGCACCACGGCGGCACCGCGATCATCGATCCTGCGGATCATCGCCTGATGATCAACGGGCTGGTGGATACGCCGCTCGTGTTCACCATGCAGGACCTGATGCGGTTCCCGCGCGAAAACCGGGTCTACTTCCTCGAATGCGCAGCGAATTCCGGCATGGAGTGGCGCGGTTCCCAGCTCAATGGCTGCCAGTTCACGCACGGCATGGTCCATTGTGTCGTCTATACCGGCGTGCCGCTGAAGCACTTGCTGGCCGAGGCCGGGGTCAAGACCAGCGGCAAGTGGGTGCTGGCCGAGGGGGCGGACGCGTCGGCGATGACGCGCTCCATCCCGATGGAAAAGGCCCTCGATGACTGCCTCGTCGCGTTCAAGATGAACGGAGAGGCATTGCGCCCTGAACAGGGCTATCCGGTCCGCCTCGTCGTGCCGGGCTGGGAAGGCAACATGTGGGTGAAGTGGCTGCGCCGCCTTGAGGTAGGGGACCAGCCTTGGGCGCAGCGCGAGGAAACGTCGAAGTACACGGATCTCCTCGCGAACGGAAAGGCACGCCGGCATACCTGGGTGATGGACGTCAAGTCCGTCATCACCAGCCCGAGCCCCCAGGCGCCTATCACCCACGGCCGCGGCCAGACGGTGATCTCCGGCCTTGCATGGTCCGGATACGGCACCATCAAGCGCGTCGACGTGTCGCTTGATGGCGGGCGCAACTGGCACGAGGCGCGTATCGACGGCCCCAGCCTGCCCAAGGCGCTTCACCGCTTCTACTACGATTTCAACTGGGACGGGTCGGAGCTGCTGCTCCAGTCGCGCGCGATAGATGAGCGCGGTTACATCCAGCCGACCAAGAACGAACTTCGCGCAGCACGCGGCGAGAACTCGATCTATCACAACAACGGCATCCAGACCTGGTATGTCCAAGCCGACGGAGTGGTTGAGAATGTTGAAGTATCTTAAGGCCTCGCTGCTGACCGTCGCCGTCGCAACGCTTGCAACCCAGGCTGCCGCCCAGGATCCGGCACAGGGCGAAAAGGTCTTTCGCAAATGCGCGGCATGCCACTCGGTGGGCGAGGGCGCCAAGAGCCGGGTCGGGCCTCACCTCAACGACCTGTTCGGCCGGAAGGCCGGGACGGTTGACGGGTTCAAGTACTCGGCCGCCATGGTCGCTGCCGGCGAGGGCGGTATCGTCTGGGACGAGCGCACGCTGACCCAGTTCCTGATAAAGCCGCGTGACCTGATAAAGGGAACCAGGATGGCCTTCGCGGGGCTGCGCACGTCAGGCGACGTCGCCAATGTCCTCGAGTATCTGAAGACCTTCGACAAGGATATGGCCGCGTCCGTCGAGACGGCGGAGGCGCCGACGGGCGAGGAAAAGGCTGTCGAGGTCGCGAAGGCCGACGCCCCGGCGCTCGCAGCCGACGCTCCGCTGCCCGATCATGACGGCGTCTTCGGACTGGGACGCGTGGCCACGGATGACGAGATCGCTGCCTGGGACATCGATGTCCGTCCGGATGGCACGGGCCTGCCCGTCGGTCGCGGAACGGTCGCGGACGGGGAGGTGCTCTATACCGACAACTGTGCTGTCTGCCATGGCGACTTCGGCGAGGCGGTCGGGCGCTGGCCGGTTCTGGCGGGTGGTCACGATACGCTGACCGACGAGCGGCCGGAGAAGACGATCGGTTCCTACTGGCCGTATCTGTCGACCGTCTATGACTATGTTCGCAGGGCAATGCCGTTCGGCAACGCGCGTTCGCTGTCCGATGACGATGTCTATGCGATCACGGCATATCTGCTGTATCTCAACGATATCGTCGACGACGAGAACTTCGAGCTGTCGAACGAGAATTTCGCCGAGGTCCGTCTTCCCAACGAGGACAACTTCATACCGGACGACCGGCTGAAGGAACCGCATTACGCGGACAAGAAGGAAGCCTGCATGACCGATTGCAAACCGGGTCCCGTCGAAATCACCATGCGGGCCCGCGTGCTTGACGTCACGCCGGAAGGTGGAGACGATGATGAGAGCGTAGGCGGCGGAATCGACTAGGACTGGCCGAAAATTCTCGTCGTCGGCTTGGGAGTGAGCCGATGCGCATGGAGACAGGAAAACGCACCTTCTTCCGTCGATTGACGAGCGGTGTGCTCGGCTTTTGCCTTGCGGTCTTCCCGATTCCTTTCCTCCCGGCGCTCGCCCAGGATCAGGTGGATCCTGCCGGCGAGCGTCTTTTTTCACTGTGCAGGAACTGCCACGAGGTCGGGGAGGGTGCCCGGCACAAGATCGGCCCGCATCTGGACGGGATCATCGGTCGGGTGGCCGGCTCCATGGACGGGTTCCGCTACTCGAAGGCCATGCGCGAGGCAGGTGAGAACGGCCTCGTCTGGGATGCGGAGACACTTGACGGCTACCTGGCAAAGCCGCGCGAATTCATCAGCGGCAACCGCATGTCGTTCCGCGGCATGGAGGATCCCGAACAACGGGCTGTCCTGATCGCCTGGCTGGCCACCGTATCGGAGAGCGTTCCGGGTTCGCTGGTCGATGACGCCGACAACGGGAGAGAGGCGCGTGAAGCGCGAAGCTTCGCCGACATCGTTCTGGCGATGGAGGGGGACCCGGACTATGGCGAGTATCTGGCAGGCGAGTGCGTGACCTGCCACCAGGAAACGGGTCATGCCGACGGCATACCGTCCATTGTCGGTTTGCCGAGGGAATACTTCGTCAAGGCGCTGTTCGAATACAAGACGAACGTGCGCCGCAACGAAGTCATGAAGTTGCGCGTCTCCAAACTGGCGAACGAGGAAATCGCGGCTCTGGCCGCATATTTCTCCGGATTGGAGCCGCAATAGCGCCCGGTTGACCGGGCTAACCAGAACGGGAGGTTTCACATGACCCAGTTTACAAGGCGCCGTTTCGGCCTAGTCGTCGGGGCAGGCGCGGCAACGCTTGCCATGCCGGCCTATCTCCGTGCACAGGGCAATCCGAAGGTGGTCGTGATAGGCGGCGGTGCCGGTGGCGCGACAGCGGCGCGGTACCTTGCCAAGGACTCCGAGGGGGCGATCGACGTGACGCTGATCGACGACTCCGATCAGTTCACCACGTGTTTCTTTTCCAATCTGTATCTTGGCGGATTCCGGGATTTCGCCTCGATCACCCATTCCTATGACAAGCTGCAATCCGACTACGGGATCACGAAGGTTACCGGCATGGCGGTTTCCGTCGACCGCGACGCGAGGACGGTGACGATGGCCGATGGCGCGACCATTCCATACGATAGGCTCGTGGTTTCTCCGGGTATCGACCTGATCTGGGATTCGGTGCCCGGATATTCCGAGGAGGCTGCCGAGATCGCGCCGCATGCATGGAAGGCGGGCCGGCAGACGCAAATCCTGAAGGAAAAGCTCGATGCGATCGGCGACGGCCAGCAGATCGTGATGGTCGCGCCCCCGAATCCCTATCGTTGTCCGCCGGGTCCGTACGAGCGCGTTTCCATGATGGCGCATGTGCTCAAGGCCAAGGGCGTGGACGCGAAGATCATCATCATCGATCCGAAGGACAAGTTCTCCAAGCAGGGGCTTTTCCAGGAAGGCTGGGAGAAGCACTACCCCGGCATGATCGAATGGTACGGGCCCGACGTTCATGGCGGCATCGAGAGCGTCGATGTGGCCTCGGGAACCGTGGAGACCGGGATCGATACTTTTCGGGGTGACCTGCTCAACGTCATCCCGGCACAGAAGGCCGGCATGATCGCCGCCGAGGCGGGTTTGACGAACGAGACCGGCTTCTGTCCGATAGATGCGGCTTCCATGCGATCGACCGTCGATGAAAACATCTTCGTCATCGGTGATGCTTGCATTGCCGGAGCAATGCCGAAATCGGGATTCTCGGCGAACAGCCAGGCAAAGGTCGCGGCAATGAACATTCGCGGCGACCTGATCGATGCGAAGGTCTTTCCGGCCCGGTATTCCAACACCTGCTGGAGCCTGATCGAGACGGATGACGGGGTGAAGGTCGGCGCGCAATATGCGCCGCAGGAAGGAAAGATCGCCTCGATATCCTCCTTCATCAGCCAGACCGGCGAGGATGCCGCGACCCGAAAGGCAACCTACGAGGAATCGATCGGCTGGTATGCGGGCATAACCGCGGACATGTTCGGCTGACGACTTCGAATGCCGATGGCGGCGGTCGCGCAGAACGCGACCGCCGGGTTCATCGCGCCGCCATGGCGGTTGCTGAGCGTTGTGGCCGCGAGCGCCTGTTTCTGTCCACCAAGCGGTCGGTGATCATGGCGGACAGGATCATCGAAGCGAGCGCGAAAAGCGACGAGATCGCCATTACCGCGCCGCCGGTGAAGCCGGCTCCAATGGTGCAGCCGACCGCGAGAATGCCGCCAAAACCCATCAGGACGCTGCCTGCCGCATAGCGCAGCCAGTGCGGTGTGCCCGGCTCGGCGAAGGTGCGGATGCGGAACGAGCCCGAGAGAATGGACGCTGCGAGGGCGCCGAGCACGGTGCCGGCAAACAGGCCGACATCCATGGAAAGGAAGGACTCGTCGCCGCCGGAGGCGGCGAAGTTCAACGTGTTGGCCAGCGGGCGCATGAAGGACAGGCTGTCGGCCTGGACGGGCTCGAAGACCTGGAGCGAGAAATGATAGGTCAGGTACCAGCCCGCGGCGATAAGGCCGCCAATTGCGATCCCCGCGATTGCTTGAAGCACAGGGAGCCCGCGCAGAACCGCCACCGTGCCGGCGAGGATAGCGAGCAGGAGCCCGGCGCCGAGCCCGGTATATGCTCCGGTGCCCGTGACTGCCGCGAGATCGTTGGTTCCGATGGACGAGGTCATCAGCAGCCCGGCGACCGAGTTGCGTATTGGCACGAGCGGTCCCTGGTAGGTGGCCCAGGCGACAACGGCGATCACGGCAATCGAGAACACGGCGCGCAGGTTTCCCGACGATCCGAGCACGAGAAGGCGGCTGGCGCAGCCGCGCGTCAGGACCATGCCGCCGCCGAACAGCGTGCCCCCGATCACGGCGCCTGACAGGCTTTGGGCCGTGCCGAAGAAACGTGTGTCGGAAAGGTCGACCGCCCCGGCCGCGACAAGCGCCTGCGTTGCGAGGATGGCGGCGGCGAATGCGACCAGCCACAGCGGCAACATGCGTCCCGGCTTGCCGTTCGACAATTCCAGCGCTGCGGAACGGGTGCAGAAACCGGTACGCTCGGCAAGCACTCCGAAGGCAAGCCCAAGTGCCAGGCCGATGACGGCAAATGTCGCGGGTTCGCCGATGGCGTCGATGAGGGGTACGAAGTCCATGGGACGCTCCTGTCGATTCAACCGTTCATAACCGACAACCGCCGTGAACGCGCGGCAGCAGAGTTCTTTCGACAGTCTTCCACGGGAAAACGATCCGCCTTTCGCGGCCAATCGGGGAATCCTATACCTTCGGAGCTCGATCCGGACCGGACGACCGGAAAACCGGCTATCCGGTGACGGATTGGACCTTGGCTTCCTCGACCAGCGTGCTTACGGCCTGGTGCTGGCTGAGAAAGACCTTGCCGGTCAGGTGACCGAAGAAGTCGGAACGGCGCAGCCGGTCCATGACCGGGCCCTTTATCTCGCTCAGGTGAAACTTCACGCCGAGCTGCCGAAGCCGCTCGTTGATCGCTTCCAGCGATTCCAGCGCGCTCATGTCGATCGCGTTGACCGCCGGGCACATGAGGATGACGTGTTTCAGCTTCGGCCGCTGCGCGACCATGTCGTAGATCTTGTCCTCGAGAAATCGCGCGTTTGCGAAATAGAGGCTCTCGTCGACCCGCAATGTGAGGATTTCCTCGTGGGTGATGACGTCATGGCGCAGCACGTTTCGATAGTGCTCGGTTCCCGGCACCTGGCCGACGATCGCCATGTGCGGTTTCGACGAGCGGTAGAGGTGGATCAGGATCGAAAGGGCGACGCCCATCGTCACGCCGATCTCCACGCCGAGGAAGAGCGTTGCCAGGATTGTCACTGTGACGGCGGCGAAGTCGGGGCGCGAATAGATCCAGGTCTTCTTGAGAATCGAGAAGTCCACGAGGGAGAGGACGGCCACGATGATCGTTGCGGCGAGGGTGGCCTGCGGAAGATGGTAGAGAAGCGGGGTCAGGAAGAGCGAGGCCATCAACAGTCCGAGGGCGGTGAACGCGCCCGCGGCGGGGGTTTCCGCGCCCGCGTCGAAATTCACCACCGAGCGTGCGAAACCGCCGGTCACCGGATAGCCGCCCGTGAAGGCGCCGCCGAGATTGGCCATGCCGAGGCCAATGAGTTCCTGGTCGGGATCGATGCGTTGTCGTTTCTTGGCGGCAAGCGTCTGCGCCACCGAGACCGATTCGACGAATCCGATGATCGAGATCAGGATTGCGGAACCGGCAAGGCTGGCCCACAGGTCCGGGGAGAACGATGGTATCGTCAGCGGTGGCAGACCCTGCGGCACGGCACCGACGGTTTTCACGCCGTGATCGGCCAGCGAGAACGCCCAGGCGACGAAGGTCGTCAAGGCGACCACGATAACGGGGCCGGATTTGGCGGCAATGTCCGCGGTGCGCGGCCGCATGCCCTTCGATACGAGAAGCGGCTTGAGGCCCTTGCGAACCCAGAACAATGCTGCCGTGGCGGTCGCACCGATGGCGAACGTCATCCAGTTGATCTCGCCCAGATGCCCGAAGAGCGAGACGAGCAGTTCGAAAAGGTTGTGTCCGGACGCGTCGACGCCGAGGATGTGCTTGAGCTGGCTCGCCGCGATGATGATGCCGGAAGCGGTGATGAATCCCGCGATCACGGGGTGTGACAGGAAATTCGCCAGGAAGCCCAGTCTCAGGAGTCCGATCGCGACAAGGAAGGCGCCCGAGAGAAACGAAAGGGTGATTGCGGCGGCAATGTATTCCGGGGTGCCTTGTTGCGCGATGTTGCCGACGGCGGCTGCCGTCATAAGGGAGACGACGGCTACCGGGCCGACGGCGAGCGCCCGACTGGTTCCGAAGATCGCGTAGAGGATGATCGGCAGGATCGATGCGTAGATTCCCATTTCCGCCGGGAGGCCGGCAAGCAACGCATAGGCAAGCGACTGCGGGATCAGCATGATCGTCACGATCACTGCCGCGAGCATGTCGTTCGCGAACATGGCGCGGTCGTAGCCTTTTCCCCATTCGAGGATCGGCAGGTAGCGTGACAGGATCGCAGGAGAGCCGAGCTTCATCGATTGCTTCAGCCGGGAAGGCGGTCGAGCAGACTTGCCATGTCATAGCCGGCGCGGGCGGCGGCATCACGAAGCTCGTCTTTCGGCTTGCCGGCGAGAATGCCTGCCATCGTCCACAGCATTGTGCAGCGCGTACCCGTCCGGCAGTAGGCGAAGACAGGCCCGTCGCTTCCGCCGACCGCGTCCGCGAACGCGCGGGCGCTGTCCATGTTCATGTTCGCGGACGTAATCGGCTGGAACGTGACGGTCAGGCCCGCGGCGCGGGCAGCCGCGGCAATTTCATCGAATGTCGGCTGTCCGGGGTCTTCGCCGTCCGGACGGTTGCAGACAACCGTCCGGAAACCCGCCCGCGCAAGTTCCTCCATGTGATGGGGCGCGATCTGCGCACAGACCGCAACCTTTTCGTCCAGCCACCTGATATCCATCATCCACTCGCTGTTAGAGGCCGTTGACCGGGACTTTGAGCATGGGGCGCCCGTCCTTGTCCTTCGGGATCTCGCCGGCGCGCATGTTGACCTGAAGGGAGGGGATGATCAGCTTCGGCATGGCGAGCGTGGCATCGCGCTCTTTGCGCATGCGGACGAACTCCTCCTTCGTCCTGCCGCCGCCGACATGGATGTTGTGTGCCTTTTCCTCGGCGACGGTCGTCTCCCACTGTATGTCCCGGCCATTGGGGCCGTAGTCGTGGCACATGAACAGCCGCATGTCGTCCGGCAAGGCAAGGACCTTCTGGATCGAGTCGTAGAGTGTGCCCGCGTCGCCGCCCGGGAAGTCGGCGCGCGCCGAGCCTCCGTCGGGCATGAAGAGGGTGTCGCCCACGAACGCCGCGTCGCCGAAGACATGGGTCATGCAGGCCGGGGTGTGGCCGGGCGTGTACATGGCGAAGGCCTGCAGGTTCCCGACCATGTAGGTGTCGCCGTCCTTGAACAGGGCGTCGAACTGTGACCCGTCGCGCTGGAATTCCGTGCCTTCGTTGAAGATCTTTCCGAAAGTGTCTTGTACGACCATGATCTTCTCGCCGATGCCGACCTTGCCCCCCAGCTTCTGCTGTATGTAGGGCGCAGCGGACAGGTGATCGGCGTGTACATGGGTCTCGATGATCCACTCCAGCTTCAGGTCATTCGCCGAAATGTAGTTGATGATTTCGTCGGCGTGGTCGTAGGTGATCCGGCCGGCTGCATAGTCGATGTCCATGACGGAATCGATCACGGCGCAGGCGGCGCTTTCCGGATCCTTGACAACATAGCTGATGGTGTTCGTTGCCGGGTCGAAGAAGGCCTTCACGTCCGGCTTCACGTCCATTTTCACAGGGTAGTTCGACATCGATGCCTCCATCTTCCGTGCAGTCTGGGTCTAAACGCTCTGCACTTTCAATATGGATGTCTGAAGGGCGCGGGCCGCTACTATACCGAGCATCATCGCACCCACGAACAGGAATGTTTCCGTGTATCCCAGTCCGAGGGCAGGGATCGCGCCACCAGGGCAAAAGCCGGTTACACCCCAACCGATCCCGAACAGGGCCGAGCCGCCGATGAGCCTGGCATCGATCGCGCGGCTTACGGGGAGGTTGAAGGTCTTGTCGAGAACCGGCTGTTCCAGTCTGCCGAAAACCAGCCGGTATCCGATTGCCGTCGTCACGAGGGCGGATATCATCACGACGAGAAGGCTCGGATCCCAGCTGCCGGCAACATCGAAGAAATTGAGTACCTTGGCCGGATTGGCCATGCCGGCGATCGCGATGCCAAGGCCGAAAACCATGCCGATCAGGAGCGCAAGAACGATACGCATGGCTCAAATCCCCCCTAGAACATGGCGCACCACGTAGACGGTGGCGAAGGTCGACGCCATGAAGATGAGGGTCGCGACTATCGATCGGGGAGACAGGCGTGCGATGCCGCAGACCCCATGGCCGCTGGTGCAGCCGGAGCCGACCGTCGCGCCGAAGCCCACGATCACGCCGCCCACGATCAGGGCCGTAGTGGAAACCGGTACGTCGAAGGGGATGTCGATGCCTCCTGCCAGCATGAGAAACGGCGCGAGTACCGATCCCGCGAGAAAGGAGGCGCGCCAGGGCCAGTCAGGCGCCAACGGCGGAACGATGCCCCCGACGATGCCTGTCATGCCCGCAATGCGGCCGTGCAGCGCCATCAGGAGAACCGATGCCAGTCCGATCAACAGACCGCCAAGCGCTGCGGCAAGCGGCGTGAACTCCGTTGTCATTCGTTTCCTCCCAATTGCCCGATTACCCTTCTGAATGCTGCGCCAAGGCGACCGGATCGAAGCCGGCAACTGAATTACGGCAGAACCCGATCGCAGCGATTTTCCCGTTTCACTTGCCTTCAGATGACATGACACATATATTTGTAACCATGAATATGCAAGAGATTGAATATAAAAAGATGGACATGGCGGCGTTCGAGGAAAAGATACTCGACGCGTCCCGGCTGCTGGAGATGATGGCGCATCACCAACGGTTGCGAATTCTGTGCCTTCTGATGGAAGGCGAGCGCAGCGTTTGCAGCCTGGTGGATGCGACCGGGCTCACACAGCCCGCCATTTCGCATCACCTGAAAAAGTTGCGCGACGCGAATCTCGTGAAGACGCGCCGCGATGCGCAAACCATCTACTACTCGCTGCAGGGTGGCGAGGTGGAATCGGTGCTCCGTACCTTGAACGGCATATACTGCACCTGAGAAATGGCAGCGGGGGCATGACCGGCGAGCGCGTTGGCGTGCCCATTTGCCTGCAGCGTCGGGAATGCTAATGGGGCGGGCCATGTGGGGATACCGGAACCCCATGCAACTGCATCGGCACGGAGGACTGTAACGTGCAATTTGCCCTGCTCAACGGCGTAACGATTCACTACCAGACGATCGGTGCACCCGCCGGCAAGCCCGTGATTGTGTTCTCCAATGCGCTCGGGACCGATTTTCGTATCTGGCGTGACGTGATCGTGAGGCTGGCAGGCGATTACGCCATTGTCACCTACGACATGCGCGGACATGGTCTGTCGGATATTGGCGAAGCACCATATTCGATGGACGATCACGTCTCCGATCTGGAGGCGCTGCTGGACCATCTCGAACTGAAACAGGCGATCATATGCGGCCTGTCGGTAGGCGGCATGGTTGCCCAGGGGCTTTACACGCGGCGTCGCGATCTGGTCCGGGCGCTCATCCTGTGCGATACGGCCTCGAAAATCGGCGATGCCCATGGCTGGAACAGCCGTATAGAGGCCGTGAATGGCGGCGGCATCGCAGCAATTGCGGACAGCATACTCGAGCGATGGTTCACGGCCGATTTCCGCAGGCCCGGCAACCCGGAATTTGCCGGCTACCGCAACATGCTGACGCGTACTCCGGTGGAAGGTTACGCCGGAACGTGCGCAGCCTTGCGCGACTGCGACTACACGCACGAGGCCGGTCAGATCGGCGTTCCGGCGCTTTGTGTCGTCGGTGAACAGGACGGTTCGACGCCGCCCGATGTCGTGCTCGATACGGCCAAGCGCATTCCGGGCGCCCGTTACGAGGTCATCAGCGGGGCAGGGCATATGCCCTGCGTCGAGCAGCCGGAAACGCTGTCAGCCGTTATCCGGGCCTTCATTTCCGATCTCGACACCGGCGGACGCGAAGGATAGACGTCACCAGCATTTCGAACCGGGGGGATTCCGAGACATGGCCGATGCTTTCATCTGTGACTACATTCGCACGCCGATCGGCCGCTTTGGCGGCGTACTTTCCGGGGTGCGCGCAGACGATCTCGGGGCTATCCCGATCCGTGCGCTGACGGAGCGCAACAAGGATGTCGACTGGGAGGCGGTTGACGAGGTCTATTACGGATGCGCCAATCAGGCCGGCGAGGACAACCGCAACGTCGCGCGCATGAGCCTGCTGCTGGCCGGCCTGCCGGTCAGTGTTCCCGGCACCACGATCAACCGGCTGTGCGGCTCCGGCATGGATGCGGTGATCATGGCCGCGCGGGCCATCAGGGCAGGCGAGATTGACATGGCGATCGCCGGCGGCGTGGAAAGCATGAGCCGAGCGCCCTTCGTCATGCCGAAGGCCGATACCGCCTTTTCCCGCCATGCCGAAATCCATGACACGACCATTGGCTGGCGTTTTGTCAATCCGCTGCTGAAGGAACAGTACGGCGTAGATTCCATGCCGGAGACCGGCGAGAACGTGGCCGAGGATTTCCATGTGTCGCGCCAGGAACAGGATGAATTCGCACTGCGCTCGCAGACGAGGGCCAAGGCTGCGCAGGGGAATGGCCGGTTGGCGAAGGAAATCGTCGAGGTGACGATTCCGCAGCGCAAGGGCGAACCGGTCGTCGTCGATACCGATGAACATCCGCGCGAAACCACTCTGGAGGCATTGGGAAAACTGCGCACGCCGTTCCGCGAGAATGGCAGCGTGACCGCGGGCAATGCCTCGGGCGTCAATGACGGCGCGGCGGCGCTGATCGTCGCGTCGGAGGCGGCCGCGCGCAAGAACGGCCTCACGCCGATCGCACGCATCGTTGGTGGCGCGACCGCGGGCGTCCCGCCACGCATCATGGGCATCGGGCCGGCGCCCGCGACGAAGAAGCTGTGCGCCCGCCTCGGGTTGACGCCTCGGGACTTCGACGTGATCGAGCTGAACGAGGCTTTTGCCAGCCAGTCGATTGCCGTGCTGCGCGAGCTCGGAATTGCCGAGGATGCCGGGCATGTTAATCCGAATGGCGGGGCGATCGCGCTCGGTCATCCGCTGGGCATGTCGGGGGCGCGTATCACCGGCACGGCCGCGCTGGAAATGCGTGAGCGTGGCGCCAAACGCGCGCTTGCGACCATGTGCATTGGCGTTGGTCAGGGCATCGCTGTCGCGCTCGAGGCTGTGTGACGGAACCGGACGCCAACGAAAAATGCACCGACCGATGCGATCGGTGCATGTCCATTTCGGAAATCACATCGGCGCGGGACGGGTTCACGCAGTGGTGCCATCCCATATTTCCTCCGCCTTCTTGACGACCAGTTCGAGCTGGCGCTGCTGGTCGTCAAAGGTGATCTAGTTGCCTTACTGCGTGCTTCCCTGACCGATTCCGGCCGCAGGATTCTGCCGACGTGGTCGGCGCGGAAAGGCGGTTCGGCAACGCTCGTCGGAATCTCCGCATGCGAGACAATATGATGCGCTGCGTGCAGGTTGGATGCCCGAACGTCGCAACGGCGCTGCCGGATGTCATGGCCAATCGGCGAAATTCGGAGGTGAGAATTCTTCCGGTTCAGGATTGGAAGACACCGTCAGGCGCCGGAAACGGCCGGGTGTAAGGCCGGTCATCCGGCGGAAGAAATTTGAGAAATGGGCGGGATCCTTGAATCCGAGCGAATAGCTCAGTTGCTTGACGGAAAGGGTCGAGCGTTCGAGGCCGAGTGCCGCCTCGCGGGCGAGGCGCTCCGCGATCAGTGACTTGGGCGTTTTGCCGAGTTCGCGCATGCATATGGCGTGCAGTCGGTCGTGCGTGATGCCGAGTTCGCGCGCGTAGTAACCGACCGGATGGTGTGCCCTGAAGCCGGCCTCGAGCAACTGGCGGAATCGCTGCAGGTAGTGCGCATTGTTTCCATGGGTCGCCATCGCAACTTCGTCGACGCCGGAGGCACGCAGGATCGTGACCAGGACGATCCGCAAATGCGCTGCAATCATCATGCCGGTGGCCGCCTGCGGTGCGGTCAACTCGCTGCCTATGCTGTTCAGACCCGTGCAGATCGTCTTGTGCGAGGCCGCATCCTCTGCCAGCGATCGTGTCCAGTCGCTTTCGAACAGGGTGTGCATCGCGGCCGATTCGAAGAAGTCGCCGATCGCGCGAGACAATGTTTCCTCGGCGATCTCTGCGATATGGGCCGAGGAACCCGCCTCCATGATCAATCGGAAATCACCGGCACTCCGGCGCCACGCAATTGTCGGCCCGGAAAGTGCAACTCTGCCGTCGCGTCCCTCAATGCTCGCATCGCCGTCGGAGAGGAGAAACAGAATGCGTGCATCGGGACCCAGCCCGCGGTTCAACGTTTCAATGCGGCGTTGCAAACCGCCTTCAACGCGGTTCAGGTAGATGGGGAGAGGTGTGAATTGAGGCAGGTTGTGCATCATCACCGACCGCAGCCTGTTTCCGGGGGTGGTGGCAATCTAGCCCACTTTTCTGCAATATTCGACCAGTATTTCGCATTTTCTTTCGAGCCCGTTACGCTATCCTTCCGCCCGGAGGAATTTTGGCTTTCTCCCGCTTCGAACAGATGAAGTTCTGAGCGGCCAGGAAAGGCAGGTCAGGGAGGAGGAATGCTTGAAGCGGCGCTCCTTATAGACAGCGATCTGGTTCCCGCCACCGGCGGCCAGACTTTCGAGCGGATCGACCCCGTTTCGCGGGCGGTTTCTACGCGTGCCAGCGCGGCGACTGTCGATGATGCCAATCGCGCCGCGAATTCCGCTGCTCGCGCGTTTCCCGCATGGTCCGAGACATCTCCGAGCGAACGGCGTGCCGTACTCAACAAAGCCGCCGATCTCGTCATTGAGCGGTCGGAAGACTTCGTCGCCGCGATGATTGCGGAAACCGGCAGTACTGCTGCTTGGGGAGAGTTCAATTGCCGCCTGGCGGCCAGCATCCTTCGCGAGGCCGGTGCAATGGCAAGCCAGGCCACGGGAGAGGTGGTTCCGGCGGACAAGCCCGGTTCATTCGCGATGGCAATACGCCAGCCCTGTGGGGTTGTCTTTTCGATGGCTCCCTGGAACGCGCCGGTCATCCTGTCCGCGCGCAGCGTCGCCATGCCGTTGGCTCTTGGCAACACGGTTGTAATGAAAGGGTCGGAGCTTTGTCCGCGCACTCACAGCCTTCTCGGGGAGGTGCTGAATGCGGCGGGACTGCCCAAGGGATGCATCAATGTCATTCATTCCGCGCCGGAGATGGCGCCGGAAATCGTGGAGACATTGATCGCGCACAAGGCGGTTCGGCGAGTGAATTTCACCGGATCGACGCGTGTGGGGCGGATGATCGCGGAAAAGGCTGCCAGGTACCTGAAGCGCTGCCTGCTGGAACTTGGCGGAAAGGCGCCGCTGGTCGTTCTTGACGACGCCGATGTCGGAGCCGCCGTCGACGCGGCGGTGTTCGGCGCATTCTTCAATCAGGGCCAGATCTGCATGGCAACGGAACGCGTGGTCATCGATGAAAGTATCGCCGACGAATTCGTCGAAAGATTCCGGGTACGCGCAGAAAAGATCCGGGCGAGCGACCCGCGTGATCCGAACTGCGTGCTGGGTGCAATGATCACGGAGCAGGCCGCGCAACGCGTTAAGGGGCTGATCGATGACGCCGAAATGAAAGGCGCCGACCTCGTGACCGGTGCCCGCCAGGAAGGCGTGTTCGTGGATCCTGCAATCCTCGACAATGTCTCGCCCGCAATGCGCATCTATCATGAGGAAAGTTTCGGCCCGGTGGCCTCGATTATCCGCGTCCGCGGCGACGACGAAGCCGTCTCCGTTGCCAACGATACGGAGTATGGACTCGCGGCAGCGGTGTTCAGTCGCGATGTGGGGCGGGCGCTGGCCATTGCGCGGCGCTTGGAAAGCGGCATTTGTCACATCAACTCGGCGACCATCCATGACGAGCCGCAGATGCCGTTCGGAGGCGTGAAGGCGTCCGGCTATGGCCGCTTCGGCGGCAAGGCCGGCATAGACGAGTTTACCGAGCTTCGCTGGATCACCATCCAAGAAGGCGAAAACCGATACCCGCTCTAGGGATCGGACCTTGCAGACCTTCGTTCAAAAGGGAGGATATCAATGGAACGCAGAACGCTTTTCAAGACTATCGCGGCGACGCTTTTGGCAAGTACGCTGGCTGCTGGCCCCGTGCTTGCCGACGGCGTGATCAGGATCGGCGCGAGCGCTCCGAAAACCGGACCGCTCGCCGGTGGCGCAGCGGTGACCTACTGGCCCGCGATCAAGCTCTGGGTTCATGATGTAAACGAACGTGGCGGCATCGATGTCGGCGGCGAAAAGATGAAGGTCGAGTTGGTTGAGTACGATGACCGTACCTCCAACGAGGAGGCGATAAAGAACATCCAGCGCCTTGCGACCGTCGACAAGGTGGACTTCATTGTTCCTCCTTACGGAACCGGCATCAATCTGGCCACTGCGCCCCTGATCGCGAAATATGGCTATCCGCACATCGCCGTCACAGCGGTTGCCGATGGCATCGAGGAATTTGCCAAACGCTGGCCAAACTCCTTCTGGACGCTCGGTACGTCAACGGCCATGGCGACTTCTCTCGTGGATGTTCTGGTCGAGATGCGCAATGCTGGGCAGATCAACGAGAAGGTGGCCCTGGTCAACGTGGCCGACTCCTTCGGCATCGAACTCGTCAATGCTGGCAAGCCGGCGCTGGAGGCGGCGGGATTCGACATCGTCTACGAGACTTCCTATCCGCTTCAGCAGCAGGATTTTGCGCCGATCATCTCGGGTGCGAAGAACGCTGCTCCGGACACCTTTGTCGCCTTCTCCTATCCGGGTGACACATTCGGTCTGACCAAGCAGGCAGCCATAGCCGATCTTCCGGTCAAGGCGTTCTATGTGGGCGTGGCAACGGCCTTTCCGGCATTCCCTGCTGCCAATGGCGATGCCGCAAACGGGATCATGGGGGTTGGCGGGGTGAATGCCGACAGCGAACTCTATCAGGATTTTGCGTCCCGGCAGAAAGAAGTGACAGGCGAAGCGCCGGACTACTGGGCAAGCCCGGTGCAGTACGCCAGTCTCCAGGTCCTCGAGCAGGCCATTACGGATGCCGGCACTCTCGACAAAGCTGCCGTGATCGATGCGATCAAGAACGGCACCTTCGATACCATAATGGGCGAGTGGACCTTCGAGGATAACATCATCACAAAATACTGGACGGTTGGGCAGTGGCAGGATGGCGTGTTCCGCGGCATCGCGTCGACAGGTGTCGGCGGCGAGGCCGAGCCGATCCTGAAGTCGGGCTGGAACTGAGATCGGGGAACGCGACACTTAACCACGTTCCGGTGCGGCCTTCCGGCCGCACCGGTCGAAACGGCCAGAAACACCCATGGATATCTTGGTGACAGGAACGGTGCTGGGAGGCACCTACGCGCTGATCGCGCTGGGTTTGACGTTGCAATATGGCGTCGCCCGCATCATGAATCTCGCCAATGGGGAGAACCTCGTCTTGGCGTGCTTTTGCGCATTCTGGCTGTATACGGCGACCTCCATCAATCCCATTTTTGGCATCGCCCTCATCGCCCCCGTCGCCTTTGTGCTGAACTGGGCCATCTATGCCTATGCGATGAAGCCGCTGGTTGATCGTGCAAGAGATCCCGGCCAGCTGGAAATCGACAGCATACTGGCCACATTCGGCCTCATGTTCATCATGCAGGGGATAATGCTGCTGGTGTTCGGCGGCGAATATTTCTCATACAATTTCCTGTCGGAACCGGTTCGAATTTTCGGCGAGAATTACGGTCTCAATCGAATTGTCGCGCTTTGCGCGGCCGGTGCGATCGCGGTGGCGCTGTACCTGTTCCTGTACCGAACGCGCCAAGGGACCGCCGTGCGTGCGGTATCGGTCAACCCGTCTTCCGCAAGTCTCGTGGCTATCGACGTTCCGCGCATTTCAGCATTCGCGTTTGCGCTCGGCGGTGCGCTGACCGCAGCCGGGGGCGCGCTTCTGTCTACCTTCTATACGTTCAATGCATCGATGGGCGTAATCTTCACCATGAAGGCGCTGATCATCGTCATCATGGGCGGCGTGGGCGATGTGCGCGGTGCTGTCCTGGCGGCGCTGCTGCTGGGACTTGCGGAAACCGCGGTTGCAACTCTGATCGATCCGGGACTTACGATGGCGGCGACCTACACGTTGTTCCTACTCGTGCTGTTGTTCCGGCCGCAGGGCATTTTCGGAAGGCAGACGTCATGATCGCACTGAAGGAAAAGGAATGGCGCGTGGCGGGCGTCGCGATTCTGCTCTTCGGGGTGGCGGCGATGATCCCGTTCGCAGATGACGGGTACTACCTTTCGCTTGCTGTCAATATCGTCATGTATGTTGTCCTCTGTACGGCCTGGACGCTGTTTTCCGGACCGACCCACTACATATCGCTGGCAACCGCCGCATTCTTCGGCATGGGCACCTATTCGGTCGGTCTCGGGATCGATAGCCTGCCATTCCCCCTGCTTATCGGCATCGGTGCGCTGGCTGGTGGTGTTCTCGCCGGTCTTGTCGGCATGGCGACCTTGCGCCTGTCCGGCGTTTACTTCGTGATATTCACGCTTGGGTTGGCTGAACTGGTGCGCCAGGTGGTGACCTGGCTTCAGGTGAAGTTCGTTGGTGCGGTTGGTCTATATGTCTTTACCGAATTGAACGAGACTCACATCTTCTGGATGCTCTTGGCTCTGGCTGCGGCGGTCTTCCTCGCGGGGTGGCTTATAAGCCGGTCACGGCTCGGTTTCGCCATGCGGATCATCGGAAACGATGAAACCGTTGCACGTCATGTCGGCATCGATGTCGCCCGCTCCAAGGTGATCCTGTTCACGGTTTCGGGTGCCTTCATTGCCGCTGCCGGCGCAATTCTTGCCCCGCGTTTCGCATATGTCGAGCCGCCGTCCGCATTCAATCCGGTGATTTCCTTCCAGGTGGTCATCATGGCGCTGCTTGGTGGTACGGGCCGGCTGTGGGCGCCTTTGCTTGGCGTTGTACCGTTCACGATCCTGTTCGATCGCATCTCGGCGAGCTTTCCCAATCACACCAGCCTGTTGATCGGTGTCGCGTTCATGGCCGTCGTGTATTTCCTGCCCCGCGGCGTCATCGGCCTCGTCGAGGACTTTCTGGCGCGGCATCGCAAGCGAGACCTCGCCCGAGGGCGGCACATTTCGGAGGCGGTCGAATGAGTGGAAGACCGCTTCTTTCCGTCGAAGGTGCGCACAAGGCATTTGGCGGCCTTGTTGCCGTCAAGGATGTCGATTTCATCGTCAAGCAAAGCGAACTGATCGGTCTTATCGGGCCGAACGGTTCGGGCAAGACGACGATGATGAACCTGATATCCGGCGCGTTGAAGCCCACTTCTGGCACGATCCGCCTGGATGGCGAAATCATTTCCGGAGCCCCGCCGCAGCGGATTGCCCGCCAAGGTGTCGCGCGCACCTTCCAGCTTGTACGCATTCTGCCTTCACTGTCGGCGATCGAGAACGTGATTGCGGGCGCCGTCTTCGGACATGTGCGTGCATGGGGCGACGATGCCTACAGGGAAGCAGAGATACTGCTGGAACGTGTCGGTCTCGGCGGACGCGCCAACGTACCCCCCGGGGCGATGAACTATATCGATCAGAAGCGGTTGGAACTTGCGCGTGCTCTGGCATCCAATCCGCGTCTTCTGTTGCTCGACGAATGGCTAGCGGGGCTCAATCCCAGCGAACTGCAGATCGGTATCGATCTGATCCGTGATCTGCGCGATGACGGATGCACGATCATCATGGTCGAGCATGTCATGGATGCAATCCGCTCGCTTTGCGATCGCTGTATCGTGATGTCGAGCGGTATCAAGATCGCGGACGGCTCCGTGCAGGACGTGCTGTCGCAGCCGGAAGTCGTGGCCGCCTACCTGGGGGAAGAGGATGCTTGAGGTCGAACATCTCTCGGTCTCCTACGGCGCCCATCGCGCATTGGAGGATGTATCTCTTCACGTGGCAGCGGGAGAAATCTGCGTGATTCTCGGCGCGAATGGTGCGGGGAAGAGTTCGTTGCTTAGAGCGATTGCGGGAATGGTGCCTTCTGCGACCGGCGCGCGGATCACCATCGGCGGCAGGAATATTGCCGGCGCCAAGCCCCACAAGGTTGTAGAGGCCGGCCTGGCTCTGGTGCCTGAAGGCAGGGGCATATTCGGAGACCTGACGGTCGCAGAGAATCTCCAGCTCGGAGCCTATGGCCCGCAGGCGCACGCCGGCAAGAAGGCACGTCATGCCTCGATCCTTGATCTGTTTCCCCGCCTGGCCGAGCGTAGCGGGCAGATCGTTTGCACGATGAGCGGCGGCGAGCAGCAGATGGTGGCTATCGGTCGCGCCCTGATGTCCGCCCCGGAGATCCTGATGTTGGACGAGCCATCGCTTGGCCTGTCTCCCTTGTTGACCAATGACTTGTTCAAGTCATTGAAAGCTGTGCGTGAAACCGGAGTCGGCATCTTGCTGGTCGAGCAGAACGCAAAGCAGAGTTTGGCAATCGCCGATCGGGGATACCTGATTGAAAACGGCCGTATCACCGGCGAGGGAACCGGTGCCGAGTTGGCGAGGGATCCGGCAGTGCAGGCTGCATATCTGGGCGGCGCGGTCGCGCCGGCTTCTGCGGTGCCCGCAGATGCGGACGGTTCGTACATGATGCCGACGGAAACAGGTGGATCGTGTGTCGGGCGCGAACGGCGCCAGCGAACGCGGTTGGCCGCTGGTGACACTGGCGGATTGAACGGTCACAGGCACGGAAAGGCAGGAGTAATGGCCAAGAGGGAAGACGCGATCATCAGGTCGAGCCAGGCGCAAGAACTAAGCCTGCAGGCTGCGGAAATGGCAAAGAGAGCCACCCGCATCCAGCGTGAACATGTAGAGCTGCAGCGGGTAAACCACCACGTTTCATCGGCAAAGGCGGCCGCGAAACCAGAGCGAATGGCAACTGCCGGCCCGAGTGCCGAAGCAGGTGACGGGACGGCGGCGCTGGAAAGCAAGAAGGTGAAGGGACGCGGCAGGAAGTTGGCAAAGAAAGCCATGAAACTGGCCCGTAAAGCCGAAAAGCTGGCCGAGAAGGCGCTGAAGGCGAGCAGGTAAACAGGACATCAACGGGAGACTGAAATGGCACGTGTACTGGATGGCATGTATATTGGTGGTGGCTGGACTACCAAGTCACAGACTTTTCCGGACTACAATCCGTCCGACGGTTCGATCTGGGCGAATGTCCCGGATGCCTCCGTCGAGGATACCCGCCGGGCGATTGAGGCTGCGCATGAAGCCTTCGGGGAATGGTCTGCAATTCCGTTCACCAAACGCTCGCAGATACTAATCAAAGCCGGCGAGATCTTCGAGAATCGTCGCCAGGAGATTGCCGAGGCGGTGATGGCCGAAGGCGGCGGCTGGTTCGGCAAGGCCATGTTCGAAACGGGGTACACTGCTGAATTGTTTCCTGCCGCGGCTGCGGCGAACTACGGATCCATCGGCGAGGTGTTGCCTTCCGAATATGGCAAGGTATCAATGGCCGTACGCCGGCCGATGGGCGTCGTTTCCGTGATCAGTCCATGGAATTTCCCGCTCATCCTGACAGGGCGTGGCATGCTTTTCCCGATGGTTGCGGGCAACACGATCGTGTTGAAGCCGTCCGAGGACACGCCCTATATCGGCGGCCTTTTGTGGGCCGAGATATTCGAGGAGGCCGGCCTGCCGAAAGGCGTGCTCAACGTCGTGACGTGTTCCCGCGAAAACGTCGCTGCTGTCGGTGACGAGTTGATTGAGAATCCGCTGGTCAAGGGCGTCTCCTTCACCGGGTCTACGGCGGTTGGACGCCAGATCGCGGCCAAGGCCGGCGCGCATCTGAAGAAGTGTTGCGTGGAACTCGGCGGCAAGAACGCGATGATCGTCTGTGACGATGCGGACATGGAGCGTGCTGTCCAGGCAGCGAATTTCGGAGCGTTCATGCATCAGGGCCAGATATGCATGTCGATCGAGCGCGTGATCGTGCACGAGAAGATTTACGATGAGTTCATCGAGAAGTTCATTCCGCGCGTTAAGAAGCTGACGGTCGGCGAAACGAGCAACAAGGACAATGTGCTCGGGCCTGTCATAAATGACCGCGCGGCGGAGCGCATTGAGCGCCATATCGAGGATGCGAAAGCCAAGGGTGCCACGCTCCTGGCCGGGGGAGAGGTGAACGGCCGTTTCGTGACGCCGACGGTCTTTGCCAATGTGACCCCGGACATGCTGCTCTACCAAGAGGAAACCTTCGGACCTGTCTGCTCGATATTCAAGGCAGCAAGCGATGAGGAGGCCATTCGCATCGCCAACGACAGCGAATACGGGCTGACGGCAGGCGTGCTGTCCGAGGATGAGGGCAGGGCACTGGAAATTGTCAACCGGCTCGATACCGGAAACTGCCACGTGAATTGCTCCCCGGTAAACGACGAGCCGCATGTTCCGTTCGGCGGCTTCAAGGCCTCCGGGCTCGGCAAGCATGGCGGCAAGTGGTCTATGGAAACCTTTACCGAAACCCGCTGGATCACGCTCGATCGGGGCGGACGACCGTTCCCGCCGGTATTCTAGCGCCTGGAATTTCACGACGAGCGGGACTGTGGTCTCGCTCGTCTTTCGTTTCGCAAATTGAGTGGTTGGATCTGGCCGTAGTTACGTGCAGGTGCTGGCCGATCGGGACGGGATATCAGTCCGGCAGGACGCAAACGTCGAGCAGGGCTGCGCGGCGGTTCTCGCGGACGACCCGAAGCGCTTGTTCGATCACCTTCGGCAGTTCCTGCGGATCGGTCACTTTACGGGCCCAGGCGCGGCTGGCGGCCGCGACGTTGGTGAAATCCGGTGACGGCTTCAGCGCCGTCAGCGGCATTTCGTTGGCGCGTGATGCGAAACCATTCGGGTAGAGACCCGTGACGGATGCACGTACCGCCCCCCATTCCGCATTGTTCAGGATGACGACAAGTACCGGAAGCTCCAGTGCCTCGGCGATTTGATGGCATGCGGTCGGGTTCGAGAACATGTAGGAACCGTCGCCCATGGTGGCAATGCAGACCCGATCCGGGTCGGCGAGCTGAGCGCCGAGCGCGGTGGGGAAACTCCAGCCGAGCCCGCCCGAATGTGGTTCCTGGAACCATGAATTGTGCTCCTCTCGGACAATCGTACCCAGTATCGTGCCAAGTTCGGAGAATACGCTGGATTTGATGCCTCGCAACGCGTTGCCGAGGCAATGGCTTACATAGGCCTTGGTAATCCCGCGTGATGTATCACAGGCTTTTTCGACGATCGAGGCGCGTAGCTTTGCCGACGCTTTCGCCAGCGCATTGCGGCGCGTGACCAAGGCATTCTCGTCGCGTCGAAGCGGTTTCATCGCGTCGATCAGTGCAGGGATGGTTAGGGCGGTTTCGCCGGCGATTGTGAGGTCGGACCGGAAGTTGCGAACCGGGAACCGGCTGAAGACGGGATCCGGGCCGATATTGATAACCTTGGCACCTTCCGCGAGCTTGTGCTTGTCCGGCCACCAAGGGGCGAGGCAGTTCAGCACAACAACAACATCAGCCTTTTCCATCCACGGGCCAGGATCCGCACCGACATGGCAGGGATGTTCCGTCGAAATCGCCAGGTGCGTCGCCCACCAGGAACACACGGCGATGCCCCAGTACTCGGCCCATTTCGAAAACGCCGCGAAGCTCTCCTCGTCGCCCGAACCGCGCTGGGCTATGACCAGCGGATTCTTCGCCTCGGCGAGCCAGCGTGCGGCGGTATCGATATCCTGCGGATTCGGTGCACCGGTTGCGGGCTGGATCGAAGGCGGGGCCTCGAGCCCGTCACTGGGCGTGACTTCGCACAGTACCTCGCGCGGCAAGGAGAGGTAGACCGGCCCCTTGGGTGTGGAGTTGGCGATGGCATGCGCCCGGTCCAGCAGGCCGGCGATCTGCTCCGGGAACTTCAGTTCGTAGTCCCACTTGCAGGCTTCGCGAACCAGCGCTGTCTGGTCACGCATTTCCTGGCCCCAGCCGATGGGGACGGTGCGTGCTCCAAAGCGGTCACCTTCCATGACGGGCGTACGGCCCGACATGAGCAGCATCGGGATTTGCTCGCAGGCGGCATTGATGGCGCCGGTTGCCCCGTTGGACAGGCCGACATTGGTATGAAGCATCACGGCTTGCGCCCTGCCGGTCATGAGGTAGTAGCCATGCGCCATGCCGAGCGCGGCGTGCTCGTGGGGGATCACGACCGGCTTAGGCAGTTCGATGCTCTTAGCGGCAGCCTCGGCCAGTCCCTCGATGATCGGCGGAAAATCCGTGCCGGAATTGGCAAAGACATAGTCGACACCGAGCGCCTTGAGACGCGAGAAAATCGCGCCGCCCGCCGTGATGTTATCTGAAACCGTGTGTTTCATTGCCTCAACCCGGTCCTGCCAGTCCATTATCCGCTCAGCAGCCGTGGCAGCCAGAGCGTTATTGCCGGGAACGACAGCAGGATCGCTACCCGGATCACTTCTGCGAAGAAGAATGGCATGACACCCTTAAAGGTTTCACTCATGGGCGTGTCTTCGGCCATTGCCGAAATGACGAAGACGTTCATGCCAACCGGCGGCGTTATCAGGCCGAGCTCGACCACGATAAGCGCCAGGATGCCGAACCAGATTTTCAACTCCTCGGTGCTCATGCCGAATCCGGCGCCTTCGGCGCCCTGGAAGGTGCCGCCATTCAGCTCCATGAGAACAGGCCAGAAGAATGGTATGACCAGCAGGATCATGGACAGGCTGTCCATCAGGCATCCCAGAACGATCAGGGCGAACAGCAGGAGGATCAATACGAGCATCGGAGAAAAGCCCGACCCGACCATCCATTCGGCAGTCGCCTGCGGAAGACCGATCCTGCTCATGAAGATCTTCATCAGCTCCGCGCCGAGCAGGATCAGGTAGATCATGCCGGTCGTACCCGCGGTTTCCTTCAGGGAGCCGATCAATTCACGGATTCCTATGGTGCGAGTGAACGCACCGTAGATCCAGACCAGCGCCACACCGACAGCTGCAGCAGGCGTCGGGTTGAAAAATCCGCCATATATGCCGCCGAGAACCAGGCCGAAGATCACTGTTACCGGGATAAGGCCCATGGTCGCGTCCCGGAACTCGGCAAAATCCACACCTTCATGGCGCGGGCCGGCCTCGGGCTTGATCGCGACGTAGATGGCGATCGTCAGGATGAAAAGTATGACAGCGAGAATTCCCGGCAGCATCGCCGCGGCGAACATGGTGACGATGTTCGCCTCCACGATCACGGCATAGATGATAAGTACAACCGACGGAGGAATGAGGATGCCGAGAACGCCGCCGGCAGCCAGAGAACCCGTGGCCAAGGCGCCGGAATATTTGAACCTTCGCAATTCCGGCAGGGCGACCTTGCCCATGGTCGAAGCAGTAGCGAGCGACGAACCACATACCGCGCCGAAGCCCGCGCAGGCCGAGATGGCCGCCATCGCGGTTCCGCCGCGGAGCCATCCCAACCAGGCATTCGCGCCACGGAACAGCGCCTGACTGAGGCCGGCCCTGGAAGCAAGTGCGCCCATGAGCACGAACATCGGCACGACCGATAGCCCGTAATTCGAAAAGACGCCCCATCCCAGCGTCTTGAGCTGGCTCATCACCAGTTGCGGGCCGTTGACCGTCATGATGCCGACGCCCCCGACCAGAATCATCGCATAGGCAATCGGAATTCGGAACGCAATCAGCAGAACAAGGGCGACAAGCCCCAGGATGCCAAGTGAAATCGGGTCCATCGTGCTAGCCCCTGACCATCTTATTCAGCGCATCCACCACCGAGGCAAAGCTTGCCAGCACGAGCAGGGCGAGTGACAGGAGACAAGCGGCGTAGGCCCACCAGAGCGGGATCTGCAGGATCGCCGTGGTGGAGTCATAGGTTCGCTGATCCAGCATGCCGTAATACATGCGCCAGAGCAGCAATGCGCCGAATCCGAGGGCGATCAGCGAGCCCAGCAACGAGAACAGGGCAAGCGCGAAACGCGAAGCACCAGATGTGAAGATATCGGCTGTGACATTCAGGCCGGCGATCTGACAATAGGGAAGAAAGGAAAAGGCGGCGATGGCGACTCCTACCTCGGTCAGCTCGAAATCGCCTTGCAGGGCCTTGTTGATCGTCGCCGCACCGATGACGGACACGACGTTGGCGGCGACCACAGCCAGCAGGACGAATCCGCCCAGAATGGCCCATCCGGTAGACAAGCGAAGGACGAGGCCGTGAAGCCTCGTCCCGTGGTTTGGAGCATCAGCCATCTTATTCGCTGTTCTTGGCGACCAATTCCCTGGCCTTGGCCATGATGCCGGCGCCGTCCAAACCCTTGGCGTTGACTTCGTCAACCCAGCGCTGGCGCACAGGCTCGAGAGCGTCGATGAATACCTGGGTTTCGGCTTCAGTCAGCATGACATGTGACTTGCCGGCATCGGTGGCCATCTTGATACCGAAATCGTCATTGGCGCGCCACATGTCGGCAACCTTGCCCCACCAGTCACGCGAGGAAGCGTCGCGGAAGGCTTTCTTGATGTCGTCCGGCAGGCTGTCCCAGCGTTCCTTGTTCATCGAAACCTGAAAGGTGGTGTTGCCAAGGCGGGTCTCATCATGTCCCTCGACGAAATAGTCGATTTGCTCATACGCCTTGATGACCGGAATGATCTCCCAGGGAAGGAGCGTCGCGTCGATCACGCCTTTCGACAGCGCGGAGGGAACTTCCGGGACCGGCATCGCGAGCGGCGAAGCGCCCAGCGCCTCGATCACCCAGCCGCCCGTGCGGCTCGGGATACGGATTTTCATGCCCGCAAGATCGGACGGAGAGCGGACTTCCTTGTCCACGGACATGATTGCCTGTCCGGCATGAACATGCAGCCACATCACCTCAAGGCCCTTGTAGTCGTCCTTAAGGTCACTCTCGAACATGTCGTACATGGCGAGGTTCGTTGCCCGAATGTCGTTCACATAGACACCCGGCAGTTCGAAAACCTCCGTGCGGGGGAATTGCCCCGGCGTGTAGCTGTTGACGGTCCAGATCAGGTCGACAACACCGTCGCGCGCCTGCTGGACGAGTTCCGGCGGCGTGCCGCCGAGCGTCATGGCCGGGAACATCTCGATCTTCACGCGACCGCCCGAATTCTCCTCGACCTGTTTCGCCCAAGGCTCAAGCATGTCCTTCTGAGCCGGCGAAGTGGCGGGAAGGAAGTGATGGAGCTTGAACGTGAATTCCTGGGCAGAGGCCCAGCCCGTTCCCGCCACGGCGATGGCGGCGCCAAGCACTGCGGCTCCCGCGAGTTTTGCAAGTTTCATGACTGATAACTCCTCCTCAGACATCCGTATCTGACCAGAACCGGCTGGATCGTCCAATCGCTTCGGCGTCCGGCAAAGTTGGTCCCGCAGGTGCGGATCCCCTCCACCAGCTGTTATGTCGCCCCCCCCTCTTAGTCGCTCCTGCCGTTCAATCCCATTAATAAGCACCGTCGGATTTGTCATGCAAACCCTCAGCCCCTTGGTTCTATCTCAAGATCGTATGCAAAAACTTGGGAAAAAAGTGCAAAAAAAAGGCATAATGTTTCGAACCGGCGAAATCCGGTTTCGATCATCGCGTTCCTCGGATGAAAGCGCTTGCCCATGGGAGCCGGGTGGACCTATTGAGACGCTGCAGCGATTTCGCAATGCCAACGTCAACGCTACGATCGAAGCAGGAAATCTCCCCATATGTCCGAAAATCAATTTGTCCTGACCCTCACTTGCGAGGACAGGCCCGGCATTGTCGCCGCAGTTTCAACTGAACTTGCCGCGGCTGGTGCGAACATTGCCGAGTCCAACCAGTTCTGGGACCGCCAGACGAACCGCTTCTTCCTGCGTATCGCGTTCACGACACCACAAGGCGTGGACCAAACGGATGTCGAAAGGGCACTCAAACCCGCAATCGATCGATTTTCCATGAAGGCGAGCATCGGGGACCTCGCGCGACGTCCGAAGATCATCATCATGGTCTCGAAATTCGACCATGCGATGCTGCATCTGCTGTACCAGATACGCGTGGGTTGGCTGAATGCGGAAGTTGTCGCCATCGTTTCCAATCACGAGGATTCGCGCCGGACTGCGGAACTGGAGGGGATTCCCTATCATCATTGGAAGGTCACAAAGGACAACAAGGCGGAGCAGGAAGCCAAGCTGCTGGCGCTGGTGAAGGACACGGGGGCGGAACTCGTCGTCCTGGCGCGCTACATGCAGGTTCTCTCGGACCACCTGTCGAACCGGCTGTTCGGGATGGTGATCAACATCCACCATTCCTTCCTGCCAAGCTTCAAGGGAGCCAAACCGTACCACCAGGCATTCGAGCGCGGCGTCAAGCTGATCGGCGCCACCGCCCATTACGTGACGCCGGATCTCGATGAGGGACCGATCATCGAACAGGAAACCGAACGTGTCAGCCATGCAATGACGGCCGAGGATTTCGTGGCTGCTGGCCGCGACATAGAAAGCCGGGTGCTGGCCCGTGCCGTGAAGCTTCATCTGGAGCGACGGGTAATGCTCAACGGCCACAAGACCGTGGTGTTCGAGAAATAGCGCGGCAGACATGCGTCTTCGCGCACCGAAATCGTGCCGCCGGTCGTGTCGCGCGGCACATTTCCGGTTGGCTCGAAGGGGTGCGAATTAACTCATTCTTATGACTTTTCGGGCCTATTTCCGGTCAGCAATTAGTGCCTGAGGCATCCCGAGGATGCGCCGACATGATGTCGTCAACCGCTTTCGAGTGAAGCCTGCGGAGTCGGCGACGTGCAAGGATTTCACAAAATCGAGCGGTGCGGATGATCTTGCCGGACAAGTGGCCGGCGAGTGTTGAATCTGGCCTGCTCGGCAAGGGGCATCGGGTGTCTCAAGCGAGCAAGTGCCTCGCGACCAATACCGATGAGTGGAGATGCGCGATGCGTGAAGAAAGTACGAATTCCTCGGAGCCCACGCTGAAAATCATATCGTTCCGCCTGGCCGATCAGGTTTTCTGCCTCGACATCATGGCGGTGAAGGAGATCCGTGTTTGGGTCAAGGCGACCCCGTTGCCACATTCACCGGACTATGTGCTGGGCTTCATCAATCTGCGCGGCCGGGTGATCCCGGTTGTCGACATGGCGCGTCGACTCGGCTTGCCGGCCATTGAGCCGACCGAGCAGAGCGCCATCATCGTGATCGACGAGGGAGATCGTGGCGTCGGCATCCTGGTGGAAAGCGTATCAGACATGGTCAGCGTCCGGCCGGAAGACATGCAGCCGGTTCCCGACGTCATGAGTGACGAGGAAAAGGCGCTGACCAAGGGCATCGTTCCGGTGGGGGACGACATGATCTGCTTCCTCGACCTGAAGGGCCTGTTCGATCAGGTCGGGAGCGTGGAGACTGGCGACGCGGCCGTGGAAGCCGCCTGAGAACGACAGGCGGCGCCGGCCGTGGATGGCGCTAGCGGTCGGACGTCTTCCAGCGCGGATTGATCCAGGGTTCGGCGTTTTCGCGAGGCAGTGGTGGGCGGCCCAGAATGTGATCCGCCGCCTTTTCGCCGACAAGAATCGATGGCCCGTTCAGGTTGCCGTTGGTGATGCGCGGGAAGATTGACGAGTCCGCGACGCGCAGCCGCTCGACGCCGATAACCCGGCATTCCGGATCGACGACCGCCATCAGATCGTCGGGTCGACCCATGCGCGCTGTCCCGCAGGGGTGATAGGCGCTTTCCACGTGTTCGCGAATGAAGTCGTTCAGCTCGTCATCCGACTGGACCGATTCTCCCGGCTGGATTTCCTTGCCGCGATAGGGGGCAAACGCTTCCTGCCCGAATATCTCTCGGGTGAGCCGGATGCAGTGGCGGAAATCGGCCCAGTCCTGTTCATGGCTCATGTAGTTGAAGAGTATCTTCGGCGCCTCGCGCGGGTCGGCTGAGCGTAGCGTGACGCTGCCTCGCGAGGGAGAACGCATCGGTCCGACATGGGCCTGGAAGCCATGTCCCTCTGCGGCGGCCTGGCCGTCATAGCGCACCGCGATCGGCAGAAAGTGATACTGTATATCGGGATACTCCACGCCCGGCTTCGAGCGCAGGAAGGCAGCACTTTCGAACTGGTTCGAGGCGCCGATTCCGCTCTTCGTCACGAGCCATTTCAGGCCTACGAAGGCTTTTCCGAGCAGGTTCCAGTACTTGTAGAGCGTGATCGGCTGGGTGCATGCCTGCTGTATGTAGAGTTCGAGGTGATCCTGCAGATTCTGGCCGACGCCGGGACGGTTGGCGACAATGTCGATGCCGTGTTCCGAAAGGTGGGCGGCGGGCCCGATGCCCGACAGCATGAGTATCTTCGGCGTGTTGATCGAGGAGGCGGCGAGGATGACCTCGCGGCGTGCGGTCAGGGTCTCCACCTGGCCGCCACGCTCGATCTCGACGCCCACGGCGCGGTTGTTCTCGATGACGACGCGGCGGGCGAAGCCGCGCACCAGGGTGCAGTTGTTCCGCTTCAGGGCAGGTTTCAGATAGGCATTGGCCGTGGACCAACGGCGGCCTTGCCAGACCGTTTGCTCCATCGGGCCGAAGCCTTCCTGCTTCTCGCCGTTGTAGTCGGACGTAAGTTCGAATCCGGCTTGCCTGCCGGCCTCGACGAAAGCCGCGTGAAGCGGGTTGTCGCGCTTGCCGCGCGTGACGTGCAACGGTCCGGACCTGCCGCGCCAGGCGGGATCGCCGCCATGTCCGCAGTCATGCCAGTTTTCCAGCCGCTTGAAGTAGGGAAGTACGTCGGCATATGCCCAGCCCGTGGCGCCGCTTTCCGCCCAGTGATCGTAATCCCGGGCATGGCCGCGCACATAGACCATTCCGTTGATCGAAGAGGAACCGCCGATGACACGACCGCGCGGCGTCACCAGCCTGCGGCCGCCGAGATGCGGTTCCGGCTCGGTCTGGTAGCCCCAGTCGTACCGCTTCATGTTCATGGGGTAGGAGAGGGCCCCCGGCATCTGGATGAATGGGCCCGCATCCGAGCCACCTGCCTCGATCACGATCACCGAATGCTTGCCGTCCTCCGAAAGGCGGTAGGCCATGGCCGAACCCGCCGATCCCGAACCGATGATGATGAAATCCGCTTCCATGTCCTGCTTGCTCAATATGGGCTTTCGACCGGGCCGAGGCCGACGTAGACGCTCTTGATCTGGCTGTAATTCTCGATGGCTGCGGCCGCGTTTTCGCGTCCGAAACCGGACGCCTTGGCTCCGCCGAAGGGCATTCCGGCGGGTGTGAGGTTGTAAGAATTGATCCAGCACGTCCCGGCCTGGAGTCTTGCGATCGTGCGGTGGGCCCGCGCCAGGTCGGACGTGAATACGCCCGCGGCGAGGCCGAACTGCGTCGCGTTCGCGCGCGTGATCACCTCGTCTTCATCATCGAAATCGAGAACCGACATGACCGGCCCGAATATCTCCTCCCTGGCTATGGTCATGTCATCCCGGACATTCGTGAATACCGTCGGTTCGATGAAGAAGCCGTTCTCGAAACCCTGGATCGCCGGGATGCCGCCCCCGATCTCGAGTTTCGCGCCCTCCTTTCGGCCGGTTTCGATGTAGCCGAGGACCTTTTCGCGCTGCGCGGCCGAGACCAGGGGGCCCATCTGGACGGTTTCGTCCATCGGGTCGCCGATGACGATCGCCCGGGTTCGCACGACGAGGCGTTCGACGAACCGTTCGCGAATCGAGCGGTGGACAAATACGCGGGTGCCGTTCGAGCAGATCTGGCCCGTCGAGTAGAAGTTGCCGAGCATCGCGCCACCAATGGCGTTCTCGATGTCGGCATCCTCGAACACGATCAAGGGGGACTTACCGCCGAGTTCCAGTGTGACATGGCGGAGGCCGTCGGCCGCGGCCGCGTAGACCTTGCGCCCGGTCGGCACGGATCCGGTCAGTGAGACCTTGGCGATGCGCGGGTCGGCGGTCAGCGCGGCACCGACATCGCCATGACCCTGTATGACATTGAAAAGTCCGGCAGGTGCGCCGGCCTCGACCAGGATTTCCGCCAGCTTCAGCGCTGACAGCGGCGTCACCTCGGATGGCTTGAAGATCATCGCGTTGCCGCAGGCGAGTGCCGGCGCGGCCTTCCAGCAGGCGATCTGGATGGGATAATTCCAGGCGCCGATACCGAGGCAGACGCCGAGCGGCTCCCGGCGGGTGTAGGCGAAATCCCCGCCAAGCTCGACGGTCTCGCCTCCCATCGCGGGCACGATGCCGCCGAAGTATTCCAGCGCGTCGGCACCCGACATGGCGTCGGCCACCAGGGTCTCCTGAAGCGGCTTGCCGGTGTCGTGCGTCTCCAGCTCGGAAAGTTCGCGATTGCGGGTGCGAATGATGTCGGCAGCGCGGCGCAAGACGCGGCCGCGTTCCGTCGGGCTGAGTGCGGCCCATTTCGTCTGGGCATCCACGGCGCTTGCCAACGCCTGTTCGATGATGTCGGCGGTGGCGGCGTGAACCGTGGCGACGGTCTCTCCCGTCGCAGGGTAGATGACGTCTATCGGCTTGCCGTCGGTGTCCTCGACGGGGTGTCCGGCTATGAAATGGCTTGCGGCGGGTTCAACGCGCATGATGTGGTCCGTGCGTTCGGAGTTGCGTTTCAGGCGGCCTTGCGTCGCCCTTCGCGGGCTAGCGCAAGGTCAAGGTAGTCGGTCACCATTGCGAGCGTCTGTTCGCGGCTCGGTGCAAGGTCTTGCAGCGCATGACGAAGATAGACGCCGTCGATCAATGCTCCCAGCGTGGACGCAATGTGCTCGGCGGCGTCGCGGTTCACCAATTCGACGAGGCAGGCGACAAGATTCGTATGCAGTCGCTTCCGGTAGACGCGAAGCAGCCGTGCAGCGTCGTCGGAAGTCTGCGCCTGGACGTAGAATACCAGCCAGGCGGCAATCACATCGGGATCGAACTGGTCGTCCGCAAAGCTTGCCTCGATAATGGCATCAAGACGCTCCCGTGGCGTATGCGCTCCGGCTAGCCGGGCGCGCACACCGTCGCCGAAAAGCGTCAGGATCTGGCGCATTGCGGCCAGGAATATGCGGTCCTTGGAGCCGAAATAGTGGTGCGCAAGCGCCGAGGACATGCCCGCCCGGCGGGCGATCTGGCTTACCGTGACATCAAGCGAGCCGACACGCCCGATCTCTCGGATGGTGGCATCGATCAGGGCGCTACGGCGAATGGGTTCCATGCCGTATTTGGGCATCGGGGCACCGAATTTTGCTTCGAGTGTTGCAATTCCGAAAATATGGTTTTTTATTGACTCGTCAATCAAGAAAAATCCGCGACAGCCGGATACCCGAACAGGAGCGACTAATGACTTTCTTCAAGTCCACCCTGACCGCGCTTGCCGCATTCGCCGCGAGCACGAACCTTGCCTTCGCACAGTGCGAGAAGGTCACTTTCTCCGATGTCGGTTGGACCGATATCACGGCCACGACCGCGGCCACGAAAACCGTTCTGGAAGCGCTTGGCTACGAAGTGGATGTCAAGGTTCTTTCGGTGCCGGTCACCTATGCATCCCTGAAGTCCGGTGATGTCGACGTGTTTCTTGGCAACTGGATGCCGACAATGGAGGCCGATATCGCGCCTTATCGGGAGGACGGTAGCGTCGAGACCATAAGGGCCAACCTGAAAGGGGCGAAATACACCCTTGCCGTCAATGATGCGGGGGCCGCGCTTGGCATTGCCGATTTCGCCGACATCGCAGCCCACAAGGAGCCGCTGAACGGGAAGATATACGGGATCGAGCCGGGCAACGACGGCAACCGCCTCATCATAGATATGATCTCGACAAACGCCTTTGGTCTCGAGGATTTCGAGATCGTGGAAAGTTCTGAGCAGGGGATGCTCGCCCAGGTGGAGCGCGCGACCAAACGCGGCGATCCGATCGTGTTCCTCGGCTGGGAGCCGCATCCGATGAATGCCAATTTCGATCTTACCTACCTGACCGGCGGTGACGATTTCTTCGGTCCGAACCTCGGTGGTGCCACGATCTATACGAATACCCGCAAGGGATATTCGGAAGAGTGTCCGAACGTAGGCGCGCTGCTTGCCAACCTGGAATTCACGCTCGCCATGGAAAACGAGATCATGGGCGCGATCCTGAACGATGGCGAAGATCCGGATGATGCGGCTGCGGCTTGGCTCAAGACCAATCCGGATGTGCTTGATGGCTGGCTCGATGGCGTGACGGCACTCGATGGCGGCGACGCGATGGCCGCGGTCAAGACCGAGCTTGGCCTTTGACGGCGATCGAAGGCCCCGGATTCCAACCCCGGGGCTTAATTTCCCGGAGCGAACAACCGCCTGATCGCAAGGTCATCGTCCAAGGGCCGGAGGGAGAGGACCCATGGAATGGCTGACTGAGGTCAAGATACCTGTCGGCAAAATAGCGAAATCCGCATTTGACTGGATGCAGGACCATGGCGGCTGGTTCTTCGACGGTCTATCTGCAGCGATGGAGGCGTTGATCGAGGCGCTTCTGTGGATCCTGCAAACCCCACCGCCTCTGGTCGTCGTCCTGATCATTGTCGCAATTGCTTACCTCATTCAGCGCAACTGGAAGACGGCACTTTTCGTCCTGCTCGGCTTCCTGTTCATCCTGAACCAGGGGTACTGGGAGGAGACGACCGAGAGCCTCACGCTGGTGCTGTCGGCCTGCGTCGTGTGCATGGCGGTCGGCGTTCCGATCGGTATTGCCGCCGCGCACCGTCCGCGATTGTACCAGTTCATGCGCCCGGTTCTTGATCTGATGCAGACGCTGCCCACCTTCGTCTATCTCATACCGGCTATCGTGTTTTTCGGTATCGGCATGGTACCCGGGCTGATCGCAACCGTGATCTTCGTGCTGCCGGCGCCCATACGGCTTACCTATCTTGGCGTTTCCACGACTCCTGATGCATTGCTGGAGGCCGCCGACGCCTTCGGTTCCACGCCGACGCAAAAGCTTTGGAAGGTGGAATTGCCCTATGCCTTGCCCCAGATCATGGCCGGCCTGAACCAGACGATCATGCTGTCCCTGTCGATGGTCGTGATCGCCGCGCTGGTCGGCGCGGACGGTCTTGGCGTGCCGGTGGTCCGGGCGCTCAATTCCGTCAATACGGCATTGGGCTTCGAGAGCGGTTTCATCATAGTGGTCGTGGCGATCATTCTCGACCGGATGCTGCATTTCGGAAAGGACCGGACATGAGCAAGGCCGTCGTCTTCGAAAATGTGAGCATTGTCTTCGGCTCCGCCCCGCAATCCGCCCTGCCGCTGATGGACCAGGGCATGAGCCGTTCCGAAATCCAGGCTGAGACGGGCCAGGTGCTGGGGGTGCATGACTGCACCCTCGAAGTGGAGGAAGGCGAAATTCTGGTGCTGATGGGGTTGTCGGGTTCCGGCAAATCCACGTTGCTACGCGCAGTCAACGGGCTGAACCGGGTAGTGCGCGGCCGGGTTCTTGTCGACGGCGGCGACGGGCCGGTCGACATAACGAATGCCGATGCCGCCGAACTGCGCTACATGCGGCGCGAATGCATATCGATGGTGTTCCAGCAGTTCGGCCTGCTTCCTTGGCGCAACGTGATCGATAATGTGGCCTTTGGTCTCGAGCTGTCCGGGGTCAGTCGCGCCGAGAGGGAAGAAACGGCACGCGAAAAGCTCAAGCTGGTGGGGCTGACCGATTGGGCTGACCGGAAGGTCGCAGAACTTTCTGGCGGCATGCAGCAGCGCGTCGGTCTCGCGCGCGCCTTCGCCACAGATGCGCCGATTCTCCTGATGGACGAACCATTCTCGGCGCTCGACCCGTTGATCCGCACTCGGCTCCAGGACGAATTGTTGGAGCTCCAGGCCAATCTGAAGCGGACGATTGTCTTCGTCAGTCACGACCTCGATGAGGCGTTCAAGATCGGCGGCCGGATCGCCATATTGGAAGGAGGTCGGATCGTTCAATGCGGGACGCCGCAGGAGATCATCCGCAATCCGGTCAACGATTACGTCGCCGACTTCGTCGCGCACATGAATCCGCTGGGCGTGCTGTGCGCCGAAGACGTTATGGTCGAGGGCACCGCACCCGCGCAAGCGAAAGCGGTCGCGCATGACATGGCAGTCAGCGAGATCATGGATATCTTCTTGTCGAGCGACCAGCCGCTGCAGGTGCTTCGGGCGGGTGCGCCTGTTGGCGTCGTCACCCCCCAGAGCATTCTGGCGAGTCTCGCCGGAAAGCCGACGGTCGGCGACAGCGCCGGTCCGAATTGAAAAACCGGTCCGTAAAACGCATCCGCCCATTGGACGCGTGTGCCAAATAACTTATCTGCGAAATGCAATTGCGGACAGGAAGGAAAGCGCGGTGGCTATCAGGGACCTCGTTCTGGAACAGTTGAAGCGGGTCAAGGGCCCGGATCTTTCGGGCAATATCGTAGACTTGGGCCTGGTCTCGGAGATCGTGGCGACCGACGGGAAGGTGTTTTTCTCGATCACGGTGCCGGCCGAACGCGCCGAACAACTCGAACCGTTGCGTGAAGCGGCCGAGCGCGCTGCCCTTTCCGTCGCAGGGGTGGAGAAGGCTTCGGTCGTGCTGACCGCCGAAAAAATGACCGGCGAGGGCGGACAGCCGGGCGCGCCGCGTCGTCCGGTGCCTCCGCAAGGCGCTCCGCGCAAGCCTGCCGGTGTTCCCGGAATTAGTTCCATCATCGCCGTGGCGTCGGGAAAGGGGGGCGTCGGCAAGTCCACGACTGCGGTTAACCTCGCCCTTGCATTGAAAACGCTTGGGTTGAGGGTGGGGATCCTCGATGCCGACATCTACGGCCCCTCCATGCCGCGCCTTATGGGTATCAGCGGCCGCCCGCAGTCGGCCGGCGGGCGTGTACTGAAGCCGATGAAAAACTATGGCCTCAAGGTAATGTCCATGGGTTTCCTTGTCGACGAGGAAACGCCAATGATCTGGCGCGGGCCTATGGTGATATCCGCGCTCAACCAGATGCTGAAGGAGGTCGAGTGGGGCGAGCTCGACGTTCTGGTCGTCGACATGCCGCCGGGTACCGGCGATGCACAGTTGACGATGGCACAGAACGTGCCGCTGGCCGGCGCGATCATCGTCTCCACGCCGCAGGATCTCGCACTGATCGATGCGCGAAAGGGGCTGAACATGTTCCGAAAGGTGGAGGTGCCGGTGCTCGGAATCGTCGAGAACATGAGCTACTTCATTTGCCCAGACTGCGGGAGCAGGCATGACATTTTCGGGCATGGTGGCGCGCAGAAGGATGCCGAACGGCTCGGCGTACCATTCCTTGGGGGTATTCCGCTGACACTGCAGATCCGCGAAACCTCGGATGCCGGAGAGCCGATCGTCGTGTCCGATCCGGACAGCGCGCATGCGCAGACATATCGCGATATTGCGAAAACCGTTTGGGAACGCGCAGGCGCGGAACAGCAGTCGGCGCCGAGTATCGTTTTCGAGTAGGAGGCCGGTACCCACCTGCTCGGGTTCAATCCGGAAGTTCCTTGAACTCGCAGGCATTTTCTATAGGAAAAGGAAATCGGTCCAAGGCGGCGCCGGTTCTTCTCAAGGGAAGCGTCTCATGAATTGCGTGTTTGTTCAATTGCGTTGCAAGCCGGGGCAGGCCTACAAGGTCGCCGACAAGATCTACGAGCGTGAAATCGCCTCCGAACTCTATTCGACCAGCGGCGATTACGATTTGCTGATGAAGCTCTATATCCCGGAAGGAGAGGATATCGGGAAGTTCATCAACGACAATATCCTCGATATAGAGGGTATCTCACGTTCGCTCACGACCTTGACCTTCAAGGCATTCTGACCCGGACTTGGGCCTGCCGGACCTGCCATGCCCCTGTTTCGCGTTCAGAATTGGGATGATGCATACGCCAACGGGGCGAACATTCCCGGCGGCGAGCGGTGGCCGGAAGCGTGGGTGCAGCCGGCGGCCGACTTTCGGACCGTCACGGGAAAGCGGGCCGAGCTCGATATTGCCTATGGCGATCATCCGCGTGAAAAGCTCGACTTGTTCTTTCCTGTCGGCGAACCACGAGGGCTGTTCGTCTTCGTGCATGGCGGTTATTGGCTGGCGCTCGACAAGTCCTACTGGTCTCATCTCGCCGGCGGCGCAATCGGGCACGGCTGGGCCGTTGCCATCCCGTCCTATCCCCTGTGCCCGGAAGTCCGTGTCGCGGATATCGTGCGCTCGGTTGCCAGGAGCGTCGCGATGGCGGCAGCCAGGGTGGGCGGGCAGATAAGGTTGGCCGGCCATTCGGCAGGTGGACAGGTCGTCACGCGCCTGCTGTGCGGCGGAACCGGACTACCCGATCCGGTCGCCGCTCGCGTGGACGGGGTAATGTCAATCTCGGGCGTGCATGATCTGCGTCCACTGCTGCGAACCGAGATGAATGAAACGCTTGGTCTCGACATCCGCGAAGCGCGTGCGGAAAGCCCGGCGCTTCTGGAGCCGGTCATCGACGTGCCGGTTATCTGTTGGGCGGGAGCTGCCGAAAGGGCAGAGTTCGTGCGCCAGAACGCACTGCTCGCCAATGTATGGCGCGGCCTGGGGCTGGCGACGGAGACGGTCGAGGAGCCGGATCGCCATCATTTCAGTGTCGTCGACGGGTTGGCACAGGAGGATTCGCCGATGACCACTATCCTTTTCTCCTGATCGGTGTTGCCTGATCCGGGGTCGCATTGGCGGTTCCCGCCGTTTACAATGTCGGCGGGAATGCGTCTCAATCTCGAGGAGTCACAATGAGCGGGACAATCATCGCTCCGTCCGTGCTGTCGGCGGATTTTTCCAGGCTGGGCGACGAGATCGAATCCGTCGTGCGCGCCGGCGCCGACTGGATCCACCTGGATGTCATGGACGGCCACTTCGTTCCGAACATCACCTTCGGGCCGCCGGTCATCAAGGCGGTGCGTGCGCGGACGGACAAGGTGTTCGACTGCCACCTGATGATCGAGCCGTGCGATCCGTTTCTCGGCGCGTTCGCCGATGCGGGCTGCGACATCATCACGGTCCATGCCGAAGCGACGAAGCATCTCGACCGCTCGCTGCAGGCGATCCGCGATCTCGGCAAGAAGGCCGGCGTGTCGCTCAATCCGTCGACTCCGGAAAACGTGATCGAATATGTGCTCGACCGGCTCGACCTGGTGCTGCTGATGACGGTCAATCCGGGCTTCGGCGGGCAGGCGTTCATCCCGTCCGTCGTGGAGAAGGTGAAGAAAATCAAGGCGATGATCGGCGACAGGCCGATCGACATAGAGATCGACGGCGGCGTGACACCGGATACCGCGCCGCTGGTCGCCGCCGCCGGGGCCAATGTGCTGGTTGCCGGCTCGGCCGTATTCAGGGGCGGCGAGGAAGCCGCCTACAAGGCAAATATCAAGGCGATCCGCGACGCCGCAGACGGGGCGGCCCGCGCTGCCGCCTGAACTGCAAGGAGGTTCCCCATGGCCGCAATTCCCCCTGTGTGCGATTTCGGCTGGAAGGCCGTGGACGCCAGCCTGACGAGTACGGATGGCCGGGTGGTGTCGATCTTCGATTGCGCCGGGCCGAACGGGCTGGTCGTCGCATTCATCTGCAATCACTGCCCCTACGTGAAGGCGGTGATCGACCGGATCGTGCGCGATGCGCGGGACCTGGATGCGCTGGGCGTCGGGTTCGTGGCGATCAACTCCAACGACGCGGAAGCCTATCCGGAGGACTCCTTCGACAACATGAAGTCGTTCGCATCGGCGCACGGTTTCACGTTTCCCTACCTGCACGACGAGGACCAGTCGGTCGCGCGTGCCTATGACGCCGTGTGCACGCCCGATTTCTTCGGCTTCAACAAGGACATGGAGCTGCAGTATCGCGGCCGGCTCGACGCATCGCGCAAGCAGGCCGGCGGTGCGGACCTGCGGCGTGACCTGTTCGAGGCGATGAGGCAGGTGGCCGAGACGGGGCAGGGGCCGCGTGACCAGATCCCGTCGATGGGCTGCTCGATCAAGTGGAAGGACGCCGCGTGAGCACACGCTTCGCACAGAACGGCGCGCGTTGCGGCTGGCCGCAGGCGGTGCTGTTCGACCTGGATGGAACGCTGATCGATTCCGTGCCGGACCTGGCCGCGGCGGTCAACGAGGTGCTTGCCGCCGAGGGCCGGGAGCCGCTGCCCCGCGAAGATGTTCGCGCAATGGTCGGCCATGGCGTGCGCAAGCTGGTGGAGCGCGCATTCGCCGCACGGCGAATGCCGCTGGACGGCGAGGCGCTGGACCGGATGACCGGGCGCATGATGACGGCCTATGGCAACAGGCTCACCGCGGACACCACGCTGCTGCCCGGCGCGGAGGCGCTGCTTGCCGCCTATGCGCGGGTCGGCGTGAAGATCGGTGTCGTCACCAACAAGCCGGAAGCGTTCGCGCGCGAGATACTGGACCATTTCGGCCTCGGGCCGTCGGTGGATGTCGTCGTCGGCGGCGATAGCGGGCCGGCGCGCAAGCCGGCGCCCGACATGCTTCGCCATGCCATGGAGGAGATCGGCCTTGGCGCCGACAGGGCGGTGATGGTGGGCGACAGCGCTGCCGACATCGATGCGGCGAGGGCGGTGCCGATGGCCTCGATTGCCGTGCGCGGCGGATACACGACCGTTCCGGTGGACGAACTCGGCGCCGATATCGTGATCGACAAGCTGGGTGGCGTGCCGCAGGCGATCGAACGGCTCAAGGAGCCGGCGTAACCGACTGCCAGCCGAATGCCTTGCGGGCAATCGTCTCGATCTGCGGGAAAACATGCGGGCCGCCGGCGATGACGCCGGTGCCGTGAACGACAACGGTCGCCGGATCGAGCGGCATGATCTCGCCGCCCGCTTCCTCGATCATCAAAAGGCCTGCGATGCAGTCCCAGGAATTCATGTGTTGCTCGACATAACCGATCAGCCTGCCCGAGGCGACATAGGCAAGCATCAGCGCGCCGGAAGCGTTGCGGAAGAAAACGCCGCCCTGCGCGACAAGATCGGCAATCAGCCGGACTACGCTGTCGCCATCCTGGCGGGAGGCGAAGCCGGTGGCGACCGAACCCTGGGCCAGGCTGGGCGACTGCGATGCCCTGATCGGTTTGCCGTTGAGGAAGGCGCCCTTGCCTCGTTCGGCCCAGAAGGTCTCGTCATGTGACGGCTCGCAGATCACGCCGATCTCGGTGGTCCCTTCGAAGGAACAGGCCAGCACGACGCACCAGGCGGGAATGCCGGAGACGAAATTCGCCGTGCCGTCGATCGGATCGATGACCCAGACGTAACCGGTCGAACCTTCGACCGAAGCGTGTTCCTCGCCGACAATGCCGTCGTCGGGATAGGCTTCCGCGAGCGCGTTGCGAATGAAGGTTTCCACTTCCCGGTCGGCGTTGGAAACAAGGTCCTGGTGGCCCTTGTTCTCGATGGTCAGCGTGTCGAGCGAGCGGAAGTGCTTCATGCCGAGCTCCGCCGCGCGGCGCGCGAGGTCGATGGCGAAGGCAAGACGTTCGGAGGGCTGGGGCATGGCGCGGTTCCTGTCGGGCGGGAAGCTTCGGAATAATGGCCGAATGTGTCAGCCAGTTAAAGGAAACCACGGTAAATTGCACTCTTGCCGCGCCGGATAGTGCGAAGCCGCGCCGTCGCTGAATATGCCGGCTTGCGGCACGCCATCGTCCGATCTTGCATTCGGGACTTCGCCCATGCGGACCGGATTCGCGGCCTGACATGAACCAGGCCAGGGCAGGGACCGGCGAAAAGACTTCATGGATCAACGCGGCGGATTTTCACGCCGACGCGGTCAGTCGCCTTTCTTGAGCGAGGACCTTGGCAGGCCGTGCTGCTTGGACGGCGGCGTATGGCTGACATCGATCGGGCCGACGAGGGTGCCCAAGGCGATCAGGATGCGGCGTAACAATCCGCTTTCCTCGCCCGGCATGCCCTCCTCGAGCGCGACGTCCTCCTCGGAGACATTGTATTCCCAGCGGCGCAGAATCTCGATCTTCTGTTCCCTGTCCAGATCGTCCGCCTCGAGAACCGCCTCGGGTGTCTCGAACACGTCGGACGGATCCGCAAGCGCCTTCTCGTAACGTTGGGCGTCCATCCTGTCCCGTCCTAATCCTGACTGGTCAGCGTCAGATACATCAGCACCAGATAGACTGCCGGCATGACTGCCAGAACGATGAACTCCAAGCCGAGCGAGATACCGCAATTGCTCGCTTGCATCCGGTAAGCGACAAAAACGACGCCTGCCAAGATGACCAGCAGCCCGACGAACCATGGTGTGAGACGTTTGCGCTTGTGTGTTTCGGCAGCCATGAGCAGTACCCCGTTAAGTTTCGCCTGATTGAAACCTGCCTAGTCCGTTTGACCGCTCCTGCCATTGACCGCGGTCAATCGCGGACGCAATGGTGTTGTCCGGCCGGGCGCTGCCGCCGATTGCAATATCCGGCAGATTGCCGACTCGCCCATCAGCCGTTAGCCCTTGGAGCCGTAACGCAGCCGCGGTTCACCGGATCGTCAGTGTCTTCTGCCGAAACGTGACAGCGGGATCGATATAAGCGATATATGCTGCGCATCGAAGAGGAGGAATTCGATCGCACCGTCATGATTACACCAACCTATGACTACCTGCTGGTTGCGGCATCCGTGCTTGTTTCGCTCATGGCGTCATTTACGGGCCTGACGCTGACCAAGGGGATCTCCGCGCTGCCGGCCGGGCGGCGCAAGATGCAGATCGTCATGGCAGCGTTGGCGCTTGGCGGCGGCATCTGGTCGATGCATTTCGTTGCGATCCTGGCGATGCGCTTCCCGCTGCCGATAGACTACGATTCCATCTACACGCTGGGCTCCGCCCTGATCGCCATCCTGATGGCCGGCCTGGCGCTCCTGATCATGCATTTCGCGCCGAGGACATGGGTCAGCCAGATCGTCGCCGGCGTGATCCTCGGCAACGGCATCGTCGTCATGCACTATGTCGGCATGTCGGCCTTGCGCGGCTGCCTGGCGCTGTACGACCCGGTCGGCGTCATCCTTTCCGTCGTCGGCGCTACGGTGATGGGAATAATCGCCATCAGCGTGGCCTACGCCAAGCGGGACACGGCGCATATCCTCGCCTCGACGGTCATCTTCGGGTCGTCGGTCGTCGTCGTGCATTTCGTCGCCATCGCCTGGACCTCGTTCCAGGCTTCCGACTCATTTGCCGGCACGACGCCGCTGATCGAGAACGGCATGCTGGCACTGCTTGTCATGTTCTCGGCCTTCGTGATCTGCGGCACGTTCCTGCTCGCCTCGACCAATTACGTCTTCACGGGTTTCGGCAGCGCGGTGACTGCGGGCGCTCCGGCCGCGGTTTTCGCGGGCGTGCCGGAGGGCGGCGAAGAACCGCTGCCCGAGGAGGTGCTTCCCGCCGCATTCGTTCCGCATGGCGACGCGCCGCGCATTCCCTATGAGCGCGACAAGCGCACCTGTTTCATCCCGGCTGACCAGGTGATCGCCCTGCGCGCCGAAGGCCACTACACGGTGCTCTACACACGCGAGGAAAAGCTGTTCTGCCCCTGGTCCATCTCGGAAGCGGAAAAACGGCTGCCCGATTCGGTGTTCCTGCGCACGCACCGCAGCTATCTCGTCAATATCCACCAGGTGACCGCGTTCGAGCGCCACAAGGACAGCGGGTCCTGCCATTTCGACGGCGTGCAGTCGTTGAAACTGGTGCCGGTCAGCCGCGGCAACATCGTGGTCGTACGCGAGGCGCTCGGCCTCTAGGGCCGACAGGGCACTGTTTCGCATTTCGTGCGGATAAATCGCATTTCGTGAAATGCGCCGCGCCGGCCATGTCTTAGCGGTCGCCTGCGACAGTGCGCATCATATCCTTCCCACCACGCGGACGCCGGAGCAAACCGGGGCTGTCCGTTGTGCGGGAGGATACGCATGATACCTGGAAATTTCGATTATCACCGGCCGGAGTCCGTCGCCGATGCGGTGGCGCTGCTGGTCAAATATGGCGACGAGGCGCGTGCGACCGCGGGTGGCCACAGCCTGATCCCGATGATGAAGCTGCGCATGACAGAAATCGCGCATCTCGTCGACCTGCAGGCCATCGGCGACCTGAAGGGCATCAAGGTCGATGGTGACAGCGTCTCCATCGGAGCGATGACGACGCAGCATGAACTGATCACCAGCGATGCGCTGGCCAAGGCCGCGCCGATCATCCGCGAAGCGTCATTGCAGATCGCCGATCCGCAGGTGCGCTATGTCGGCACGGTCGGCGGCAATGTAGCCAATGGCGACCCGGGCAACGACATGCCGGGCCTGATGCAGTGCCTCGATGCGAGCTACGTTCTTTCCGGGCCGGACGGCACGCGGGAGGTCGCGGCGCGCGAGTTCTACGAGGCCGCCTACTTCACTGCCCGCTCCGACGAGGAGATCCTCGTCACGATCCGGTTCCCGGTGCCGAAAGGCGGGTACGCGTATGAAAAGCAGAAGCGCAAGATCGGCGACTACGCAACCGCCGCGGCTGCCGTCCTGATCGAAAAGGACGGCGGGAAATGCACGTCCGCTTCAATCGCGATGACCAACCTTGCCGACACGCCGGTGTGGTGCAAGGCGGCCGCCGATGCGCTTGTCGGAACAAGTCTCGACGGCGCGGCGCTCGATTCCGCCGTGGCCGCCATGCAGGAGGCGATCGATCCGCAGGAGGACAATCGCGGTCCGGTCGATTTCAAGAAACATGTCGCAGGCGTGATGCTGCGCCGCGCCATAGAACGCGCGGCGTCGCGCGCCTGAGGCGGGAGGGGAACTTACAATGAGCAAGATGCATATCAAGCTGACGGTGAACGGGAAGCAGGAAGAACTGCTGGCCGAGCCGCGCGAGTTGCTGATCCACGTGCTGCGCGAGCGGCTGGGAATTACCGGGCCGCATATCGGCTGCGACACGTCGCATTGCGGCGCTTGCACGGTCGACATGGACGGCAAGTCGGTCAAGTCCTGCACGGTGTTCGCCGCGCAGGCCAACGGCGCCGAGATCACCACGATCGAGGGGCTCGGCGATCCCGACGGGCTGCATGTCCTGCAGCAGATGTTCAAGGAGCATCACGGCCTGCAATGCGGGTTCTGCACGCCGGGCATGATCACTCGGGCCTACCGTTTCCTGCAGGAAAACCCGAACCCGAGCGAAGAGGATGTCCGTTTCGGCATGGCCGGCAATTTGTGCCGCTGCACGGGCTACCAGAACATCGTCAAGGCAATTCTCGCCGCCGCGGCCGAACTGAACGCCGCCAAGGAGGCAGCACAATGAACGAGATGACTCCCCCGAAAGCCGAACGCGCCGCCGCCCTCAAGGGCCTCGGCACCGAGCGCAAGCGCGTCGAGGACGCGCGGTTCACCCAGGGCAAGGGCAATTACGTGGACGACATCAAGATGCCGGGCATGCTGTTCGGCGATTTCGTCAGGTCGCCCTATGCCCATGCCCGCATCAAGTCGATCAACGCCGAGAAGGCGTTGGCCGTGCCGGGCGTTATCGCCGTGCTGACCGCCGATGACCTGCGGCCGCTCAACCTGCACTGGATGCCGACACTTGCCGGCGACGTGCAGATGGTGCTTGCCGACGGCAAGGTCCTTTTCCAGGGGCAGGAGGTGGCCTTCGTCGTCGCCGAGGACCGCTATATCGCCGCCGATGCGGTGGAGCTGGTCGAAGTCGAATACGAGGAGCTTCCCGTCGTCGTCGATCCCTTCAAGGCACAGGCCGAGGATGCGCCGGTGCTGCGCGAGGACCTCGAAGGCAAGATGGAAGGCGCACACGGGCCGCGCCGGCATCACAACCACATCTTCACCTGGGAGCAGGGAGACAGGGACGCGACCGATTCCGTGATCGGCTCGGCGGACGTGGTGGCCGAGGAGATGGTCTACTACCACCGCACCCATCCGTGCCCGCTGGAGACCTGCGGCTGCGTCGCCTCGATGGACAAGGTCAACGGCAAGCTGACGGTCTGGGGCACGTTCCAGGCGCCGCACGCGGTGCGCACCGTGGCGTCGCTGATCTCGGGCATCGCGGAACACAATATCCGCATCGTCTCGCCCGATATCGGCGGCGGTTTCGGCAACAAGGTCGGCGTCTACCCGGGCTATATCTGCTCGATCGTCGCATCCATCGTCACCGGCGTTCCGGTGAAGTGGGTGGAGGACCGGATGGAAAACCTGATGGCTACCGCCTTTGCCCGCGATTACTGGATGCAGGGCAAGATCGCCGCCACCAAGGACGGCAAGATCACCGGGCTGTGGTGCCACGTGACTGCCGATCACGGCGCTTTCGACGCCTGTGCCGATCCGACGAAGTTCCCGGCCGGTTTCTTCAACATTTGTACGGGATCCTATGACATTCCGACGGCCTACCTGGCGGTCGACGGTGTCTATACCAACAAGGCGCCGGGCGGGGTTGCCTATCGCTGCTCGTTCCGGGTGACGGAAGCCGCCTACTTCATCGAACGGATGATCGAGGTGCTCGCGATCGAGCTGGGCATGGATGCAGCGGAGCTGCGTGCGAAAAACTTCATCAGGAAGGATCAGTTCCCGTACCAGTCGGCGCTGGGGTGGGAATATGACTCCGGCGACTATCACACGGCATGGGACAAGGCGTTGAAAGCCGTCGGATACAAGGAACTGCGGAAGGAACAGGCCGAGCGGGTTGAAGCCTTCAAGCGCGGCGAGACTCGCAAGCTTCTCGGCATCGGTCTCACCCATTTCACGGAAATCGTCGGTGCCGGCCCGGTCAAGAATTGCGACATCCTGGGGCTCGGCATGTTCGACAGCTGCGAGATCCGCATCCATCCGACCGGATCGGCAATTGCCCGTCTTGGCACGATCAGCCAGGGGCAGGGTCATGCGACGACATTCGCGCAGATACTGGCGTCCGAAATAGGCATTCCGGCCGACGACATTACCGTCGAGGAAGGCGACACGGACACCGCTCCCTACGGGCTGGGTACCTACGGTTCCCGGTCCACGCCGGTCGCGGGTGCGGCGACGGCGATGGCCGGGCGGAAGATACGCGCCAAGGCGCAGATGATCGCTGCCTACCTGCTGGAAGTTCACGACAGCGACGTGGAATGGGATGTCGACCGTTTCGTGGTCAAGGGTGCGCCCGAGCGCTTCAAGACCATGAAGGAAATCGCCTTTGCAGCCTACAACCAGGCGATTCCCGGCCTTGAACCCGGACTGGAGGCGGTCAGCTACTATGACCCGCCGAACATGACCTATCCGTTTGGTGCCTACATCTGCGTCATGGAAATCGACGTTGATACGGGCGAATGGGAAATTCGCCAGTTCTACGCGCTCGATGATTGCGGCACCCGCATCAACCCGATGATCATCGAGGGGCAGGTGCATGGCGGCGTCACCGAGGCGCTGGCGATCGCGATGGGCCAGGAAATTGCCTATGACGACATGGGCAATGTGAAGACCGGTACGCTGATGGACTTCTTCATCCCGACCGCCTGGGAAACGCCGCATTATACCACCGACCACACGGTGACGCCGAGCCCGCATCATCCGATCGGGGCGAAGGGCGTGGGCGAGAGCCCGAATGTCGGCGGTGTTCCGGCCTTCTCCAACGCGGTCCACGACGCGTTTCGGCCGTTCGGCCTCAAACAGGCCCACATGCCGCACGATCACTGGCGCATATGGAAGATCGCTCACGACCTTGGCCTGCACGGCTGAGCGCGATCCGAAACCACCGGTCCCCGGGATTCAGTCCCGGGGCCTTGGGGAGATGAGCATGTCCTGGCAAACTTTGCAGGCCGACCTGTCCAATACCGGCTATGTCGCGTCCGACGACTTGGCGATGGCGCTTTTCCTGGCGGTGACGCTGGGCAAACCGCTGTTGCTGGAAGGTCCGGCCGGTGTCGGCAAGACCCAGATCGCCAAGTCTCTCGCCGAGTTGCGGGATGCGAAGCTGATCCGGCTGCAATGCTACGAGGGGCTCGATGCTAGCCACGCGATCTACGAGTGGAACTACCAGCGGCAATTGCTGTCGATCCGCGCCGCGGCGGAAGAGCGCAAGTCGTCCGCCGAGGTCGAGGACCACATCTTTTCCGAAAAGTTCCTGCTGCAACGGCCGCTGCTGGAAGCGATCCGGCAGGACAAGCAGGCGGTCCTTCTGATCGACGAGATCGACCGGGCGGACGAGGAGTTCGAGGCCTACCTTCTGGAAATCCTGTCCGATTTCCAGATCACCATACCCGAGATCGGCACCATCGAGGCTACGACGCGACCATACGTCATCCTGACAGCGAATGGCGCGCGGGATCTTTCGGACGCGCTGCGGCGGCGCTGCCTCTACAACTATGTCGACTATCCCGACCGGCGTACCGAGATGGCAATTCTCGCCAAGAGATGCCCGGCACTCGAGGACCGGCTGGCAGAACAGATCGTCGGGTTCGTGCAGGCGCTGCGCAAGGAGGAACTAGAAAAGAAGCCGGGTATCGCCGAAATGCTCGACTGGGCTGCTGCGCTGGCCGGTCTCGGTGTCAACGACCTGGCCGACGACCCCGAACAGACGCAGGCGACACTGGTCTGCCTCCTGAAGACCGAGCGCGATCGTGCGGCGGTGCCCAGGGAGGTGCAGCAGCGCCTCGTCGGAAAGGCAGCCTGAATGCAGGTGACGCGCTTCCCTGAACGCGCCAACGGCCCCGCCGAGCGGCTGGCGGGCTTCATGGCGCATCTGCGCCTCAACGGCATCCCGACGGGCCTGGGAGAGACCGAGACCGCGCTGGCCGCGCTTGCGGCGGTCGATGCCGGGCATGTTGGCGAGGTCCGTTCTGCGCTCAGGGCGGTCTGCGTCGGCGACGCCGAGCAGGAAAAGCGCTTCGATGACCTGTTCGATGCCTATTGGCTGAATCATGGCCGCAGTCGTGACGGCACGGTCGTCACGCATTCCGCACGCAACATGAAGGCGAAAAGCGGCAGCAACTACCGCATGGCGCCCGGCGAGAGCGACGAAGAAGGCGAAGCTGATATGCCGGACGAGGACGGGGAGGGCGCTTCCGCGGGCGATGGCACAGGACGGCTCGTCGCCTCGAAAATATCCAATATCGAGAAGACCGACCTGCGCAAGCTGATGACGCCGGAGGATATGACTCGGGCAGAGCGTATCGCCGAACGGATCGCGCGGAGCATTCGCGATCGGCGCTCCCGGCGGCGAAAGGCGGCGCTGCGCGGCGCGATGCCGGACATGCGCAAGATCCTGCGCAAAAGCGTTCAACGCGGCGGCGAGCCGATCGAGCTCTTCCGCAAGGCAAGGCCCGACCGGCCGGTGAACGTCATTGCCATTCTCGACGTATCGGGTTCGATGACGGTCTATGCGCGGGTATTTCTCGCTTTCCTGAAAGGTCTCGTTTCGGCCGACCAGCGCACGGACGCCTATCTGTTTCACACGCAGTTGGTGCGCATTTCCGATGCCTTGCGTGACAGTGACACGATGCGCGCCGTGAACCGCCTCTCCATTATGGCAAAGGGGTTTGGTGGCGGCACGAGAATCGGCTCGAACCTTAAACAGTTCAACGCGCAATACGCGGCGCAATCGGTCAACGGGCGCAGTGTCGTCATCATCCTGTCGGACGGCTACGACACCGACCCGCCGGAGATGATCGACGAGGCAGTGGCCCGGTTGAAGCGGCGCGGTGCGCGCATCGTCTGGCTCAACCCGTTGAAGGGCTGGAAAGACTATGCACCGGTGGCGCGCGGCATGGCTGCGGCGCTGCCGCATCTCGACCATTTCGCCGCGGCGAACACGCTTTCGGACCTGGCCGCGCTTGAGCCGTGGCTGAACGAGCTGTGAGGGAGGACGCCATGGGACAGAAGGCAGACATCCACGAACAGGTCGCCGAACTGAAGAATGCGGGTGAGGCGTTCGCGATCGCGACGGTGGTGCGCACGGTCGCCGCGACGGCGGCGAAGGCCGGCGCCAAGGCGATCATCCGCGCCGATGGCACGATCATGGAAGGCTGGATCGGCGGAGGGTGCGCGCGTGGCGCGGTTCTGAAGGCGGCCAGGGAATCGATGGCCGACGGCGTGCCGCGCTTCGTCTCGGTGCAGCCCGAGGACATGCTGGCCGAGCTGGGCGTTTCGCCGGGCACGGAAAAGGAAGGTGTACGCTTCGCGCGTAACATGTGTCCGAGCAAGGGAACGATGGACGTTTTCATCGAACCGGTCCTGCCGTCGCCGGGGATCATCATCTTGGGGGCAAGTCCTGTCGCTGTGGCGCTGGCTGAAATCGCGCTGCGCTTCGGCTACCACGTCACGGTCTGCGCACCGGGGGATGATCAGGGTGCGTTCGCCGCGGCTGACGCTCGTATCGACGGTTTCATGCTCGAAACCGCCGAAACCGCAGACAAGTACATCGTCGTTTCGACGCAGGGGCGCGGCGACGAGGCGGCGCTCAGCGCGGCGTTGTCTGTGCCCTCGGCGCATGTCTCTTTCGTCGGTAGCAGGGCCAAGGCTGCGGCCTTGTCGGCAAAGCTCAGGGACAAGGGCGTCGACGCTGATCGGCTGGCTACTCTGAAGGCTCCGGCCGGTCTCGATATCGGCGCGATAACGCCTGACGAGATTGCCTTGTCCATCCTGGCCGAAATCACCCAGGTCCGTCGCCGCAGACAGCGCGACGCGGCCGAGCGGGCGGGAGAAGGACGATGAGTTTGTGGCGATACTGCTTGCACGCGGTTCGGACAATGTTGTCTGCGCCGATCGCCGAGAGCGAAAATTCTGAAACCCCGGACAACGATATTGTGGTAGAGGCCATGCTGAATGGTCGATCCTGTTGTGGATGATTGAGGACTGAATACATGGAAATGAACGACGAAATCCGGATCGAAGCCCCGCGTGACCGGGTTTACGCCGCGTTGAACGACACCGAGACGCTTAAGGCATGCATTCCGGGATGCGAGGAACTCGTCAAGAAGTCGGATACGGAACTGGAGGCGAAGGTCACGTTGAAGATCGGTCCGGTGAAGGCGAAATTCGGCGGCAACGTGACTCTCGATCAGTCCAATGCGCCGGGGCGGTTTTCGCTTTCGGGTGAAGGCAGCGGCGGCGTCGCCGGCTTCGCCAAGGGTGGAGCCGATGTCGAGCTGGAGGAAGATGGCGATGCGACGGTGTTGCGTTACACGGCAAAGGCGGACGTCGGCGGGAAGATCGCCCAACTTGGCAGCCGTCTGATCGTTTCGACGGCAAACCGCCTGGCCGGCCAGTTCTTCGCCAAGTTCAAGGAAGTGGTCGAGGCAGAAGGCTGAGCGCCCGCCCTCATTCCCGACGGCACAAACGGCAAATGACCTGAGGTCTGGGGCCGCGGAGAAGGACTATACGCAGAATTCGTCGTAGAGCGTCTTCACGACGCGCCGGATGCGCTCATCCGCAAGCGAATAGATGATCGACCTGCCTGATCGCCTGTAGGCGACGAGGCCTTCTTCGCGCAGGCGTGCGAGCTGTTTCGACACGGCGGCCTGGGGCACACCAAGCATGGTTTCCAGTTCCCCGACGCTGGCGCCCGACTCACAAAGCCGGCACAGGATGACGAGGCGCGAGGGGTGCGCAAGCGATTTCAGGAACCTGGTCGTGCGCTCGGCATTTTCCATCATCCGGGCGGAAGCGGCCTGCTCCTCGTGATCGGGTGTTTCGGCCAACGGTGCAGTCAATTTCCGCTCTTTCGTGTCTGGGCGCGCAAGGTTTACCGCGCCTTCTAACACGGTGTTTCCCTTACGCAAAGTGTCGATGCCGGCACGCGAACAAAAAGCGTCAAGCCGTGAATTGGCATGGTAATTCCGGCGCCGATTTGATCTTCTGCGATTCGGTGACTAGGTAACGTGTGCCGCCAGCATGGCTTTCGCCGTGCTCTACTATGTCCGCAATTTCCCTGTTGGTGATTTTTTTTGCCGCGCGGACGACCAAGACGAAGGAAATACAATCCAATATGTGTGGAATTGCCGGAGAAATCCGTTTCGATGGCGCGTTTGCTGATACGTCAGCAGTCGCGCGCATGACCGATGCGCTTGCCCCGCGGGGTCCCGACGGCAGCGGGATCCTTGCGCAAGGACGCGTTGCGTTCGGTCATCGCCGTCTCAAGATCATCGACCTGTCCGAAAAGGCGGCCCAACCGATGAGCGATCCGGCCCTTGGCCTGACGGTGGTGTTCAACGGTTGTATCTACAACTACCCGGAACTGCGCAGAGAGCTCGAAGCGGACGGTTATGCCTTCTTTTCCCACGGCGACACGGAGGTCGTCCTCAAGGCATTCGACAAATGGGGCCAGGCCTGCGTGGAACGTTTTCATGGCATGTTTGCCTTTGCGATCCACGAACGCGATACGGGGGCGGTGACGCTTGCGCGCGACCGTTTCGGCATCAAGCCGCTCTACTACTCGGAGACGAATGACCGCATCCGCTTCGCTTCCTTCCTGCCCGCTCTGCTGAAGGCCGGCGGGATCGACACCGATATCGACCGGGAAGCGCTGCACAACTACATGAGCTTTCATGCGGTCGTTCCGCCGCCACGGACCATCATGAAGGGGGTGCGCAAGCTGCCGCCGGCCACGACGCGGACGATCGGCGCGGACGGGAGTATCGAGGATCGCGTGTATTGGCAGCCGGCCTACGAGCGGCGGCGCGAAGATGCGGGGCTGAAGCGCGATGACTGGCGGGACCGGGTTCATGACGCGCTGCGTCTGGCGGTGCGCCGGCGCATGGTGGCCGATGTGCCGGTCGGCGTGCTGCTGTCGGGCGGAGTCGATTCATCGCTGATCGTCGGGCTGCTGGCGGAGGAGGGGCAGAAGGACCTTATGACCTTCTCCATCGGCTTCGAAGAGGCAAATGGCGAGAAAGGTGACGAGTTCGTTTATTCCGACCTGATCGCCGAAACATTCAAGACGGACCATCACAAGATATTCGTTCCGTCCGCGGACCTCATCCGCCACCTGCCGGACACGATCGCCGCCATGTCGGAACCGATGGTCTCCTACGACAATATCGGTTTCTTTCTGCTCAGCCGCGAAGTCTCGAAACACGTCAAGGTCGTGCAATCGGGGCAGGGCGCCGACGAGGTGTTCGCCGGCTATCACTGGTATCCGCCACTGGCCGAATCCGACGATGTCGTCGGCGATTATGCCAACGTGTTCTTCGACCGTACGCATGCGACGCTGGCCGGACAGCTCGACGAGCGGTGGATGGCAGGAAGTGACGTCAGCCGTTCGCTTGTCAGCGAGCACCTGCAGCGCGGCGGCGCCGCCACGCCGGTCGACCGCGCGCTGCGCCTCGACTCCCATGTCATGCTGGTCGACGATCCCGTGAAGCGGGTCGACAACATGACGATGGCCTGGGGATTGGAGGCGCGCGTGCCCTTCCTGGATCACGAGCTGGTCGAACTGGCCGCGACCATCCCGCCGGAGTTCAAACTGCTCGACAATGGCAAGGGCGTGCTCAAGGACGTGGCGCGGCAGGTGGTGCCGCACGAGGTTATCGATCGCAAGAAGGGCTATTTCCCGGTCCCGCAGCTCAAGTACATCCAGGGCGAGTATCTCGACATGGTCAGGGATGCGATGGGATCGCGGGTGGCCCGGGAGCGCGGCCTTTTCCGGCAGGACTACCTGGAAACGCTCTATGCCGATCCCGCCGGCCGCATCACGCCGCTGCAGGGGTCAGAACTTTGGCAGGTCGCGCTGCTCGAAATGTGGTTGCAGACACACGGGGTGTGACGTCACCATGACGGACAAGGACAGGGACGGCGGCAAGGGCGGCACGGCACCGCGGGACCGGCAGGGTCGCGATGCCTATGCGCACCGGCTGAAGCGCATGCGCGACCAGGCGCTGAAACCGCCGATCGCGCAACATGGCGACGAGCAGGTGCAGATGACACCGGAAGCGGTGCTCGATTGCGGCTGGGGCAGGCTGGTCTTTGCCCAGACCTTCGATGAATCGGGCGCGATGGTCGCGGCATTGCGAGACGAGCAGCCCGACCGGCGCGACATCGCGCTCTATGTGCGGAACCCGCATGTCCTGCTCGCGAATGCTCCGCAGGAACTCTTCCTCGACCCGTCGCACACCTACCGGCTCGACCTCTCGCAATACCGCGCTTCGCGCAAGGCTCCGAGGGGCTTCTTCATCCGCCGCCTGACATCGCAGTCGGACGCGGAAGCGATCAACCGCATCTATTCGGCCCGCAGCATGATCCCCGTGCCGCCGGAATTCTTCTGGTCGAAGCGAGACGCGCGTACCATCATCTATTTCGTCGCCGAGGACGAGCAGACGGGAGAGGTGCTCGGCACAGTGACCGGCGTCGACCATGTCCGGGCCTTCAACGATCCGGAAGGCGGCTCGTCGCTCTGGTGCCTCGCTGTGGACCCGGCCGCGCGCCACCCCGGCATCGGCGAGGCACTGGTGCGGCGCCTGGCGGAGTATTTCACGACGCGCGGCTCGGCCTTTCTCGACCTTTCCGTCCTGCACGACAACGAGCAGGCCATCGCGCTCTACGAGAAGCTGGGCTTCGAGCGCGTGTCCTTCTTTTCCGTCAAGCGCAAGAACCCGATCAACGAAACGCTGTTCACCGGACCGGACACCGACCAGGAGTTCAATCCCTATGCCCGGATCATCGTCAACGAGGCACGACGGCGCGGCATTCACGTCGAGGTGGTGGACGCGGAGGCGGGCTTCTTCCGGCTCACGCAGGGGGGGCGCTCCATTCTTTGCCGGGAAAGCCTGTCCGAGATGACGTCGGCGGTGGCCATGTCAATATGCGACGACAAGGCGGTCACGCGCCGTGTCGTATCGGCCGCGGGCGTGCGCGTGCCCGCACAACTCGAGGACGGCTCAGGTCCGGACGAGATCGCGGAATTCGTCAAGCGGCATGGCAAGGTTGTCGTCAAACCGGCGCGCGGCGAGCAGGGACGCGGCATATCGGTCGGACTGTCGGATCTCGACGAGGTCAGGGAAGCGATCAAGGCGGCCAGGGCGGTATCCGACACCGTATTGCTGGAGGAGTACGTCGAGGGCGAGGATCTGCGGCTCGTGGTCATCAACTACCGGGTCGTTGCCGCCGCCATTCGCCGCCCGCCAACCATCGTCGGCGACGGGGAACGGACCGTCCGTGCGCTGATTGCTGCGCAAAGCCGCCGCCGGGCCGCCGCCACCGGCGGGGAATCCAGGATTCCCCTCGATGCCGAGACGGAGCGCACCGTGCGGGAAGCGGGCTGCGGCCTGGATGACGTGCTGGCGGCGGATACCGAGATCGCCGTGCGCAAGACGGCCAATCTGCATACCGGCGGCACGATTCACGACGTGACCGATATCGTCGATCCGGTGTTGGTGGACGCTGCGGTTGCCGCGGCGCGTGCCATCGACATTCCGGTGACCGGTATCGACCTGATGGTGAAATCGCCCCGCAGGCCGGATTATGCCTTCATAGAGGCGAATGAAAGGCCGGGACTGGCCAATCACGAACCGCAGCCTACGGCCGAACGTTTCATTGATCTGCTTTTTCCTCTATCGATGCCAGCGGCCGTGCGCCAGACCATGAACAGGGACAGGGTTTAGGACCAAAACGGGGGGCGAGCGGTGTCACGCTTGGCAATTGATCACGAATACATGCTCTCCGTGCTGGAGAAGCTTCTGCAGATACCGAGTCCGACCGGTTACACCGATCCGGTTGTCCGCTTCGTTTCGCGGGAACTCGAACGGCAAGGTCTGTCGGTGGAACTCACGCGACGGGGCGCTATCCGCGCCATACGTCCGGGCAAGCGCGAATCCGGTGCGCGGGCCATCGTTTCGCATCTCGATACGCTTGGTGCGCAAGTGAAGATGCTGAAGGACAACGGACGGCTGGAAATCGTGCCGATCGGGCATTGGTCGGCACGTTTCGCGGAGGGCGCTCGTGCGACCGTATTCGCGGATGGTGGCGGCTATCGCGGTACGATCCTGCCGCTGAAGGCGTCCGGACACACATTCAATACCGAGATCGACACTTTACCGATCGGTTGGGATCATGTCGAATTTCGTATCGATGCGATTGCGCGCAACAAGGAGGATATCGAACGTCTCGGCATCGAGGTCGGCGACATCATTGCCATCGATCCGCAGCCAGAATTTCTTGACAACGGATTTATCGTGTCCCGCCACCTCGACAACAAGGCAGGCGTCGCTGTCGCATTGGCTGCCTTGAAGGCTTTGCAGGATGAGCAGGCCGAAACTCCGGTCGATATCCATTTCCTGTTCACGATCGCGGAGGAGGTCGGCGTCGGTGCGTCGTCCGTGCTTACACATAACGTTGCCTCAATGATCACCGTCGACAACGGCACGACTGCGCCTGGTCAGAATTCCGACGAATTCGGCGTGACTATCGGCATGGCGGACCAAACCGGCCCGTTCGACTATCATCTTGCCAAGAAGCTGGCGACGCTGTGCCAGGAAAACGAGATCCGTTACCAGAAAGACATTTTTCGCTACTATCGCTCGGACTCGGCAAGCGCCGTCGAGGCGGGCGCCGATGTGCGGACGGCGCTGATCACTTTCGGCGTGGACGCGTCGCATGGCTACGAGCGTATCCATACCCATGCGTTGCGCTCGCTGGCGGAATTGATCACCGCCTATGTTGTCAGTCCCGTGATGATCACGCGTGACTTCAAGGAAACCTCCGGCGTCAAGGGCTTCACGCGCCAACCGACCGGCGAGGCAAGGCAGGAGCTGTCTCCGGAAGTCGAGGATGAGGAACTTGGCGAATAGAAAAAGTGGCGAGCGCTTTGACCATGCCCGCTGCAGCGGATAGTTCGTCTACATTATGAAAACCATGTCGTATCTGTACGGGCAGGTGGTGCCCAAGGTTGCCGTCGCTCCAATGATGGACTGGACGGACCGGCATTGCCGGTTTTTCCATCGTCAGCTGACGCGCCATGCGCTGCTGTATACCGAGATGGTCGTGGCCGACGCGGTCATCCATGGCGAGCGCAAGCGCCTGCTGGGATACGACCCGATCGAGCACCCGGTGGCGTTGCAGCTTGGCGGTAGTGACCCGGCCAAGCTGGCGGAGGCGGTGCGGATCGCGACAGATTTCGGCTATGACGAGTTCAACCTTAATGTCGGCTGCCCTTCCGACCGTGTTCAGTCGGGGACGTTCGGTGCCTGCCTGATGAAAACGCCTGATCTGGTTGCACGGTGTGTCGAAGCGATGAAAGAGGCAGCGCCCGCCGGTATCCCGGTGACCGTGAAGTGCCGTATCGGCGTCGACGAACAGGACCCAAATGCCGCGCTGTTCGATCTTTCGCGCCTGGTTTCCGATGCCGGCACGGATGCGATCTGGGTGCATGCCCGCAAGGCGTGGCTGGAGGGGCTCAGCCCGAAGGAAAACCGTGATGTTCCGCCGCTCGACTACGAGATCGTTTATCGACTCAAGGCGGAATATCCGAGTTTATTCATCGGGATAAACGGCGGAATTCAGGATTTGATTCAAGCGCGCGAGCATTTGGCGCGAGTTGACGGAGCGATGTTGGGGCGCGCTGCCTATCAGAACCCGGGATTGCTCGCGGATGCCGACAGGCTGATCTACGGCGAGACGATCGAAATGCCGTGCATGGAGGACGTCGTGGAAACGATGGCCGATTATGTCGATCGTCACGTTGCCGCAGGGGGCAGGGCAAATCAGGTGACCCGGCACATGGTGGGCCTTTTCCATGGCGTGGCCGGTGCGCGGCAGTGGCGCCAGATATTGTCGACGATGGCCGTCAAGCCCGGCGCGAACGGAGACGTTCTGCGCGACGCGCTTCGTGCGATCACGGATGCCAGGCAGAACGCCGCGTGATGCGTTGCTGCTTGCCAAAGGCGGCGAAAACGGCCATTGGCAATTTTCCGCAGCGAAGGGACGGGTATTCGGTTGGCTGAGTTTACATTCATGGACGTTGCCTGGCTTGTCGTGGCGCTTGCCGGAGCCGGGCTTGTTGCCGGCTTGCTTGCCGGACTGTTCGGGATTGGCGGCGGCGCCATCCTGGTCCCTGTCTTCTACCAGGTTTTCGGCCTCATCGGCATCGACGAGGCGATCCGGATGCACCTTTCGGTTGGCACTTCGCTGGCTATCATCGTGCCGACTTCAATCCGTTCGTTCCTTTCGCACAAGGCCAAGGGCGCCGTCGACATGGAACTGTTGCGGACCTACATCATCGCGGTGCCGACCGGCGTGCTGCTCGCCACGCTCGTTTTTGCCTCGATTTCCTCGGAAGGGCTGCGCATCGTGTTCGCGGCGATCGCCGTTCTTGTCGGCATCAGGCTTGTCGTCAATCGCTCGAACTGGCAGCTTGGCGACGAATTGCCGAAGGGCATCAAGCGTTTTGGGGTGGGGGCGCTGATCGGTTTCCTGTCGACGCTGATGGGTATCGGAGGCGGCGTTCTCAACAACACCTTCATGACGCTATTCAACAGACCGATCCACCAGGCCGTCGCGACGTCTTCCGGCGTCGGCGTGCTGATCTCCGTTCCCGGTTTCGTCGGTTCGATATGGGCAGGCTGGGGGGCTGAAGGCCTGCCATTTCTCTCCACCGGTTACGTCAACTGGCTCGCGGTGGCACTGATCATTCCTGTCACTCTTCTGGTCGCACCTGTCGGCGTGAAGATCGCGCACAAGCTCGAGAAGCGCCAACTGGAGATAGGGTTCGGCATTTTCATGTTCATTGTGGCCGGGCGTTTCATCCTGAGCGTGTTGCAGGGCTAGTTGCGCAACACCATCCGGTCGCCCCGGACCTCGAAGGAATCCAGCGTATCCAGGAAGTTCATTCCCAGAAGGTTCGACGACAACTGGTCATCCTTGGCGACAAGGGCGATCATGCCACTGCGCACGATTCCGCCGACCGTGACCTCGATGTCGGAAACCCTTGCAGCCATGGCCATACCATTCGCTGTCGCGATTGGAATACGGTAATCCAGTGTGGCGGGATCGATTCCGGCCTTGCGCGCGGTCGATTCGGTCAGGACCACTGTTGATGCGCCGGTATCGACCAGGAAAGTCTGGCGCGTGCCGTTGACGGTTCCGGCCGTTTCGAAATGACGCCCGCTGCGCTGGATGGTGACCGTCAAGTTCCCATTGGCGGATGTTTGCGTTATTGCCGCGCCGGGAACGAGGCCGGAGGTCACGCGGGTGGCGGTTTCCTGCAATTCGAACCGATATTCATACCCGATCACAAGCAGGATCAGGACGGCGATCCAGATGCCCGCCTGCCGGGCAAGCTGTCCGAAACGCCGGCCGGAAGCGAACATTCCGGCCGCTATCATCGCGCCGATGAGACCGAGATAGACCGTCCCGGCGAACTGGCCATCGGTCATCGGACCGACTGTTCCGTCATTCCCGTAGATTATCAGGATCAACAATGCGCCGCCGAGTATGCCGAAGAAAATGTAGGTAAACGCGTTCATGACGACCCACCCTGTTCCGACGGACCGCCGGCGCGTTCGCGCGCCATGCGCCGGCGACGGGTTTCGCGGCGCGGTCGGCGTTCGACGCTTTCCAGCCTTTCAGGCAACTCGGTCATGATTTCCCGGCGCTTTTCGGGAGGATAGGACATCCACGCGGCGATTTCGTCGCGCGTGCGGCCGCAACCGAAACAGTAGCCCGTCTTCTGGTCTATGGAGCAAACGAGTATGCAGGGCGATTCAATGGCGGTCATACGGCCCTCCTTGCGATTCAGGTGGGTATCGCAATTCCGAGTGCAAGGCCGGTGTAAAGCAGTATCTCGACGATCTGCTGGCATGCCCCGAGCGTATCCCCGGTCTGGCCGCCGAGCATGCGCATGCAGAGCCGCGAGAAGCCCTGCATTGCGGCGATCGCAAGCAGAATCGCGATGGCAGCATTGAGGAAGCCGATGGCCGCAGTCGCAACAACGGCGAATATCGCCAGCCCGGATATTGCGGCCATGCTGACCGCGCTTTCGCGAGGGGATCCGGCGCTGTCAGCGACTCCTCCCGGGCGGGCGCTGGGGAGGCTGGCCCAGAACCATACGATGGCCGCGCGCGAACACGCAGCAACGGCAATCAGGGCGAATGCCGCGGCGAGACTGCCATGGGCTGCCACGATGGCACCGAGGCCGGCCGAGCGCAGGAGCAGGGTCCCGGCTACGGCGATGGCGCCATAGGTGCCGATCCGCGAATCCTTCATGATCTCAAGGCGACTTTCCCGGTCGGAAGCTCCACCGAAACCGTCCGCTACGTCGCCAAGCCCGTCTTCGTGCAACGCGCCGGTGATCGCTGCCATCGCCATCACGGCAAAGGTGGCTGACATGAATGGCGGCACGCCTATGGTCGTCAGCAGAACCAGCGCCAATGCGGGAAGTATGCCGATCAATGTGCCGGCAAAGGCGAACGCAGCCGAATCGTCGCGCATGGACTGTCCGTCTTCGGCGAAGTGTTGTGGCGGGACCGGCAGACGGCTGAGGAACGCCGTTGCACGCATGGTTTGCCCAAACAATGCTGAAAAGGCTTTCGGAGCTTCGTTCATGGCAGTCTGAAATCCTTTCGCAATTGCGCGACTTGCTGTCGCGTCGGATACCGCTTCGTGTATAGGGCAGTGGCAATAAACCCGCCACCGATTTGGCAATGGAGATTCTCATGACCAGCGGTCTGCCATTCGACGATATCCGTGACCTTCTGAGCCGGCTTCCCGAACCCGACAAGGCGGCGGTCGCAGCCGTACGCGAGCGTGATGCACAACTGACAAAACCTGCAGGATCGTTGGGCAGACTCGAGGAAATCGCGGAGTGGCTTGCAGCGTGGACCGGGCGGAAACCTGCCGTGACGCGGCCCTTGGTGGCGGTTTTCGCGGGAAACCACGGCGTCGTCGAGCAGGGCGTGGCACCGTTTCCGCAAAGCGTGACTGCCCAGATGGTGGAGAATTTTGCCGCCGGCGGTGCAGCGATCAACCAGATCTGCGTTGCGCACGATCTCGGCCTGAAGGTCTTCGATCTGGCACTGGACTATCCGACCGGTGACATAACCAAGGAAGCCGCGATGGACGAGAAGACCTGTGCGGCGACCATGGCATTCGGGATGGAGGCAATCGCGGGCGGAACCGACCTGCTTTGCATCGGCGAAATGGGAATCGGAAATACGACAGTCGCGGCCGCGATCTTCCATGGGCTCTATGGCGGGACCGCCGAGGAGTGGGTTGGTCCCGGGACCGGCTCGGCCGGCGAGGTGCTGAAACGGAAAGTCGATGCCGTTTCGCGTGCCGTGGCACTGCACAAGGCTCATCTCGCCGATCCTCTGGAGGTTCTGCGCCGTCTCGGTGGGCGCGAAATCGCGGCCATGGCGGGAGCTATCCTGGCCGCCCGCATGGAACGCATCCCGGTCATCCTCGACGGCTTCGTCGCGACGGCGGCGGCGGCTGTGCTGCACGCGGCCAATCCGGCAGCGCTCGACCATTGCATCGCGGGCCACGTGTCTGCGGAACCGGCACACGCCAAGGCGCTGGAGAAGATCGGAAAGTCGCCGCTGCTGTCGCTCGGGATGCGGCTGGGCGAGGGAACAGGTGCGGCGCTCGCGGCCGGCATCGTCAAGGCCGCAGTGCACTGTCATGGCGGAATGGCGACTTTCGCGGAAGCTGGTGTCAGCAGCCCCGACTAACGGCGATCCGCACTCCTAGTCCTGGCCGACCGCGATCGGCTGACGCTTGGCATGGTCGGGTGTGGCCGTGCCCCGGCCGGAATTTTCCGTCTTGACCGGGGCCGCGGGCATGACATCCATGACGCGCGCCCGGGGGAATATGGCCAGCCCCTCCGTGCCCTCGCGCAGCTTCGATTTCAGCCGGAACGTGCCGTCGTGCATTGCCATCAATGCCTGGACGATGGGAAGTCCGAGGCCGGTTCCCTGTTCCGCGCTCTTGATGGCGATCGACCCCTGGCCGAATGCCGACAATACCACCGGTATCTCGTCTTCCGGTATGCCGGGGCCGTTGTCCCTGACCGAAATGTACTGTCCGCCAGACATCGTCCAGCCGACCTTCACCTTCACCGTTCCGCCCTGGGGGGTGAATTTGACCGCGTTGGACAGCAGGTTGAGGGTCACTTGGCGAACCGAACGCTCGTCGGCCAGAACGCGGGGCATTTCCTTCTCGAATGCCTGCTCGATGCGGATGCTCTTCTGGTTGGCCTTCATGCGGACCATGCCGATGCAATCGTCCACGACCGAGGCCAGATCGAGCGGTTCTTCGTGCAATTCCTGCTTTCCGGCCTCGATTCGGCTCAGATCCAAAATCTCATTGATCAGCTTCAGCAAATGCTGGCCGGATTGGTTGATGTCCTTGGCATAGGACTTGTAGTGCTCGTTGTTCATCGGGCCGAGCACCTCGTTGGCCATGACCTCCGAGAAGCCCAAAATTGCATTCAGGGGGGTGCGGAGCTCGTGGCTCATCGAGGCCAGAAAACGCGATTTGGCCAGATTGGCTTCTTCGGCGCGCCGCCGGGCCTCCTCGGAAATTGAGCGCGCCATTTCCAGTTCGGCGATGAGGGCGTCGTTTTCGCTGCGATAGCTTAGCGATGCAAGGCTGGCCTTGTTGAGGAGGACCGCGATGTAGGAGAAGAAGAGGAGTGCTGTCAGCAGGCTGGCGGAGGCCATTATGCCGCGCGGATCGAATATGCCATCGTGGGTCGCTGCGAATACAGCTATAGGCAGGCCGAATTCGGCCAGAACGGACCAGCGCAGATTGTGATTTATGGTCACGCTTGCCGCCATCGCCACCAGCAGTACCATCACCTTAAAGGTGAGCGTGTCGGCCTCGGAGCATGTGGCGCATGGTGAAAAGGCGAACCATGCCCAGCAAAGGCCGAGAAGGAAGTGAAATCCGAAGAACAGTGCCGTCCAGCGACCGATTTCTCCGGCCTTTCGTGGCGTGGCAAGGAAACGGCTGGCAAATTGGCCGCGTGCTGCCACGACCGCCGTTGCCACGGTCGCCCAGACAAGCATGTTCGCGCCCATTCCGAAAAACGCGGCGGCAAAGGCCGTCATGGCGATCAGCAGGATTATGGCAGGAGTGCCAGACCGTACGGCCCGGGCGTTGATGATCAGCAAGTCCTGATCGAAGTCGGGATCAGATATTCCCTTTTCGGCCAATCGGTCACGCGTTTTTCGCACAGCCTTTCGCACATCGCTGTTGCGATAGGACTTTCGCCGGTCAACAATGATCTTGTCGGTGAAGCCCGACGGCGAATGACTCATGATTTCAACAACTTACGCGTACGCGGCCGGCCCGGGTGCTGCCATTGGTGTATGAACATTATTGCCAATTCCTTAAAAACTTCCTGCGAATCGGGCCAATTCCCCGGCGACCTTGCGCAAATCCGGCCCGCGCTGGAGGGCGGGGGCGAAGATTCTCCATGATCTTGAGGTGTGTCCGCACGTCTGTACGATGCTGGCCAGCCGGTGCGATATTCGACCGGATATCAGCGCGGTCGATGTGGGCATGGCGTGGTGGCGATTGCGGTCATGCGGTAGCAATATGCCGGATTTGAACTTTGCCATGAAATCGTTCGGTGCGTCCGAGCAACAGGAGGAGAGATGATCCAGCACGATTCTCCCGGCTGCCGGCTGTTCGACGGCGGAAGGGCCCCCAACCCGCGCCGGGTCCGCGTCTTCCTGGCCGAAAAGGGCATCTCGGTACCCTTGGTGCCGGTCGACATGGCCGCACTCGGCCATCGTTCTGACGAGATTGCATCGCGTAATCCCATGAAGCGGCTTCCCGTTCTGGAACTCGAAGACGGCCGGACGTTGTCGGAATCAATTGCCATATGCCGCTATTTCGAAACGCTTTGCCCCGACCCGCCATTGTTCGGGGTGGGCGCTTTCGAGCAGGCGGAGATAGAAATGTGGCAGCGGCGAGTGGAATTCCTGTTCCTTCATCCGGTCGGGCAGGCTTTCCGGCATATCCATCCCGCGATGAAGGGGTGGGAAGAGCCTCAAATTCCCGAATGGGGCGAGGCGAACAAGCCCAAGGCACTGGAGTTTATCGCGTTTCTCAATGGTGAACTGGCGAGCCGCGAGTTCATAGCTGGGGATCGCTTCTCGGTTGCCGACATCACGGCGATGATTGCGGCCGATTTCTGCAAGCCTGCGCGCATTTCCGTTCCGGAGGACCTGGCGCATTTTCGGCGCTGGTATGATGCAATGAAGACGCGTCCGAGTTACGGTGCATGACCGAGAATTTGTCCGGGCTTCTCTCGGAAATTCGCGCGTGCCGCATTTGCCGGGACGCGCCGCGCTTCGGCGCCGCATTGCCACATGAACCGAACCCGGTTTGCGTACCGTCGGCGACCGCCCGTATTTGTATTTGCGGTCAGGCGCCCGGTACGCGAGTGCACAAATCGGGCCGGCCTTTTACCGATCCGTCAGGCGTTCGGCTGCGCCAATGGATGGGGGTGGACGAACAGGCGTTCTATGATGCCAGCCGCATAGCGATCATCCCGATGGGGTTCTGTTTTCCCGGACTGGACCGGAAGGGGGGCGACTTGCCGCCACGCCGCGAATGCCGCTCCGCGTGGCATGACCGCCTCTTCGGGGCGATGCCGCAGCTGGAACTGGTCATTGCTGTCGGGCGCTATGCGCAAGCCTATCACATGGGCAGAAAGGCGGGACCGACGCTGACCGATACCGTGCGCAATTGGCGTGCCGCATACGATGCCGGCAAGCCGCGTGTCCTGCCGTTGCCGCATCCCTCCTGGCGAAACAATGCCTGGCTCAGGAAGAATCCCTGGTTCGAGGAGGAGGTTCTGCCTGTCTTGCGTGCCGAAGTGGCGCGCCTTGTTGCAAAGGCGTGAACAGGCAGGCTTGGCAGAAAATATTTTTATGTATAGTTGTTTTTGCAATCGATATCGAAAAAATATTCCAATGGTGGCATGAATGGACAAGCTTGACAGGCGGATCCTCGGGATCCTGCAAGAGGATGCGACAATAGCGGTAGCCGACCTTGCGAAGAAGGTCGGGCTATCGACGACACCTTGCTGGCGACGTGTCCAGAAGCTGGAAGAAGAGGGGGTTATCCGAAAGCGCGTGGCGCTGCTCGATCCCGTCAAGATCAATGCGCGCGTAACCGTGTTCGTATCGATACGCACGAATTCCCATTCCATCGAGTGGCTCAAGCGCTTTTCCGAGGTGGTCGGCGAGTTTCCGGAGGTTGTCGAGTTCTACCGCATGAGCGGGGACGTGGATTACCTGTTGCGTGTCGTCGTGCCGGATATCGCGGCCTATGACGCGTTCTACCAGCGGCTGATCTCGAAGATCGAGATCCGCGATGTCTCCTCGGCCTTCGCGATGGAGCAGATCAAGTACACCACAGAGATGCCGCTCGACTACATGGTGCTCGCCAAGGCGTGAATTGACTTCCGTCAATGCGCTTCGTCCGATACATATTCAAAATAAGATATATTCAGAGGAGGAAGTGTTCATGACTTTCAGAACAATGGCGTCCGTCGGCGGAGCGTTCATGTTGACGGTGGCATCGGTTCTCGCAGCGGGTTCCGCGCATGCTGCAGGCGATGACGTAGAGATGCGGGAGACCGATGCGGCATTTGCCGACGTGGCGCAGGCGGTGAGCGACGCAATCATCAACCGGGGATACAACATAGACTATCACGGGTTCATCGGCGACATGCTGAAGCGCACAGCCGGCGATGTCGGCGCGAACAAGGAACTATACAAGGATGCGGAATTCTTCACGTTCTGCTCCGCCGTGGTTTCCCGAAAAGTCATGGAAGCCGATATCAACGATATCGCCTATTGTCCCTACGTGGTTTTCGTCTACGAGGCGGCTGCGGCGCCAGGCAAGGTAAAGGTAGGTTTCCGCCGCCTTCCTGACGGCGGAGCGCGCGATCAGGTCAACGCCTTGCTGGCCGAGATAATCGATGAGGCGGCCGAATAGCAGGGACGTAGCGGGCAGGAAGGCGGGCGCCCTTCTTCCGCTCATGCGGTGGCGTGGCGCCGCCGGATATCATCGCCAAACCCGTGTGCGGGTCATCACTGCGATCGGGCTGTTCGCCGTCGGTCAGCCGATGGTATCGATCTTTTGCAGCCGGGCCAGCAATGACGAGGTGTCCCATCGCTTGCCTCCCATGGCCTGTATTTCCTTGTAAAACTGGTCGACAAGCGCGGTGACCGGAAGCGAAGCGCCATTGTTGTTCGCTTCCTGCAGGACGATCGCGAGGTCCTTGCGCATCCAGTCCACGGCGAAGCCGTGCTCATATTCGCCTGCGATCATAGTCTTGTGACGGTTTTCCATCTGCCACGAGCCGGCAGCGCCCTTTGAGATGACATCAATCACCTTCTGCATGTCGAGACCGGCCTTGAGGCCGAAGTTGATGCCTTCCGCAAGTCCCTGAACAAGGCCCGCTATGCAAATCTGGTTGACCATTTTCGTCAACTGGCCTGCGCCCGTGGGTCCCATCAGGCCGACCATGCGGGCATAGCTCTCGATTACGGGTTTCGCCCTATCAAAGACTTCCTGGTCGCCGCCACACATGACCGTCAAGACGCCGTTCACCGCGCCGGCCTCGCCGCCGGAGACGGGGGCGTCGATGAAACCGAACTCGGCCTTGTCGGCGGCCGCCCGCAACTCGCGCGCCACTTCGGCAGAGGCCGTCGTGTTGTCGATGAAAATCGAGCCGGGCATCATGCCAGCAAATGCGCCGCTTTCGCCAATCGTCACCGAGCGAAGGTCGTCGTCATTGCCGACGCAGGCGAAAACAAAATCGGCACCCACAGCAGCCTCCTTTGGCGTGTCGGCCAGGGTGCCGCCGAACTCTCCGACCCATTTCTCGGCCTTGGAGCGTGTCCGATTATAGACGGTAACGTCATGACCTCCCTTTTTCGCGAGGTGGCCGGCCATGTGATAGCCCATCACGCCAAGTCCGATGAACGCCGCCTTTGCCATGCCGAAATTCCTCCGTCTTTCACCCATCTGCCTGCTCACGGTGGCGAGCAGTTCGCCTGATTACAGGATTTGCGCGCAGGATTGACCTGCTAGCGCTTGAGATGCCGCGTCAACCGGCCCTCCAGCCAATTCCAGACATTACGCAATGTTTCCACCATGATGAAGTAGAACACTGCCGCCCAGATATACATCTGGAAATCATACGTGCGCGAGAATGCGCGCCTCGTTTCTCCCATAAGGTCGAAGACCGTGACCAAGGCAACGATCGCCGATCCCTTGATCATCAAGATGATCTCGTTGCCGTAGGGGCGGAGGGCGACGATCAACGCCTGAGGAAGGATGACTTTTCGGAAGGTCTGAAGCCTGTTGAGTCCGAGCGCCTCTGCGCCTTCCCACTGACCGCGCGGCACGCTCTCGATTGCCCCACGCAGTATCTCCGCCTGGTATGCGGCCGTGTTCAGGGTGAAGGCGAAGAGGGCGCAGTACCACGCATCGCGGAAGAACCCCCATAGGCCTATCGCCTCGAGTTGCGGACGAAACGATCCGAGGCCGTAATAGATCAGAAACAACTGCGCGATGAGCGGTGTGCCGCGGAATACATAGACATATGCGAAGGCCATCCGGCTGACGAGCGGATTCCCCGACATCCGCCCAAAGGCGACGGGCAGGGAGACGATCGCACCGATGGCGATCGACAGGCCGACGAGCGTCAGCGTGACGACCAAGCCGTCACGGTACTTCGGGCCGTAGCGCAGAGCCTTTTCGATATCCCAGGCGGAAACGAGATAGATCACGAGGCCAATCGCGGCGGCGATCCACAATGCCATCAGTGCGTTGCCGGTGATCCGGGCCGGCGTCCACTTCTTCGGCGGTTCGGGCGGCGCCGGCTCGGCGGGAGCGAAGGATTCCAGCACTGCGCTCATCGGACATTTTCTCCGCGCTTGCCTCGGGTCTCTATACGGTTGAGTGCTATGGAAGAGAGCAGCGCGAGGAAGAGATAGAGCATGAAGGCAAGCGAATAGAAGAGAAATGGTTCTCGCGTAGCCGAGGCGGCCACCTTGGTCTGGCGAAGGATATCCGCAAGGCCGATAGCGGACACGAGCGCCGTGTCCTTGAGCAGGACCATCCAGAGATTGGCGAGACCGGGCAGCGCGATGCGGATCAATTGCGGCAAAATGATCCTGATCATTACGGTGCGCTTGCGCAGCCCCAGCGCATAGCCGCCTTCATACTGGCCCTTGGGTATGGCGCGAAAGGCCGACAGGAATACCTCGCTGGCATAGGATGAGAACACGAGCGCCAGCGCAATAACGCCTGCGGCAAAGCTGTTGATTTCTATGTATGATTCCACATCCATGGCATGGAGCGCCTGCTGGATGCCGAGCTGAAGGCCGAAATAGACCAGAAACAGCGTCAAAAGCTCAGGAAGGCCGCGAAAAATCGTCGTGTAGATCTCTGCGGCTGTGCGCACGGTCCATTCCGTGCTCTGCTTGCCCAGGGCAACCAGGAAGCCGACAACGAGGCCGATCGGAAGAGTGGCGAGGGCAAGCGAGACGGTTGTCAGCAATCCCCAAGCGATCTCGTCGCTCCAGCCCCGGTCGCCGAAACTCAGGTAAGTGAGATAGTTTTCCATCCGCCCGTGTCGTCAGGGGGCCGTGCCGCGAGCGCGGCACGGCACGGCATTTGATGCCTAGTATATGTCAAACGGGAAATACTTCTTGTTGATTTCGGCGTAAGTCCCGTTGGCGCGAATGGATTCGAGCGCCGCGTTGAACTTTTCCTTCAACTCCTGCTCGCCCTTGCGAACGGCGATGCCAATCTTGTCGTCCTTCGAGACGGGCTCGCCGAAGAAATCGTATCCCTGACCGTCATCGGAATTGATCCAGTCATAGAGGACGCCGAAATCTGCGAGAACCGCATCGCTGCGGCCGTTCTTGAGGTCTGCGTATGCCTCGAGCTGGGTCGGGTAGGCGTTCACATTGGTGTTGGGATAGTTCTCCTCAAGGAACTGCGCCGAAATCGTTCCTTCCTGCACACCCACGGTCTTGCCGGCCATGGAGGCGGGATCGACGCCTTCGAGATCCGCATCCTCCGCTGCCGCGAAGGTCAGCGAATTCGTATAGTAGTGGTCGGTGAAATCGACCTTCTCCATGCGTTCCTCGGTGATCGACATGGAGGCGATAATGGCATCGAACTTGCCGGCCAGAAGTGCCGGGATGATGCCGTCCCAATCCTGGGTGACGAACTCGCATTCTGCATTCATTTCGGCGCAAAGCGCCTTTGCGATGTCGATATCGAAGCCGGTCAGTGTGCCGTCAGCCTCGAGATTGTTGAAGGGCGGATAGGCTCCTTCGGTGCCGATCCTGATCTTCATCATGTCCTGAGCTTGCGCCGCACCCACTGTCAGGGTCAGCGTCGCGGCTGCAGCCATCAAACATTTGTAAAAACGCATATCTGTTCCCTCTTTACGTCACGCTCTTGAGGCAAGGCATCGGGGTACCTGTCAAGTCCCCGCCTTGCGGAGACGAGCATAAGCGCGAATATTCCCATCGTTTCGAAGGGAATTGCAACCGCAAATCGACCGGTTGGTCAGGAAATTATCTTCCGCCGGGGGCTGGTCTAATCACACGTGCCGGCACCCGGTCTTTCCAGACAAATCGGTGCATGAGTGCCCCGAGAACATGTAGCCCGACCAGCGGAATGAAGGCGTCGCCCGCGGTCGCGTGGATTTGCTTCACGATGCCAGACCATACGGGATCCGCGGGCAGGGGGACGTCGAGAGACAGCAGACCGAAGATCGACAGTGCATTGCCGTCCAGCGGCGGGACCAGGATACCCGTGACCGCAACCGCGAGCAGGCAGGCAAGGATGCCGATCATCACGAGCCTTTCGGCAAGGTTGAGCGCCAGAGGCTGGTCGGGAACGCGCGGAAAGCCCCGTCTTATGCGCCAGCAGGCCCCGAACAGGAAGACCGGAGCGACGATCAGGCCGGCTCCGAGATGAAGTGCGGTCCATTCGCGTTCCTGGCTGACGTACAGGAACGCCACGGCAATTGCTGTCAGCCAGTGCACAATGATCGAAGTCCGGCAATAGCCGGCCTGGGAATCGCGAATGTCGAACAGCTGACGCGCCATGGCAGAGGGTCCCGGTTGCCGATCCGGATGTATCCGACTCCCGGTCGGGCCTGCAAGGCCGCTGACGCTTCCCGCAGTTTCAGGCCCGCTCCCCAAGGATGGCCCCGGCCGCAGCGAGATCGTCCGGCGTGTTGATGTTGAAGAACGGATCGGTGCCGTCCTCGAGCATGGGGAAGGGGGCCTCTGCGAGTTCGTGCCGACTTGCCCAGGCACCGACCTTGAGGGTTTCGCCCCGTTTCAGCCATTCCGAGAGGTCTCCGGCCAGAGAGAGCGGCCACAGGGCGAATACCGGCTGACGGTGTCCCGCCGAGCAGGCCATGACGATGGTGCGCGGGGTTGCGGCGTTGGCGACCAGTCTTGCCGCGAGGTCTTCGGGGAAAAACGGCGTGTCGGCAGCGGCGGTGACGACATGTGTGTAGCCGGCCTGTCGACCTTCTGCCCAACGCATGGCCGAGTATATGCCGGCCAAGGGCCCGAGATAGCCGTCGATTGCATCGGAAAAGACCGGCACATTGAAGGGGGCAAAGCGCGAGAGGTCGCCGTTGGCGCTAATTGCGATCGTTTCGACCTGTGATGCCAACCGTTCGAGAACTTGCGCGATCAACGGTCTCCCGCCGAGCGGCAGAAACGCCTTGTCGCTTCCCCCCATGCGCCGGGAAAGTCCGCCCGCCAGGATGACGCCGGCGATGCTGTTCGGGACCTGTCGGTTCATGGCCCGAATATGCGCGCGCCGACCGGAAGCCGCAACCACGCCTTCAGGAAGACGACCGGCCCATGCGGACCGCCGTCAGCGTGAAACCGACGGCGACGAACGAGCAGGCGGCAAGGAACATGCATAGCGGTATCGGCAGGCCTTCGCTCCCGCTGACAAAGCCGGCGACAATCGATGCGCAGGCGCCGATGCCGATTTGCGTGGCACCGAGAAGGCCGGATGCCGCACCGGCGGAATCGGGTTTCAGGCCGATGGCCGCCGCGCTCGCGGTAGGGAGGGTGAGGCCGTTGCCGAACCCGACCAGCATCATTGGCAGGAAAAAGGCGGCGGCGTGTTCAATACCGGTCGCGAAAAGTGCGATTGCTGCCAGCGGTCCGGCCAGCGAAATGAAGACCCCGTCGAGCATCATGCGGTCCAGGCCGCGGCGCTCGGAGAACCGACCGGTGGCAAAATTGCCCAGAGAGTAGCCGAGGGCGGTGAATGCGAAATACAGGCCGTATTCGAGGGAAGAGAGGCCCAGGTAGATGTTCGAGACCGCCGGGCCGCCACCAAGGAAGCCGAAGAAAGCGGCCGATGCGAAACCCATTGAACAGGCATAGATCCAAAATATCGGCATACCGGCCAGCTTCCTGTAGCTCGCGACCTGCTCACGGATAGGCGCGCCGCGAAACCGGTTCGTTTCCGGGAGCGTGAACACCGTGGCGCCGAGAGCGATGGCGCCGAAAATTCCGAGAGCCACGAAACTCATGCGCCAGCCGGCAAGCTGGTCGATCAGTCCGCCGATTGCCGGACCCACCATTGGAGCCACGGCCATTCCCATGACCATGTAGCCCATGGCGCTAGCCGCCTTCTCGCGAGGATAGACATCGCGCACGATGGCACGCGAAAGCACCATGCCGCTGGCGCTGGCCGCCTGGACAATTCGTCCGGCCAGGAACATCCCTGCCGATTGAGCAAGAACGCACATCGTGGTGCCGACGAGAAACAGCACCAGGCCGCCGTAGATGACGGGACGCCGGCCGAACAGATCAGACAGCGGGCCGATGACGAGTTGCAACACGGCTACCATCACGAGATAGAGCGAGAGGCCCAGCTGGACAGTCGCGTAGGGCGCTTCGAGGTCCGCTGCGATGCTGGGCATGGATGGCACGAACAGGTTGATTGCCAGCGGACTGACTGCTGCGAGCAGGACGAGAGTGAGCAGGGCCGGCGGTGGACTGACCAGTCTCTGTTCGCCGGTTTCCGGTGCGTGGGCGATGTCACTGCTCATGCAATTCGCCTTGTCTGCTTCGTGGGTTGATCGCGGTTGGATACGAGATAGGTCATCCGCCAGGAGAGGAGGGACCATGTTGTGTATACATATCCGCGTGCGCGGAAAACAACCGACAATATCCGGATCGCGGACGATCCGGATGCGTGAATGCATGGCGGGGGGTGTCAAGAGGCGCTGGATGGCTAATGACCAAGGTCTATGCCGGCCTTCGTCAGAGCCAGCCCAATATGCCTGACCTGATTGTGTATGTATTATTCGGCGAAAGGGAGCCTGTCGCACAAGGACCGGCCGACACGATCGCCATGAAACGCAAGCCGGCGCCTATGCTCGGTCTGACGACTGTCGGTGTCCGGTTCGCCGGACGGGACTGGTACAGCACCGGAAATCATCCGGTCTTGTGCCGGGCAATTCATTTCATCCGAAATGCACGACTTTCCGTCCGGCGTCGCCGGGAGGTCAACGACCGAACAAGGAACCGATCATGTTCCGCAGGGCGGCGTCGCGATCGCGACGGGCACGTGCGATGATCGACTCGAGCTCGCGCGGCTGAAATTGCTGTTCAATGCGTTTCTTCGCGGACATTTTCTTCTTCCGTTTTGTCGTTGGTGTTCAGCTACGGGATTGTTGCTGCGCTGCAGCATGATTTGGGAGCTGTATGCGCCCTTTTCATGCCCGCAGACATGCTAATTTCGCTTGGCAGCCATGCGCCTTCGGCAGGGGCGGAATTCCGCTGGATTTTGATATTGAGACAGCTGCCTGCCCCACGTTGGTGGCCGTCGCCAGAAGGCAGTCGGGTATAGCCTCGGTTTGCGCGGGCCTATCCGCCGGTGACACTCATGTGGCGGGTTACCGCCGGCCGTTTCGTGCGACGGTCTATGACGAAATCATGCCCCTTCGGCTTGCGCCCGATGGCCTCGTCGATCGCGGCAGATACAAGCTCGTTTCCTTCCGACGCCCGCAGCGGGGTTCGCAGATCGGCCGCGTCGTTCTGGCCGAGGCACATGTAGAGCGTGCCCGTGCAGGTCAGACGCACGCGGTTGCAGCTTTCGCAAAAATTGTGCGTCATCGGCGTTATGAAACCGAGACGGCCCCCGGTTTCCTTTATCTTGACATAGCGGGCCGGCCCGCCGGTCTTGTAGGGGATATCCTCCAGCGTGAATTGGCGGGACAGGTCGGCGCGCAACATTGAAAGGGGCAGATAGCGGTCCGTGCGGTCTTCCTCGATCTCGCCCATCGGCATGGTCTCGATCACAGTCATGTCCATGCCCTGGCCATGAGCCCAGCGGATCATGTCGGGAATTTCCGTATCGTTGAAGTTCTTCAGCGCAACGGCGTTTATCTTGATCTTCAGGCCAGCGTCCTGCGCAGCCTTGATGCCGTCGAGCACACGTGACAGGTCGCCCCATCGGGTAATCTCGCGGAACTTCGCCGGATCGAGCGTGTCCATCGAGACATTGATGCGGCGCACGCCATGCCTGTAGAGGTCGCTGGCGTGCCTGGTCAGCTGCGAGCCGTTGGTGGTGAGAGTCAGTTCCTCCAGCGCCCCGGTCTTCAGATGACGGCCGATCTCTTCGACCAGGTGCATGATATTCTTGCGGACAAGCGGTTCGCCGCCGGTAAGGCGCAGCTTCTTTACGCCCTTGCCGATGAACACCGTGCATAACCGGTCCAGTTCCTCCAGGGTCAGGAGGTCCTTCTTCGGCAGGAAGGTCATATGTTCCGACATGCAATAGGTGCAACGGAAATCGCAGCGGTCGGTGACCGACACGCGCAGATAGGTAATGTCCCTCCCGAAGGGGTCGGTCATGGTTTGCCCGGTCAGCGGGGCGATTTCATCGGACATTGATCGCACGCTTGTTGTTGTCTGGTACGTATGTTGATGTCATAGCCGGGCACGTCAAGACATTCCGACCTCGAAGCAGCACACGAACATGACAGATTCATCCCTTTTGCCGACGGAATTGAGGGTTTCCAAAGATCGCAGGAACCTGACTATCAAATTTGGTGGCGGCGAGAGTTTCGAGATTTCTGCGGAAATGCTTCGTGTGATGTCGCCATCAGCCGAAGTGCAGGGGCACTCGCCGGAGCAGCGCGTGACCGTTGGCGGCAAGAGGGATGTGGCGATTGCCGAAATGGTGCCCGTTGGCAACTACGCGGTTCGCATCGTCTTCGATGACCGGCACGACACCGGCATCTACAGCTGGAGCTACCTGGCGCGTCTTGGTCGCGACCGCGATGCGCTCTGGAGTGCCTATCTGGATGAGCTCAAGGAAAAGGGACTCAGTCGTTGACGACATATGCCCCCGTAAATTCGGTTGAGGAACTCGAAGATATCTATGGTGAGCCGGGAGAGGCTTCGCTGCTCAAGGTGGCTGACCGGATCACGCCGCAATATCGCCGTTTCCTGGAAGCGTCGCCTTTCTTTACGCTGGCGACCGCGGGGCCGGAGGGACTCGACTGCTCGCCACGCGGCGAACTGGGTGGAGCGTTCCGTATTCTCGACGACAAGACCATTGCCATACCGGATCGGCGCGGCAACAACCGCATCGACAGCCTGCGCAATATCGTGCGAGATCCCCGCGTGGGGCTGTTGTTCCTGGTTCCCGGGTCGGTGACAACGATCCGCCTGAACGGAACCGCCATCGTAACGGTCGACCCTGACCTGCTGGCAAGTTTCGAGAAGGACGGGAAACAGCCGCGTTCAGTCGTGCTGGTGAGGGTCGGCGAAATCTATACGCAGTGTGGGCGCGCGATATTGCGCTCAAAACTGTGGGATCCGGCCCATCATGCCGATCCCGCCTCGGTGCCGACGGCGGGCGACATCCTCAGGGAGCAGTCGAACGGCGCGTTCGACTCCGAAACGTACGACAAGGAATGGGCCGGCCGCGCCGCAAAGACCATGTGGTGAGCGCCTAGCGACGCACAACCACCGGCGTTCCGATCTTCACCTGGTTGTAGAGGTGGGTCACGTCGTCGTTGGCCATGCGGATGCAGCCTGACGACATTGCCTGACCAATCGTCCAGGGCTGGTTGGTGCCGTGGATCCGGTACAGCGTGGAGCCGATATACATCGCGCGGGCACCGAGCGGGTTGTTCGGCCCGCCTTCCATGTAAGCCGGAAGGATGCGCCCCTTGGCTTTTTCGCGTGCGCGCATTGCCGGTGGCGGTGTCCAGCCGGGCCACTCGGCCTTGCGAGTGATGCGATGTTTGCCGGTCCAGGTGAAACCCTGTCGGCCAACGCCGATGCCATATGCCATGGCCTTTCCCGGTTTGATGACGTGATAGAGTCGGCGATCGGAAGTGTCGACCACGATGGTGCCGACCGAGTAACCGTCGAATTTCACGACCTTGCGCCGGATCGGCGATTTGTTCGACATGCGGTACGATGTTTTCCGGTTTTGCCGGAGATACTCTTCCCGCTCGGCTTTCGGCTTGAACAACAATTCGTGCAGCTGGACCTCAGCCCGCACAGATACGCCGCTTGTCAACAGCGCCGACGCAGCCAAAGCAGCAGCAGAAAGCAGCGCAATCGAGAATTTCACCATCGTACGACCCCCATCGAATCCCTGACGCCCCAATGTGACGTTGGCTTGGCTGCATCGAGGGGTCAAGGGCGACAGGGCGAGAAAGCCGGAATTCCGGCTTTTCCGCTAACCGAGATTAAGTTCCTTGAAGAAATCGTTGCCCTTGTCGTCAATCACGATGAAGGCGGGGAAGTCCTCGACTTCGATCTTCCAGATCGCTTCCATGCCGAGTTCGGGATACTCGACGACCTCGACCTTCCTGATGCAGTCCTGGGCGAGGCGCGCGGCGGGGCCGCCGATGGAGCCGAGATAAAAGCCGCCATGGCGGGCGCATGCCTCGCGCACCTGGCGCGAGCGGTTGCCCTTGGCCAGCATCACCATGGATCCGCCGAAGGACTGGAACTGGTCGACATAGGAATCCATTCGGCCGGCGGTCGTCGGGCCGAAGGACCCGGAGGCGTATCCCTCGGGTGTTTTGGCGGGACCGGCATAGTAGATCGGGTGGTTCTTGAAATAATCGGGCATCGGTTCTCCGGCCTCGAGGCGGGCGCGGATCTTCGAGTGGGCTAGGTCGCGTGCGACGATGATCGGGCCGGTCAGGGAGAGCCGGGTCTTGACCGGGTGTTTCGACAATTCGGCCAGGATTTCGCTCATCGGACGGTTGAGATCGATCTTCACCACATGTTCCGACAGCTTCGCCTCGTCGATGTCCGGCATGTATTTTGACGGATCGGTCTCCAGCTGCTCGACAAAGATGCCGTCCCTGGTGATCTTGCCGAGTGCCTGACGGTCGGCTGAACAGGAGACGCCGATTCCGATGGGGAGCGATGCGCCGTGGCGGGGCAGGCGGATGACACGCACGTCGTGGCAGAAATACTTGCCGCCAAACTGGGCGCCGACGCCGGTCTGCTGCGTGGCCTTGTGGATCTCCGCTTCCATCTCTAGGTCGCGGAATGCGTGTCCGGCTTCGGAGCCGCTGGTCGGCAGGGTGTCCAGATAGCGCGTCGAGGCGAGCTTGACGGTCTTGAGGTTCATTTCGGCACTGGTGCCGCCGATGACAATGGCGAGGTGGTAGGGCGGGCAGGCGGCAGTCCCGAGGGTGAGTATTTTTTCCTTCAGGAACTCGATCATGCGATCATGGGTGAGGAGGGATGGCGTGCCTTGGTAGAGGAAGGTCTTGTTGGCCGAGCCGCCGCCCTTGGCGATGAACAGGAACTTGTAGGCGTCCTCGCCTTCCTCGTAGATGTCGATCTGCGCCGGCAGGTTGTTGCGGGTGTTCTTCTCCTCGAACATCGACAGGGGCGCGAGCTGCGAATAGCGTAGGTTCTTCTTCGTGTATGCGTCGAGCACGCCGGATGCGAGCGCATCCTCGTCGCCGCCAGTGGTCCAGACACGGCGTCCCTTCTTGCCCATGATGATAGCCGTGCCCGTGTCCTGACACATCGGCAGCACGCCGCCGGCCGCGATATTGGCGTTCTTGAGAAGGTCGTAGGCGACGAAGCGATCGTTGTCGGTGGCCTCCGGATCGTCGAGGATGGAGGCGAGTTGCTTCAGGTGGCCGGGACGAAGCAGGTGGTTGATGTCACCGAAGGCCGCTTCGGAAAGTAAACGGAGCCCCTCCTGCTCGACGACCAGGATATCTTCGCCGCGGAAGGTGTCGACCGATACGTGGTTGGCTGTCAGCTTGCGCCAAGGCGTATCTGCATCGCCAAGCGGAAATAGGTTGTTGCGGCCGTCTGCCATGGTCTTGTCCTTGCCTCAAGGGATATTGCGGTCCGTCTCATATCGCAATGTGGCATGAAGGCAAGGGAACCGATGCCGCATTCCGGCTTTGCTGATACGCGTCGCCGCTCCCGACCGGTGAGACAGGATGCACATTCCATGAAAAAGGAGCGGATGGTGGGCGATGCTGGGATTGAACCAGCGACCCCTGCCGTGTGAAGGCAGTGCTCTCCCGCTGAGCTAATCGCCCGAACCTTGCGTGGGGCGCGGTATAGTCTTGGCCGCGCGGAAAAGTCAACCGGTCGCGGAGGTGCGGGGCAACAGGTTCCGCACCAGGTCGAGATCCATCTCGTCGTAGTGCGATATCACCCTGTCCGGCGCGAATTCGGCCACGGGGCGATCCGTGTATCCGAAGTCGACAGCTACAACAGGAATCCCGGCATTCCGGGCGGTCAGAATATCGGTTTCGCTGTCGCCTACCATGAGGGCGTGTCGACGATCTCCGCCCGCCACGTCGATCGTCCCGTAGAGGTGACCGGGATCCGGTTTGCGTACCGGGAAGGTGTCCTGGCCGCATATGGCGGAAAACAGGCCGTCGATCCCGAGTGCGCGGAGAAGGCGCTTCGCGCTGGATTCCACCTTGTTCGTGCATACGGCGACGAGAAAGTCGGCGGCACGAAACTTTTCTATGGCTGCGACTACGCTTTCATACGGCTTCGAACGGCCGGGCATGTTGGCCTGGTAGTGATCCAGGAAGTCGGTCATCATGGTGTCCAGTTCAGGCGGCGCTATGGTGCGCCCTGCGGCCTCGGTCGCGCGCTCGAGCATCACGCGGGCGCCTTTTCCTACATGCCGGCGGAAGCCGTCGTCCTCGATTGTATCGATACCGGCGCGGGCCAATGCGTGGTTCATCGCGTCGAGCAGGTCCGGCGCCGTGTCGACAAGGGTTCCATCGAGGTCGAAGACTATAATCGGCGGTCTCATATCCTGCCCTGCTGCCATTTGGACTCGCCCCGGACCTAGTCTGCACGCGCCCGATTGGCAATGCAGGATGGCACGACAGGCAAGCATTGCCGGTTGGCGCGAAGCCGATGCCGTGATAACCGGTCGCGGAATACGCTTAGGGAGCGCCTATACAATGTCGCAAGACGATAAGAAAACAGCGGCCGCACGCGCCGCGCTCGCCTATGTCGAGGACGGCATGAGGCTGGGGATCGGAACCGGCAGCACAGCGGAGGCCTTTGTCCGATTGCTGGCGGAAAAGGTGGGCGACGGGATCAATGTCACGGGCGTTCCGACCTCGGAACGAACGGCGCGCCTGTGCGTGGAGCTGGGCGTGCCGCTGGCAACCCTCGACGAGATGCCAAGGCTGGACCTGACCGTCGATGGCGCCGACGAGATCGATCCGCAACTGAACCTGACCAAGGGCGGTGGCGGTGCGCTGCTGCGGGAGAAGATAGTTGCCCACGCGTCGGAGATGCTGGTCATCATTGCCGATGACAGCAAGCTGGTGCCGGCACTTGGAGCCTTTCCGTTGCCGATCGAGGTCAATCCCTTCGGGCTCGAGGCGACCCGCCAGAGCATTGTGGATGCATACACGGAGCTCGGGCAATCGGGTGAAGTCCGTCTCCGCGTGCGCGACGGTCAGCCTTTCGAAACCGATGGCGGGCACTTAATTCTCGACGCATCATTCGGCCACATTTCCGACCCAAAGGCATTGTCGGACGCGCTACATGCCATTCCGGGCGTCGTGGAACATGGCATGTTCATTGGCATGGCCACCCTCGCTGTCGTCGCTGGAAGTGACGGTGTGCGAACGCTGGAAGCGCCGCAGGCACAGAATCGGGCGTCGTAGATCGGCGCCAAACACGAAACGATTGGAATAACCGGAGTTGATCGAAGTCATGACATCTCACGTCGTAAAACGCATTCGCGCCGGCATTGCCGCAGTCGCGCTGACATTTGCCGCGGTGCCGCTGGCGACAGCGCAGGAATTCACAGACACGCACATTGCCGCGGCCCGGTCGGCGATGGACGCGATCAACGCGACGGATCCCTACGACAATATTCTCCTGAGCGCGGCAGAACAGCTGAAGGCACGGCTGATTGCGAACAATCTGGATCTGGAAGGCGAGATAACCCAGACGGTGGATGAACAGGCGCTGGCACTCGTGGCGCGTCGGGGCGATCTCGAACTGGAGGCGGCGCGCATTTACGCAGCGGCCTTTACGGAAGAGGAACTGAAGGCAATTTCGGAGTTCTATGCGACAGAAGCCGGCAAGAAACTGCTGCAGAACGGACCGATCGTCGCACGCGAAGTTGCCAATGCCGCAGCGATCTGGCGCAGGGGAATCGAGCGCGACCTGCTGGAAAACGTGACCAAGGCCCTGAACGAGGCCGGTTTGCGCGAGCCCGCGCCGGCGCCTGCATCGCCGGCGACCCCGGCGGAAGGCGCGGACGACGCGGCCACGCAGGACTGACGACTGGCCGGCGGCGGCCATCACCATTGTTTGAAGGCCCGGCTAGAGCGCCGGGCCTTTCGTTTTTGCGATGCTTCAATTATGCGGGCGCTGACCCGCAATCCAATTTCCCGCATTTGGAGAATCCTCATGGCGCAATACGATTACGACCTCTTTGTCATCGGCGGCGGTTCCGGTGGGGTTCGGGCCGCGCGGCTCGCGGGCGCAATGGGGAAACGTGTCGGCCTTGCCGAGGAGTACCGGATGGGCGGCACCTGCGTGATCCGCGGGTGCGTTCCAAAGAAACTGTTCGTCTATGCCTCCCAGTACTCCGAACATATCGAGGATGCGCCCGGGTATGGCTGGTCTGTCGGCGAGGCGTCGTTCGACTGGCCTTCCTTGATCGCTGCCAAGGACAAGGAAATCGCCCGGCTCGAGGGGCTGTACCGCAAGGGGCTGGAAAGCAACGGTGTTACGGTGCACGAATCCCGGGCGAAGCTGGTTTCGCGGCATGAAGTGCTGCTGGAGGCGACCGGCAAAACCGTGACGGCCGACCAGATACTGGTGGCTGTCGGCGGGCGTCCGAACCTGCATGACGCGCTGCCGGGACACGAGCATTGCATAACGTCCAACGGTGCCTTTCACCTCGAGGAACTGCCGAAGGCCGTCATCATCGAGGGTGGCGGCTATATCGCTGTCGAGTTTGCCAACATCTTTCACGGACTCGGCGTGGACACGACCCTGGTCTATCGTGGGCAAAAGATACTCGGGGGCTTCGACGAGGATTTGCGCGATCACTTGCAGCAGACGATGATCGACAAGGGCATAAGGGTGATTTGCCATCAGGTGCTGGACAGGGTGGACAAGCGGTCGGACGGCCGGCTGCACGGTCATCTGTCCGGCGGCGATGTACTTGTAGCGGACCAGGTCATGCTGGCAATTGGGCGGGTGCCCAATACGGACAACCTGGGCCTGCACCATGCCGGTGTGGAAACGGATGCGCGCGGTTCGATCGTGGTGGATGATTTCTCGCGTACGACTGCGGACAACATCTGGGCGGTCGGCGATGTCACGAATCGCATGCAGCTGACCCCGGTCGCGATCCACGAGGCGATGTGCTTCCTGGAGACCGCATTCAAGGAAAACCCGACCCGGCCGGACTACGATACAATCCCGACGGCCGTGTTCTCGCAGCCGGAAATCGGGACCGTCGGATTGACGGAAGAGCAGGCGGCGGAGAAATACGCCGAGCTCGAAGTCTATCGCGCGAGCTTCCGGCCCATGCACAACATCCTGCCCGGGCGCGACGAGAAAATGCTGATGAAGCTGATCGTCGATGCAGAAAGCCGCATCGTGGTCGGAGCGCATGTCATCGGGCCGGGTGCCGGCGAGATGGCCCAGTTGCTCGGCATTTCGCTCAAGGCGCGCTGCACCAAGGACGTGTTCGATGCAACCATGGCGGTTCATCCGACCGCCGCCGAGGAACTCGTCACGATGTACACGCCGAGCTACCGCGTAAAGAACGGCGAGCGGCTCGGCTAGGCGCGACGCTTGAACCGGGCAGGGCAGGGGCTTGGTTCACGAACAACAACAGCAGGAACAGCATCACGAAACCATGGCACCGGAACAGATCGAAACAGTACTGGAAGCGGCGACGCGTGGTGAGGTGTTCGCCTATTTCGGCTATGGTTCGCTGGTGAACCGGAGCACCCATCGTACGGAACCCTTCGGGGCTGTTCGTGCTTCCGTACGCGGCTGGCGTCGACGCTGGCAGGGGCGGCCGGAAGGAGGTGGCGAGCCGATCTCGCTTCTGAGCGTCAAGCCCGAAAGCGATCCGGATCACCAGTTGGCCGGCTTGCTTGTGTTCGACCGGCTTGAAAATCTGCCGGCTCTCGACCAGCGGGAATGCGACTATCTCAGGCGAAGAATCGAGCCAGGTAGCATTGCAATGTCCGTCGAACTCGAAGTGGATGTGCCAATCTACATCTACGAGGGAATGCCGGAAGACTCGCGCAATACCGGACACGGCATCCTGCAGAGCTATCTCGATGCCGTGCTGCAGGGATATCTCCGCGAATACGGGCCGGACGCGGTGAGGCGGTTCATCGCCGAAACGCATGCCTTCGACAACACGCCGATCTTCCGCGACAGGGACAGGCCACGCTATGTCCGGAGCGTGTCGCTCGGGGAAGGCGAGGCCAGGCTGTTCGACGATGCGCTGGCTGCGCATGGCGTCGAATGGCGCGATATGCCGTAATTCCGGCACGCGTTGCAGGTACTACGGGCTGGAAACGGCTGGGTCTTTACCTTATAGGGGCGCGACGGTCGGGATTTTGTCGTCGACAATTTCACGCCGTTTCCAGACCTGCAAAGCAAACGCGAGTAAATACAATGGCACAGACGTGGACACCTGAGAGTTGGAGAAAGAAGCCAATCCTGCAGGTCCCGACCTATCCGGACCGGAAGGCTCTGGAAGAGGTCGAGGCCCGTCTGCGCACCTATCCGCCGCTCGTGTTTGCAGGTGAGGCGCGTGCGCTGAAAAAGCAGCTTGCCGCCGTCGGCGAGGGCAAGGGCTTCCTGCTTCAGGGAGGTGATTGTGCCGAAAGTTTCGCAGAACACGGCGCCGACACGATCCGCGATTTCTTCCGCGTTTTCCTGCAGATGGCAATCGTGCTCACTTTCGGCGGCTCGAAGCCGGTGGTCAAGGTCGGTCGCATAGCCGGCCAGTTCGCCAAGCCGCGGTCGTCCGATAACGAGACCAAGGACGGCGTGACGTTGCCGTCCTACCGGGGCGACATCATCAACGGCATCGACTTCACCGAGGAATCGCGTGTTCCGGATCCGAACCGGCAGGAGATGGCATACAGGCAATCGGCCGCGACGCTCAATCTTCTGCGGGCATTTGCGCAGGGCGGATACGCGAACCTCGAGAACGTGCATCAGTGGATGATGGGTTTCGTCGCGGACAGCCCACAGGGCGAACGCTACAAGGAGCTGGCCGACAGGATCTCGGAGACGATGGACTTCATGCGGTCCATCGGTATCACGGCCGACAATTACGCCCGTCTGCGCGAGACCGATTTCTACACCAGCCACGAGGCGCTGCTGCTCGGCTACGAGGAGGCGCTGACCCGCGTCGATTCCACCTCGGGCGAGTGGTACGCGACATCCGGCCACATGTTGTGGATCGGCGATCGGACGCGCCAGGCGGATCATGCGCATATCGAGTACTGCCGTGGCGTCCGGAATCCGATCGGTCTGAAATGCGGACCGTCGATCGAGGCCGACGATCTGGTGAACCTGATCGATATCCTCAACCCGTCCAACGAGCCGGGCAGGCTTACGCTGATCGCGCGTTTCGGCCACGACAAGGTGGAGGATCACCTGCCGCGACTCATCAGGGCGGTCGAGCGCGAAGGCAAGAAGGTCGTCTGGTCGTGCGATCCGATGCACGGAAACACGATCACAGCCAATGGTTACAAGACGCGCCCGTTCGAACGGGTACTCGCGGAAGTGGAGAAGTTCTTCGAGATCCATCGTGCCGAAGGCACTTATCCCGGCGGCATTCATGTCGAGATGACCGGCAAGAATGTGACCGAATGTACCGGAGGCGCACGCGCGGTTTCGGAAGACGAACTCTCGAACCGTTACCACACGCATTGTGATCCGCGCCTCAATGCGGACCAGGCATTGGAACTGGCATTCCTGATTGCGGAAAACCTCAAGCAGGATCGTGCCAACGGCGAGGGCAGGATCGCCATCAGCGCCTGAGGATAGCGGCAAATCTTGTCGTATTGAGAGCACTGTCGCCGACGGGGACGATCCATGATCGTCCCCGTTTCGTTTTGGGGAGACACGGATGGAAAAGCGGACGGGTGGCTGTCATTGCGGCGCCGTAAGATTTTCGGTGATCGGGCCGGTGCGCGAGGTTATCTACTGCCATTGTGAACAGTGCAGAAGGCAATCGGGTCATTTCGTCGCCGCGACGGCCTGTGACGATGATCTGCTCTCGGTTTCGGGCGCGGAGAACCTGACATGGTATGCGGCGTCGGACGTGGCGAAGCGCGCATTTTGCAAGACCTGTGGTTCCCTCCTGTTCTGGAAGGCGAATGGCGGAAGCCGGACCTCGATCATGGCCGGTGCATTCGACAAGCCGACCGGGCTGGTCGCGGGGCATCACATCCACATTGCCGACAAGGGCGACTACTACGAGATTGCCGACGGTCTTCCGCAGTATCAAGAACGCTGAGGAGCGTGTTCATCATTGGTGAACACCAAGTCTCCAATCGTCCTCTGGTTGGAGTGGGCGGTGGATAATAAATATCCTGCGAAGGAGAACGCCAATGAACCCCATGCCCAGCGTATTCGTGTCCCACGGCGGACCGAATGTCGTAATTGAACCGTCGGAGGCTCACGACTTCCTGAAGTCGCTCGGCTCGCTCCTGCCGCGGCCGAAGGCGATCGTCATGGTGTCGGCGCATTTCGAAACAGACGGTCCCGTGGTCGTGAGCGATCCCAATCCGGGCATGATCTACGATTTTGGCGGGTTTGCGCCGGAACTCTACGAGATGGTCTATCCGGCGCCGGGCGAACCGAAGCTCGCGACGCGGATTGCCCGGATGCTTGAGAGCGCCGGTCTCGATCCGCGTATCATGCCGAAACGGGGCTATGATCACGGAGCGTGGAATCCCCTGATCCTGGCCTGGCCAAAGGCCGATATCCCAGTCGTTCAGCTTTCCATCGATCCGCACCGCGACGCCGCCTATCACCATGCACTCGGCGAGGCGCTTGCGCCGCTGCGCGATGAGGGCATCTTGCTGATGGGGTCGGGGCACATAACGCACAATTTGCGCGCGATCTTCGCGTCGATAAGGCGTGGCCAGGAACCCGATCCGGAGTTGCCCGGCAGGATCGAGGCGTTTACCGAGTGGTTCGCAGAACAGTTCGAGCAGGGCAACAGGGACGCGATCCTCGACTGGCGAGCGCGCGCACCGCACGTGTCGGACAACCATCCGACCGACGAGCACCTGATGCCGCTGTTCTTCGCCTACGGCGCCGGCGGCTTGGGTGCTCGCCCGGAACGGATGCACCACTCGCGCCAGTACGGTTTCTTCTCCTGGGACTCCTGGTTCTTCCGCTGACAACCGGTGTTGCCGGGCGGAGCGACGCGATCGGGTTCAGTACCGGATTTCGAAACGGTCGGGCAGATCCAATGGTTCGGCTTCCTCGATCCGGACATCGGAGACCCGGGCTGCAACCGGTCCGTCCCGGAGCAGCTTCGTCATTGTCGCGACGGCTTTCGGTGCGCCCGACAACAGCGCGGACACCGATCCATCCGGTTCGTTGCGGACCCAGCCTTTCAGGTCCAGTTTCGTAGCCTCGCGACAGGTCCACGCGCGGAAGGAGACGCCCTGAACCCGTCCAGTCATGCGCGCGCGTACAGTCCTGTCGGCAATCTTCATTTCGCCTGCCTCCATGAACTTCCGGTTCCTGCCCGGATCACCATTTCGCTCTCGTCACGATCATCCAGATTTATCCTTGGGCGTGACAATTTGCGATCCTTGCGACTATAAGTCTGCCGTCCGGTTCGACCGACGCGTCGAGCCGACCTGCTGTACGCATCGCCGGCGACATTTCCCCCGCCGGCATTCGGTTTTGCGATTGGGCCAACGCCATTTCGCACAAGCTGCGTTGCAGAGCGCCATGCGCGCATCGTCCATTCCAGGCGATACCGTTGCTGTCCATTTCGCGCCGATACCTGGCGTTGCCGGATAGCGTTCCAGGGGCGCGGCATCTCGGTCGCCGCGTTCGAACTCGAACCAAAAGAGGAAGCCATTGCAAGTTCTCGTCAGAGACAACAATGTCGACCAGGCTCTGAGAGTCCTGAAGAAGAAGATGCAACGTGAAGGTCTTTTCCGCGAGATGAAGGCCCGTCGCGCGTACGAAAAGCCCTCCGAGAAGCGGGCTCGCGAGAAAGGCGAAGCCGTTCGTCGCAGCCGCAAGCAGGCGCGCAAGCTGGCACAACGCGAAGGCCTGATCGGCCGCAAGCGGGGCGGTCGCGGCTGATAGCGAATTTGACGCTGGCCGCGGAATGCGAACCGGTCCGCGCCGGCGTCTGCCATTTCGGCCGATTGCCCTTGCCGATTTACCGCGCTAATGCTCGGCCATGAACCAGGCCCCAGACATATTGCGTGTCGCCGTCGCGCAGCTCAATCCGATCGTCGGCGACATTGCCGGCAACCTTGCTCTCGCGCGGGAGGCACGCGCGGATGCTGCGCGTCATGGCGCCGACCTCGTGCTTTTTACCGAGTTGTTCATTTCCGGATATCCGCCGGAAGACCTGATCATGAAGCCTGCATTCCTGCGCGCCTGCGAACTGGCGGTGCAGGAGCTTGCAGCCGACACTGCCGATGGCGGACCTGGGATGGTAATCGGCGTTCCGTTGGCGCGTGGTGACCGGCGGTACAATTCCGTCATGGTGCTAGACGGCGGCAAGGTGACCGCCGAGCGCCACAAGGTCGACCTTCCCAATTACGGCGAGTTCGACGAGAAGCGCGTGTTTCACTCCGGCCCGATGCCCGGTCCCGTCGACTATCGTGGTATCCGGCTGGGGTTGCCCATCTGCGAGGATATCTGGGGCGACCTCGGCGTATGCGAGACGCTCGCCGAAAGTGGCGCGGAACTGCTGCTCGTGCCGAATGGATCTCCCTATTATCGCGGCAAGATCGATGTTCGCCACCAGGTGGCCATCAGACAGGTGATCGAAACCGATCTGCCGGTCCTTTATGCCAACCAGTTGGGTGGGCAGGACGAACTCGTCTTCGATGGCGCGTCGTTCGCGTTCAATGTCGATCGCAAGCTCGCCTTCCAGATGAGCCAGTTCGAGGAGCAGGTTTCCATTGCAACCTGGCGACGCGGCGAGGAGGGCTGGTATTGCGATGACGGGCCGATGTCGCGCATCCCCGATGTCGAGGAGGCGGACTATCGCGCCTGCATGCTGGGGCTGCGCGACTACGTCAACAAGAACGGTTTCAAGAGCGTCGTGCTGGGGCTTTCAGGCGGCATCGATTCCGCGATTTGCGCGGCGCTCGCGGTCGATGCGCTGGGCGAAGAGCGCGTACACTGCGTCATGCTGCCCTACACCTATACCTCGGAGGACTCGCTCACCGACGCCCAGGATTGCGCACGCCTTCTGGGCTGCCGATACGATGTCGTGCCAATATTCAAGCCGGTCGACGGTTTTATGGATTCGCTGTCGGATCTTTTCGAGGGCACCAATGAAGGCGTCACGGAGGAGAATCTCCAGAGCCGTACGCGGGGCACGATCCTGATGGCCATCTCCAACAAGTTCGGTTCCATGGTTGTGACAACCGGCAACAAGTCCGAGATGAGCGTCGGTTATGCCACGCTCTATGGCGACATGAACGGCGGGTTCAACCCGATCAAGGACATATACAAGATGCAGGTCTATGCGCTGGCACGGTGGCGCAACGAGCATACGCCGCCGGGCGCGCTCGGGCCGACCGGCATGGTGATCCCGCAGAATATCATCGACAAGGTGCCCTCCGCGGAACTTCGTCCCGACCAGACGGATCAGGACACGCTGCCACCCTATCCGGTGCTGGACGATATTCTGGAATGCCTGGTCGAGAACGAGATGGCTGTCGATGAAATCGTTGCGCGAGGGCATGATCGCGAACTGGTTCACCGCATTGAGCATCTGCTCTACGTGGCCGAATACAAGCGGCGGCAATCGGCACCCGGAGTGAAGATCACTCGCAGGAATTTCGGTCGCGACCGGCGATACCCGATCACCAACCGGTTCCGCGACCGGACCTGACGCAAACCGGTCCGGTCCGGAACGGAGGTGTTCATGCCCTATGCCCGGTTTCTGCGGGAGAATGCCCGCTGGCTTGCCGGGGGAATGCTGCTGACGCTGTTTTCAAGCTTCGGTCAGACTTTCTATATCGCGCTGTCGAGCGGCGGCATTCGGACAGAACTGGGACTGGGCCACGGCGATTTCGGCTGGCTCTACATGTGGGCCACGCTGGCGAGCGCGGCCGCGATTCCTGTTGCAGGCCGGTTGGCGGACACCATGCGTGTCGACCGGTACGCAACGCTCGTGATCGCCGGGCTTGCCGGTTCGATGCTGTTGCTGACGCGGGCCGGTTCGCCTGTGGCGCTGTTCGTTGCGATTGCAGGGTTGCGTCTGTTCGGCCAGGGATTGATGAGCCACGTGGCGATGACCGCGATGGGCCGCTGGTTCTCCGTCAATCGCGGCAAGGCAGTGTCGGCGGCCGCTCTCGGGCATCAGATCGGCGAAAGCGTGATGCCGATCAGCTTCGTCGCTGTCGCAGCGGTCGTCGGCTGGCGGGGCAGCTGGATGGTCAACGCCGCATTCATTCTCCTCCTGGTTTTGCCGACGGTATATATGTTGATGCGTGTACCCCGGGTTCCGCGTGCCGCGGAGACGCTGCTTGAGAGCGCGGGGCGACAATGGACACGCGGCGAGGCGTTGCGCGATCCCCTTTTCTGGATGCTGATGTCAGGTGTCCTTGCGCCACCGGTGATCGGCACCACCGTGTTCTTTCACCAGGTCTACCTGACCGAATTGCGCGGATGGGCGCTTGGCCAGTTTGCCGGATCGACGCCGGTTCTGTCCATGTTCGCGATTGTGGCGACGCTGCTCGCCGGGATGGTTGTCGACAGGTTCCACTCGGCCGTTCTCTTGCCGGTGATGCTGGTGTGTGTGGCGGTTGCCAACCTCGTGGTCGCTTTCGTCCCGCCGACATGGGCGATTCTGGTCTACATGGCCGGGATGGGAGCATCATTCGGCATCTATTCCACGGTCTTCGGAGCGCTGTGGCCGGAGATGTACGGAACCCGGCATCTCGGAGCGATAAAGGCGGCGGCAACATCCATCATGGTTCTTTCAACCGCTCTTGGCCCCGGACTCAGCGGATGGCTGATCGACGCCGGCGTCGCATTTCCTGACATTATCGCGGCGATGGGGCTGTACGGGGCAGCGGCGGCTGTGTTGATGGTCGCGGCAGAGCCGCTTGCGCGGCACCGCGCGGCTGCCCGCAATCAGGAAGAACACTAAACGGCGCCGGCCCAGTCGCGGAGCAGGTAGCCGATGGCATAGGCTGCGAATGCGGCGCCAAAGCCGATTGACAGCACTTCCAGTCCGGATTTCCACCATGCCGTGAGCGACCACCTGCTCTTCAGCGAGCCGATGCCGAAGAAGACAACCGATGTCACGAAGAGCGCGACCGGCATCGCCGTGGCACCCGGCAGCAGCAGGTATGGAACCAGTGGAACGGCGCCGCAGACCACGAAGGCCGCGAAGGTCGCCAGCGCGGATTTCAAGGGATCCCGGATCATGCCGCTTTGGCCATGCTCCTCGAAGAGCATCGTCGCCACCCAGCGTTCGCGGTTCGAGGTAATCGCCTCGACGGCCTTTTCCAACGTGTCGCCTTCCAGCCCCTTCAGCGCCATGATCTGGCGGATCTCCTCGCGCTCGCCATCCGGATCGACAGCGATGTGACGGTTCTCCATCGCGCGCAGCTTTTCCAGTTCGTCGACTTCCGTCTTGGTCCCGGAATAGTTGCTGGCGGCCATCGAAAGGCCGTCAGCCAGAAGATTCGCGAGACCGAGAATTATGACGATATGCGCGGACAGTGATGCACCGACAACTCCGGCGACGATGGCGAAGGTGGTTACTGCGCCGTCGATGCCGCCATATACGAAATCGCGCAGGTAGTTGGGGCGCGCGCCGGCCGACAGGCGGCTGCGGATTGCCTCGGCTGTGTGTTTGTGCTCAAGCGTTTGCATCTGCAGTCGCGATTCCGGTCTGTTGCAAACACCCTATCTCGGGGCCGGCAGGTAGACAACGATCGCCGGACGCGGTGTCGGCAATTCCTTCGAAGGCAGCAAGAGGCATGACATTCGTCAGGTTCATGGTCGAGAATGCGCGCTGGCTTGCCGGCGGGTTCCTGCTCACGCTGTTTTCGGCTTTCGGGCAAACATATTTCATTTCCCTGTCAGCCGGAGACATCCGCTCGGAGTACGGCCTGTCGCACGGCGAATTCGGAATGATCTACATGACCGCGACACTCGCGAGCGCGGTTTCCCTGACCTGGGTCGGGCGGCTTGTCGACCGTTTCTCTCCGTTTCAGGTAACTCTTATCATCGTGCCGCTGCTGGCTGCCGGATCGGTGGCAATGGCGTTTTCCCGCCACGTCCTTGCGCTTGTGCTGGTCATCTATGTGCTGCGGCTATTCGGCCAGGGGATGATGACCCAGAACGCGCTCACGGCAACCGCGCGCTGGTTCGCGGCGAACCGCGGTCGGGCGGTTTCCCTCGTCGCGCTCGGCCAGAACGCCGGGGAGGCGATGTTTCCCTTCATCTTCGTCATGGCCGCGGGATTGATCGGGTGGCGAATGGCCTGGGTCGCCGGCGCGGGCCTCCTGCTTCTCGTCGCCATGCCGGCCATTGCGGCGCTCTATCGCCAGGAACGGAAACCGAGGGCATCCGATCCCGAACCCAAGGTGACCGCACCGCGCGAGTGGACTCGCGGGGAGGTGGCGCGCGACCCGCTTTTCTGGCTCATGCTGGCCGGGGTGATGGCGCCGCCTTTCATCGGCACCACGATCTTCTTCCACCAGGTCTATCTCGTCGAGCTGCGCGGCTGGTCGCTCGACAGCTTCGCCGCGTCGTTCGTGCTGATGTCCGCCATGACCATCGTCTTCGCGCTCGTCAGCGGGGCGCTGATCGACCGGTTCACGGCGGTTCGCATGTTGCCGGGCTTCCTGATTCCCATAAGCGTCGCGTGCATCGTGCTGGCCCTGGTGCCCGCCGGCTGGGCTCCCTTCGCGTTCATGAGCCTGCTCGGGGTGTCAAACGGCTTTTCCGGGACGCTCGTCGGCGCGCTTTGGCCGGAGATATACGGCGTGCGGCACCTCGGCGCGATCCGTTCCTTCATCGTCGCGTTCATGGTGCTGTCGACGGCGGTCGGGCCGGGGGTGACCGGCGCGTTGATCGATCTCGGCGTCTCCTATCCCGGGCAGATTCTCGTGATGGGGATCTATTGCATCGGGGCCAGCATCGTCCTGCTCCTTGCGTCGCGCCGCGTCCGGGCGCGCAACGCCGCACTTGCGGCGGGCAGCTTGCAATGACGCCGATCGAAGTTTAACCGCTGACATTCAGGAACACACACGAGAACCGGCCCAGATACCATGTCCGTAACCGTTCGCTTCGCGCCGTCGCCAACCGGCAACATCCATATCGGCAACGTGCGTACAGCGCTGTTCAACTGGCTGTTCGCGCTCAAGAACGGCGGCCAGTTCATCCTGCGTTTCGACGACACGGATGTCGAACGGTCGAAACAGGAATATGCCGACCAAATCGCCTCCGATCTCGACTGGCTCGGCGTTCACCCGCACAGGATCGAGTACCAGTCGAAACGCACCGCGTCGCATGACGCCGCCGCCGAGAGGCTGAAGCAGGCAGGCCTGCTCTATCCCTGCTACGAGACGGCAGAAGAGCTCGATCGCCGGCGGAAGATCCGGCTGTCGCGCAAGCTGCCGCCCGTCTACGGACGGGAGGCGCTGAAGCTCACCGACGAGGAAAAGGCCGCATTCGAAGGCGAAGGCCGCAAGCCGCACTGGCGGTTCCTGCTGCCGAATTTCGAGGACAGCCCCTTCGAGACGCGACGTACGGAGGTCCATTGGGACGACGTGGTGCGGGGCCCGCAGACGGTCGATCTCGCCTCGATGTCGGATCCCGTTCTGATCCGCGAGGACGGCAGCTACCTCTACACGCTGCCCTCGGTCGTTGACGACATCGAGATGGGCGTGACGCACATCATCCGCGGCGATGACCATGTCACGAACACGGGCGCGCAGATCGCGCTGTTCCGGGCACTGGGCGCGGAGGCCCCGGCATTTGGCCATCACAACCTGCTGACCACGGTAACGGGCGAAGGGCTGTCGAAGCGCTCCGGCGCGCTCTCGATCAAGGCGCTGCGCGAAGACGGCTACGAGCCGATGGCCATCGTCTCCCTGGCCGTGCTGATCGGCACCTCGGAAGCTGTCGCGGCGGCGAGATCCACGGAAGAACTGGCGGAAACCTTCGATCCGGCGTCGAGTTCGAAATCTGCCGCGAAATTCGATCCCGCCGAGCTGGATGTTCTCAACAGGCAGATCGTGCACGGCTTGCCGTTCGCCACCGTCTCGGACCGGTTGGCGTCGGCGGGAGTGGATATCTCCGATCCGCGGGCGGAAACCTTCTGGAACGTGGTTCGTGCCAATGTGGAGAAGGTGGGCGATGCCGCATCATGGTGGCGAATCCTCACCGAAGGTCCTGACAGCGAGGCCGCGCTGGAGGGAGAGGATATCGACTACGTCAGGCAGGCATTCGACCTGTTGCCCGCAGGCGAGATCGATGCCTCGACATGGGGCGCCTGGACGTCGGCGGCAAAGGAAGCGACAGGCCGCAAGGGCAGGGCGTTGTTCATGCCGCTTCGCGTTGCGCTTACCGGACGACGGTCCGGTCCCGAGATCGCAGATCTATTGCCTCTTCTGGGTCGGGAAGGAATTCTGGCCCGACGACCCTGACTTTGCCCCGGTTCTCGGCAGAGCGGACGTCCCCGACTGTGACTGCACCTGTCAGTTCGCGAATGCGTTGGCCTGTAAGGCCGCTGGCGGCGTTCATCCGGGATTCCGGATCGGCCAGCGCGTCTGCGGGTTTGTCGGTTGGCAGTGGAACAGCCGGTCGGGTCTCCGTTCGATTTTCGTCGCTCCGGTCGGTTTGCGCCTGCGCATGCGTCGCCGGCTTGCCGCAGGTGCAGGACGGATCCGCGGTGTCGGTGCGGCGTTCGCGGTAAAGAAAGGCTGTCGGCAGTGCCGTGTACGGTTCGCCTTGCAGCGAGATCATCGCCTCGCTCTCCTCCCCGGGAACCCGGTGGAAATACAATTCCGTCTCGGCCGCCGGGCACATGGCGCTGCATGCCGCTGCATCGCGTTCGAAGAATGAAGTCGTCGTCGAGAACGAGACCGGGAAGTAGTAGCCGTCGCACTTGCGGACGCACAGGGTTCGGAATGTACCGGAGAGGCGTGGAACGGTGATCGCGTCGGGGTTCTCGAATACCCCGGTTGAATCGGGGGCAACGCCCAGGATGCGCGCTGGACCGGTGCCGTCACGAATGATCACGCGGCCCGTTGCCGACGCATCCGGCGGGTCCTGCGGGGCGCGGGCGATGGTCGGGCGTGAACCGCCGTTGCGGACGATCGGTTGCCGCGTGTCGCAACGATTGGCCTTCAGCCGTGCCTCGATGGCCCGGACGCGCCCGGCCTTCCGCCTCGAGGTCAAACGGTCGCGCCGGCTCTCGAGCGCCGAAAGATTGGATTTCATCTGGCGGATCATGCGCGCGAGCTGCTGGCAGGAGGCGTCCGGATTGCGGAAACATCCCTGCGCCTCCTGGATGGCGACGGTTTTCTCGATTTCCTCGGCCTGGCGACGTGCAGCATCCGTGTAGCGTTGAATCTCGGATGTCGCGCTTCCCGATACGTTTCGTGCGGCCCTGAGTTGTTCGCGCAGATCGGAACAGGTGTCCGCGGAAACCCGGGTGGCTGACGCAGCGAGAAGAGAAAGCGCGCAGACTACGGCCGCAACATGCCAGTTCCTGGCGCGGCTTCCTGTACTGCCATGACATATCGTGCCCGGCACGGCTCATTTACCCCAGTGATTACCCCTGTGGGGCAGTCTAGCGGCAAATTGTGTCAATGCGCGCCCAATCGGTCGGGTTCATGCGCATAGCGTTAACGCAGCTTCATCCCGTGGCGGTCGCCGTCCCGTCGCGTTGCGCGGCCTCGACCACGGCGAGCGCCGTCATGTTGACCACGCCGCGCGACGTTACCGAGGGGGTCAGGATATGCGCCGGCTTGGCAGTTCCGAGCAGTATCGGGCCAACATGCAGCGCATCCGTCATCGTCTTGACGGCGTTCAGCGTGATGTTGGCGGAATCGAGGTTCGGAAACACCAGCAGGTTGGCTTCGCCATTCAGGACGGAGTTCGGGTAGACACGATCGCGAAGCCCCGCATCGAGTGCTGCGTCCGAGTGCATTTCGCCGTCCACGCACAGATCGGGCGCCATGCTGTGCAGTATCGCGGTCGCTTTGCGCATCTTGACGGCGGGATCGGAGTCGCGCGATCCGAAGTTGGAATGCGACAGAAGCGCTGCCTTCGGCTCGATGCCGAAACGGGCGATCTCGCGGGCGGCGAGAATTGTCATTTCCGCGATTTCTTCCGCGCTTGGATCGACCGTTACATAGGTATCGGTGAAGAACGTCACGCCACGTTGCGAAATCAGCATGGACAGGGCTGAAAGCTCCTGCGCGCCTTCTTCAAGGCCGACGATCAGGCGAACGTGGCGCAGATGCCGCTCGTAGCGGCCCTCGAGGCCGCAGATCATGGCATCGGCCTCGCCGCGCTGCATTGCAAGTGCAGCGATCACCGTGTTGTTCGTTCGCACGAGAACCTTCGCCGCGTCGGGCGTTACCCCGCGCCGGCCGACCAGACGCACGCAGAGGTCGACATAGTCGCGGTAACGCGGGTCGTTTTCAGGGTTAATGAGTTCGAAATCCTCGCCGGGCCTGATCTTGAGGCCGAAACGCTTCAGCCGGCTTTCGACGACCTCTGGGCGACCGATCAGGATCGGATGGGCGATGCGGTCCTCCAGGACGACCTGGGCGGCGCGCAGGACGCGCTCGTCCTCGCCATCGGCAAAAACGACGCGCTTGGTGGCCGCGTTCTGCGCCTGTGCGAAGACCGGTTTCATCACCAGGCCGGAGCGGAAGACGAAGCGGTTCAACCGGTCGACATAGGCGTCCATGTCCTCGATCGGTCGCAGTGCCACTCCGCTGTCCGCGGCGGCTTTCGCGACGGCCGGCGCGATGCGCAGGATCAGGCGCCGATCGAAGGGGGAGGGGATCAGGTAGTCGGGACCGAAAACGGGTGTCTCGCCGGAATAGGCGCGCGCAGCGACTTCCGACGGCTCCTCGCGGGCAAGCTGCGCGATGGCGCGCACCGCGGCAGCCTTCATCTCCTCGTTGATCGTGGTCGCGCCGGCATCGAGCGCGCCGCGGAAAATGTATGGGAAACACAGGACATTGTTGACCTGGTTGGGGAAGTCCGACCGGCCGGTGCAGATCATAGCATCCGGCCGGGCTGCCCGCGCCACGTCGGGCATGATCTCGGGCTCCGGATTGGCAAGCGCCAGGATCAGCGGTTTCTCGGCCATCTCCTTCAGGCATTCGGGCTTGAGTACGCCGGCAGCCGACAGGCCGAGGAAGACATCGGCGCCTGGGATGACGTCCGTCAGGTTCCGCTTGTCCGTGTTTTGTGCATAGGCCGCCTTCCAGCGGTCCATAAGGTTCTCGCGACCCTCATAGACGAGACCCTCGATGTCGTTTACCCAGATGTTCTCCCGCTTCGCGCCGAGCGAGACGAGCAGGTTGAGGCAGGCCAATGCCGCAGCACCGGCCCCGGAGGTGACGATCTTGGCATCCTCGATACGCTTGCCGGCCAGTTCCAGGCCGTTGAGGACGGCCGCAGCAACGATGATCGCGGTGCCGTGCTGGTCGTCGTGGAAAACGGGGATGTTCATCTTCTCGCGGAGGCGTGCCTCGACCTCGAAACACTCCGGCGCCTTGATGTCTTCCAGGTTAATGCCGCCGAAAGTCGGCTCCAGCGCGGAGATGACATCGACCATCCGGTCGATATCCGGTGCGTCGATCTCGATGTCGAACACGTCGATAGCCGCAAACTTCTTGAACAGGACGGCCTTCCCTTCCATCACCGGCTTCGAGGCGAGCGGGCCGATGTTCCCCAGACCGAGTACGGCGGTGCCGTTGGATACGACGGCAACAAGGTTGCCGCGCGCGGTGTATTCCGCGGCCTTGCCCGCATCGTCGGCGATCGCCAGGCACGGCGCTGCGACGCCCGGAGAATAGGCAAGCGCCAGGTCGCGCTGGTTGCCAAGCGGTTTCGTTGCCTGGATTTCCAGCTTTCCGGGACGCGGATACTTGTGGAAGAAAAGGGCGGCATCCTCCAGGCTCGGCGTCGGCGTGCTCGCCTGGTCCGGCGTTTGGTCTTCCTGTTGCATGCCCTTTCGGCCTTTCCGTGTGTTCGTGGCAACCGTGGATCAGAATGCGCTCGGGTAGAGCCCGCCATCGATGCGGATATTCTGACCGGTTATGTAGCCGGCGTGCGCCGAGCACAAGAAGGCGCAGGCCTTTCCGAACTCTTCCGGCGTACCAAGTCGGCCGGCTGGGATCAGTTTTTCCTGGCGTGCGCGTTCTTCCTCGATGGTCACGCCTGCCTTGTCCGCTCCGAACTTGAAGGTGTCGCGGATGCGATCGGTGTCAAGCTTGCCGGGCAGCAACTGGTTGATCGTGACATTTCGATCGACAACGGAGCGTGCGATGCCGGCGAGGAACGAGGTCAGGCCGGCACGGGCGCCGGAGGAGAGGTCGAGACCGAGAATTGGCTGATAGACGGACAGGGACGTGATGTTCACGATGCGACCGAAGCCGCGATCGGACATCCCGTCGATGACCTTCTGGATCAGCTCGATCGGCGTGACCATGTTCTGCGTGACGCCGTCGAGGATCGCCTGGCGATCGAGTTCGCGGAAATCGCGCAGCTTTGGACCGGCATTGTTGTTGACGAGAATGTCCGGTTCCGGGCAGGCGGCGAGGACTTCGGCCTGTATCGCCGGATCGGAAATGTCGCCGAGAACCACCTTCACATCCACGCCGCGCGCGCGCAGCTCGTCTGCGGTGGCATTGGTAACGTCCGGATTGCGGCCATTGATCACAAGGTCGACGCCCTCATCGGCAAGCGCCATGGCGCAACCCTTGCCCAGTCCCCGGCTCGATGCACAGACAATCGCCTTCCGACCTTTCAGTCCCAGATCCATGATTTTCTCCCTTCTTTCGGTGCTCTTATAGGGCGCGAAAATCGCGTCCGAAAGAGCGAAACGGTCTGCTGTTCCGGTGATTTCAGCCCCAGAGATCCGCGCGTGGCGGTGAAACCGTGCTGCCGGCATAATCGAGTCCGTGCTGCCGGTCACGAGCCAGAAGCAACGGGCCGTCGAGATCGACGTATTCCGCGTCCTGCGCCAGCAGAACCGCAGGCGCCATCGAAAGCGATGTTCCAACCATGCAACCGACCATGACGCCGAATCCCAGTTCGCGCGCGCGCTCGCGCATGCGCAGGCTCTCGGTGAGGCCGCCGGCCTTGTCCAGCTTTATGTTCACGGCGTCATAGCGGGTGCGCAAGGCGTCGAGGTCATTGGCCGTGTGTGCGCTCTCGTCGGCGCAAATCGGCACAGGATGCGGTATCTCGGCCAGCATCTCGTCCTGCCCGGCGGGAAGCGGCTGTTCGACAAGGGCAATATGCAGGCGGGTGGCCTCGCGCATGAGTTCGGCCATGGTGTCCGGTGCCCATGCCTCATTGGCATCGACGATGATCCGGCTGCGCGGCGCAGCGGCGACCACTGCGTGCATAGCGGCGATATCATCGGGTCCGCCGAGCTTGATCTTGAGGACGGAGCGCCGCGACGCGCTACGCGCGGCATCGGCCATGGCGTCCGGTTCGTCGAGCGAAATCGTGTAGGCGGTTTCCACGGGGCGCGGCGGTTGGCTGCAGACCAGGAGATGGGCGCGGCGTCCGGACAGCTTGGCCTGGAGGTCCCACAAGGCGCAGTCCAGTGCGTTGCGCGCGGCACCGGGGCCCAGAACAACACTCAGCCGCTGGTGATCGAATGTCGGTCCCAGCTCCTCGCTTGCCTCGCGAATCGCGGCAAGCACCGATTCAACCGTTTCTCCGTACCGCGCGTAGGGAACGCATTCGCCGTGACCCGAAGTCCCTCCGGCGGAAATCCGGCAGACGACCACATGCGCTTCGGTCTTCGAGCCACGGGAAATGCGGAACTGTCCACGGATCGGGTAGGTTTCCACCCAGGCCTGTACGGTGCAATCGGTGAAGGCCAAGTCTGTCACGCTCCGGTGTCGTGATTAATAATCGGTTGATGTGGCGCCAGTGCCGCAGACTCGCCGTGGCGCTGTCGGTATTAATAATCCGATGGTCGAGGCGATGCACACGGAAAACGACGAAAAGGCGGGGACGACGTCCACAATGCCGCAGGTCCAGGTGCTGCCCGGCAGTGCTCCGTTTCGGCTGAAGCTGTCGGGTGCGTGGGCCACGCATACGGTCGCTGCCGTGGACAAGGTGATGCGTGATCGCGAGAACGATATCCGCAAGGGCGATGTCGTCATCGACATGTCCGGGGTGAGCTATCTCGACACGGCCGGGGCGTGGGTCGTGTACAGGACCGCGAGTGCCTCGGAAGATGCCGGCCATTCTGTCCGTCTCGACGGGGTGAAGCCGTCCCACCAGGTTCTGCTCGACGCGGTCCGGCACGCGCGCGAGCGGCTGGCCGAGCAGCCGCCAGCGGAGGAGAGGGCACCTCTGCACATTCGCTTGCTCGCGCAGATAGGAGAGGCGGTTTATGCCTTTCGTGCCGACCTTCTGCTGGGAATGCACATGGTCGGTGCGGCGGTCCGCGGCTCGCAGATGAAGCTCGGACACGGCAGCGGCCTGTCTATCGCCGCCGTCGTCAACCAGCTGGATCGTACCGGTGTAAGGGCGATTCCCATCGTCATCCTGATGTCCACGATCATCGGCGCGATCATCGCGCAGCAGGGGGCGTTCCAGCTTCGCTATTTCGGTGCCGAGATATTCGTGGTCGACCTGGTCGGAATCCTTGTCCTCAGGGAAATCGGTGTCCTTCTGACCGCCATCATGATCGCCGGCCGCTCCGGCAGTGCGATCACGGCCGAGATCGGATCGATGAAGATGCGCGAGGAAATCGACGCATTGACCGTGATCGGCCTGAACCCGGTCGGCGTGCTCGTGTTCCCGAGGCTGGTGGCCCTGGGAATCGCGCTGCCGCTGCTGACCGTCATCTCCGATCTCGCCGCGTTGGCTGGCGCGATGTTCGTGGCGAAGACCTATTCCGGCATTTCGCTCGACGCCTTCATGACGCGGTTGCGCGACGCAGTCGACCTGACCACCTTGTTCGCCGGTTTCATCAAGGCGCCGTTCATGGCCTTCATCATCGGCATCATAGCCTCGGTCGAGGGGATGAAGGTCGGCGGCAGCGCGGAATCGCTAGGCGAACGGGTCACGGCCTCGGTCGTCAAGTCGATCTTCGTGGTCATCGTTGTCGATGGCCTGTTTGCCATGTTCTACGCGGCGATCGACTTCTGATGGAACGCGATCAGCCCGTCATATCCGTTCGCGACGTCCGCGTGGCATTTGGCCCCCATGTCGTGCTTAACGACCTCGATCTGGACGTCTACCGCGGCGAAATTCTCGGGTTTGTCGGCGCGTCCGGCACCGGCAAGTCAGTGTTGCTACGCACGATCCTCGGTCTGACGAAAAAACAAGCGGGTAGTATCGTGGTGTTCGGCCGCGATCTCGACAGAATAGGCGACGAGGAGCGTATCCAGGTCGACATGCGCATGGGCGTGCTCTTCCAGCACGGTGCGTTGTTTTCCTCATTGACGGTGAAGGAAAACATCCAGGTGCCGATGCGCGAGTACCTGACACTGCCGCGACAGCTCATGGACGAGCTTGCCATGTTGAAGATCGAACTTGTCGGCCTTTCGCGCAGCGCGGCCGACAAGTATCCGTCGGAACTGTCTGGCGGCATGATAAAACGCGCGGCATTGGCGCGCGCTTTGTCCCTCGACCCGGACATCGTCTTCCTCGACGAACCAACCTCGGGTCTCGATCCGGTCGGGGCGGCCGAGTTCGATGAACTGATCGCCAAACTGCGCGACACTCTGGGCCTGACAGTCTATATGGTGACTCACGATCTCGACAGCCTTTTCACCGTGGCCGACAGGATCGCGGTCCTCGGCAACAAGCGTGTTCTGATCGACGGGACGATCGAGGACATGCTGAAGAGCGAGGATCCCTGGGTGAAATCCTATTTCAGGGGCAAGCGCGCCCGGCGGATAGTCTTAACCGAGAACGAACCAGCGCGAGCGGAATCCTGAATCATGGAAACCAAGGCAAACTATGTAACCGTCGGGGCATTCACGATCCTGGTCCTGCTGGCCGGATTCGTCATGGTGTATTGGGTCGCCCGCGTCGATACAGGCGGGCAGACGGCGCGGCTAGACGTCGTGATCGAGGGTTCCGTCACCGGGCTGGGCGTGGGTAGCCTCGTCAAGTTCAACGGCATCGATGTAGGCAAGGTGACCGGGCTCGGTTTCGACGAGCGCAATCCGCGCATTGTCATTGCGCGCACCGTCGTCAACCGGAATCTCCCCATTTCGAGCGAGACCGAGGCGGTACTGGGGTTCACCGGGCTGACAGGCATCGCCCATATCGAACTCGAGGGCGGAAGCATCGGCCAACCCAATATTTTCGAGATGGCCGAGGAGAACGGCGTCGTGGCCACCATTCAGGCGGACCCCTCGGCGGTGAACAACCTGCTCGCCACGGCGCAGGATATATTCGACCGGACCGACCGCGTGCTGAACGAGCTCGAAGGATTCGTCGTGGAAGCCCGCAAGCCGCTGGCGACGACGCTGGACAATGCCGCGGTGTTTTCCGAGGCACTAAAGGACAACGCGGAGAACATAGACAATTTCCTCGAAGGCATCGGCAAGGTCGGCGAAGCGCTCGCAGATGTCTCTGGCAAGCTGGACGGCACGTTGCAGGGCATGGAGCAGCTGTTGGCCGCGGTCGATCCCGTCAAGATCTCGTCGATCGTGGACAATGTCGATGTCTTTACGGGCGACTTGCGCGAGATGTCCGAGCAGATCCAGGGGGTTGCGGATTCGGTGGCAAACGTCATGGCCGACCTGGAGGATGTCGGCTCACGGATCAAAGGAACCTTCGACAGGGTCGATACGCTGATAGATGCAGTGCCTCCCGACCAGCTGGCGGCGGCGGTCGAAAGCCTGTCCGAGGCGGGGCAGTCGGCCCGGACCGCCCTGGCAGAAGTGGAAACCGCCACGCAAGGACTGGGCGAGCGCCAGGAGGACATCCAGGCGATCATATCCAATACGCAGCAGATGGCCGAGCGCCTGAACGCCGCATCGGAACGTGTCGACGGCATCCTCGCAAAGGTCGACGGGCTGCTCGGAACCGACGAGGGCGGCTCGCTCATGGCCGAAGCGCGCAAGACGCTGCAGTCGTTCAGGGAAACCGCAGAGACTCTCAATGCGCGGATCAACTCGATATCCGGCGGGCTGGAGCGGTTTTCCGATCGTGGCCTGCGTGACGTGGAAGCCCTGGTGAACGAGACCCGTCGCTCGATCTCGCGCATCGAGCAGGCGATCAGCGACCTGGAGCGCAATCCGCAACGCCTGATCTTCGGCGGAGACGGCGGAGTCAAAACCTTCGATGGCCGGGAGAGGCGTTGACACTCGATGACCAACCGATTTCAACTTTCGATCAACCACGGGTGGGAACGGCGGGCCGCGACAGCCGGCCGTCAACGGGCTGGCGAGGCATGATGAGATTTCTGCGAGCCGGATGGATAGCAACGATGCCGCTCGCGATTGCCGGCTGTGCGGCGATTGGCGGCGTGCAGCCCACCTCTGATACCTACGAACTCGACGTGCCGACAATCAGCGACGCTGCGCCGGTGCGTGCGGGTACGCAGATCTTGATCGCGGAGCCGCAGGCCCTGAAGGCCCTCGACTCCCAGAACATCGTGGTGCGAACGGATCCGCTGACGATCCGCTATCTGGACGAGTCCCAGTGGAGTGATCGGCTGCCGCGCCTGGTGCAGATGCGGCTGGCGCAGGCGTTCCAGAATTCCGGTCGGTTCAAGGGCGTCGGATTGCCGGGGCAGGGGCTGGCGATCGATTACCAGATCGTCACCGAGATCCGCGCATTCGGCATCGATGCCGGCAGCAATGTCGCGACCGTGGCGCTTGCGGTGAAGATATTGAACGACCGCAACGGCGTCGTCGCCAGCGAGCGGGTTTTCGAGACGCGAACCGCCGCGGGCGGTGCGGGCAATGCAGCCTATGTCGCGGCGATCGACCGCGCCTTCGCCAGTGTCGCCCGCGACGTCGTACTCTGGGTCACCGAACGCATCTAGAAGAAAAGGCCGCCGGAGAACCCGGCGGCCTTTTGCTTCCAGTCGTGACGACAATCGATCAGCGCAGCTTGCCGGCGGCGTGTGCCAGCATCGTGTAGACCTTGCCGGTATCCGACGTCAGGTAGGTCTGCGTCATGATGTTGTCGCGGTCGTTCTTGGCGATGTCGCGCAGCAGGCGCTCGAAATCGCTGATGTAGCGGTCGACCGATGCGCGGAACGCGGCATCGCTCTCGTACTTGCGCTTGATCTCGTCGAATGTCTGCTGGCCCTTGAGCGTGTAGAGGCGACGCGTGAAGACGTTTCGCTCGCCACGGCGATAGCGGTCCCACAGCTCGATGGATGCCTCGTGGTCGATGGCCCGTGCGATGTCGACAGACAGCGAGTTGAGCGACTCAACGGTGTGCAGCGGTTCACGCGGCTGGTCAACGCGCTGCGGCTGGCGCGGTGCCGGCTCATCTTCCTTTGAGGCACGGCGCAAGAGATCGCTTACCCAGCCCCCGGACGCCGGTGCGGAATCCGCCTCGGCCATCTCGAGGCTGCCGCGCATTGCCGGCTCCTTGAGCGCAGGCTCATGCTGGGCAGCCGGTGCGGGCTTGCGCGGCGCGGGCTGCGGCGCCTGCGGCGGCGCCGGCTTGCGCGAGCGGTTCGAACCGCCATTGCCGATGTCGAAGGCACGACCCGAGCTCTCGACGATGCGAGACAGGTCCTTGAGCGCGTTGATCTGCTCGGCAACCGCGCGACGCATCGCGTTGGTGGATTCGCGCGTCTCGTCCGGCAGGTCGAGAATTCCGCGGCGCATTTCCTCGCGCGTCTCGCCAAGTTCGTGGCTCATCTCGGAGGCGATGCGGCGCATCTCAGCGGTTGCGCCCTCGAAACGCTTCAATGCGGTTTCGATTGCCTGGCCGACATTCTGTGCAACCGACTGTGCCGAACTCTGCGCGGCACTTTCGGCATCCTTGGCGGCCTGGCGAAGCTTGAGCGAGATCTCGTCGGCCGAATTGCGCGTGCGTTCCTCGATAGTGCTGAAGGAATCGACCACCATCGTTTCGTAAGTCCGCATCAGGCGGCCGATTTCCTCGGATTTGCTGACAAGGCCTTCCGACAAGGCCTCGAGGGCCTCTCGGCGTTCCTCAAGCGTGCTGGACAGGCCGGACTGCGCGGAACCGAGCAGTTCGGATGCTGCCGACAACACCTTGCCGTGCTCCTCGAAGCGCGACGCGATGGAAGCCACTTCGTGCAGCGTGCCGGCAGAGACGTTGGTGAGCTTCGAAACGTTGGAGTCGAGCATGTTGACCGAGGCCGCAATGGATTCGGCGGCATTGGCCGTCTTGTCCGCGAACTGCGTAGTCGTGGTCTCCAGTCGCTGGTCGATCTGGCCGAGGCTGTCGGCGGCGGCGTGTATCAGCTTGCCGAGATTCGAGTTCGAGGACGACAGCCGGTCGATCATTTCGTCGACCTTCTCCGACAATCCGCTCTGAGCCTGTTCGACCGCGGACACGGTCTCGGCTGTGCGCCGTGCCATTGCCGTAATCAGGGCCGCATTCTCGGCCTTGAGGCGCTCGGTGGCCGCGGTGGTCGCTTCCTCGAGCTGCTCGGCGAGCTTGCGTCCGTCGCCGGTGAGGCGCTCGATGAGCGGCCGCGTCGAGTTCTCGATCAGATTCTCCATGTCCTTCGTGTGCGTCGACAGGAGTTCCGACAGCTCGCTGGTGCGCGACAGGAAGGTTTCCACCGCTTCCTGAGCCTTCGATCCCATTGCCTCGGTCGCTCCCGATGCCTTGGTCTCGAATGTCTCGAGCATCTCGCTGGTCAGGCGGCTGATCTCGGCGGCCTGTTCGGCCAGCCGCTTCTCGTTCGCCGCCAGTTCCTCGGAAATGCGGGCCTGGTTCTGGCCAAGCTGCTCCGAGAGGCGTTCGGCAAAGAGTTTGCCCTGACCGCCGATGGTCTCGCCGGCCTTCTCCGCCTCTTGCTCAAGCTCGCTGCGGGCCGTGTTGACGCTCTCACGCAGCGTACGCGCGACGGTGCCGGCGCTTTCCTCCAGCGTGCGGCGAACGTTCTCGAGGCCGAGGGAGAGGGCCTTCTGCATGGTCTCCGCGCGCTCGTCGATCACGCCCGTGTTCTGCGCGAACAGGTTCTCCAGGGCCTCCGTGCTGCGCGAGAGGGCAACGATGGCAGTATTCGACTTGTCCTCGACGGCATCCGTGGCCTTGGTGATCTCCTCGATGAGAGCGGAGGAGCGCTGGCCCATCGAATCGATCAGGCGTGTCGTCTTCTCTTCCAGGGATTCCGACAGGGCCGTCACGTTCTGGTCGAGGCGGGTCGTCCTGTCCTCGAACTCCGCCGCGCGCTGTTGCAGTCGTTCTGCAACCGACTCGACCCGGTTCTCGATGGACTCCCTGAACGCGGACGCGCTGCTGTCCAGAAGCTTGGACTGCGCCTCGAGGTCGGCCGAAAGCCGCGAAGCATGGCTGCCGACGCGGTCGATAAGCATCTCGGCCTGGGCGTCAAAAGACTGTCCGAACTGTGTCGCGGTGCGGGCGAATTCGTCCGAGCGCGAATCCAGCGTCGTTCCGAACAGTTCCGCCTTGCTGGCCAACTCCTCCGACAGGGCGCGGGTGCGCGCATCGATGGCCTCGGCAATGCGTCCGGCTTCGGTGTCCACAGCGGAGGACAGCTTGTCGGTGGTGTGGCCGACCGCGCCGTAGATCGCCGATGTCTTTTCGTCGAGGTTCCGCAGGAATTCGGTCGACTTGCCGGAGATCGTTTCGGTGGCATTGGCCGTGATCTCGCCGATACGTGCCGCGAAGGCCGACGAGTTCTGCTCCAGTACCTTGCTGAGCGATGTCTGCATGGCCGCGGTCTGCTCGGCGAAGGTCTGGCGCGCCTTGTCGGCAATCGCGCCGGCCTGGGCATTCCCGTGGGCATAGGTGTCGGCGATAGCGCGCGTGCGCTCGAGAAGCGTTTCGTTGATCTGCCGTGCCCGCGCGTCGAGTGCCGCGTTGAGCTTTTCCGTGCCGTGATTGATTGCCTGGACGCGGGTCTCGAAATCGCTGAGCAACTGCTGGCCGCGTTCGGCGAAGGTTTTCTTCAGCGTCGCCATGCGCTCGTCGAACTCGTCGGTGAGATTCGTGGCCGTCGAGGAAAGCAGCGTCACCATGTTGGTCGCGCGCGACTCCAGCGTCTCGGAGAGGCGGCGGCTCGCCTCGTCCGTCTGCTCGCTGAGGTTGGCGATGCGCATGTCGATCAGGCTGGCGAAGGTCTCGCCGGAATGGGAAATCTGGCTCGAAACCTCCTCCAGACGCGCGGCGATGGACTCGTTGACCTCCATGGAGCTCTGCTCGAGCCGATCGATGAGCGACTGGCCGGACTCGTTGATCGACAGGGTAAGCTGGGTGGAGGCGTTGCGGACGTTTTCGCGAATGAAGTCTGCGGAACCCGTCAGTTCGTCTTTCAACTGCTCATGGGCGCCGGCGATGGAAGCGCGCAGTCTCTCCGCATGGGTGATGATGCCTTCGCGCTCGTTGCCCAGATCGGTGAGCAGGGAGCGGACACGCATCTCGTTGTCGCTGTAGGCGCGCTCGAGTTCGGATACCTCCGACTGCATCATCGCTTCCAGTTCGCTGGCGCGCGCGATGGTGCGCTCGATGCCTTCGCCCATGGCGGCGACTTCGCGGCGCACGGCCTGGCCGACCGTCACGATGCGTTCCTTGGCCAGGTTTTCCGGCTCTGCGAGGCGCAGCGCGATCTCGCTCATCGAGTGGGCGGTCATGCGCATCTCGTGAGTCCTGCGGACCATGGCCGAGATGGCGAAGAACATGAAGATCGGCACGATGGTCGAGACGAGTATCGCGATCACGCCCGGCAGGTCGCGCAACTGATCGAGCGAGCGGATCTGCCAAACCTCGGGCGCATAGAGGGCATGGGCAAGCAATCCGCCGCCGACGGCCCAAACGATGCTGCCGATGATCGCGTTCCTGTGGGAGCCGGACTGGGCCGATCGGTTGAGCCGTGCGAGCAGGGCGGCATAGTCGCGCTGCGAGCCGTCATCATTGGCGGGCTGGAAATTCGTCTGCGCCGGCGTCGGCGCGACGGGCGTGCCCCTTTCGGCTGCCGCGGGCTTGTCGCCGGGCTTGTTCTTCGCTTCCTTCTCGACCGCCGGTTCCGCTTCGCGCGGCATGGCCGCGGCTGTCACCGCCTGTTCGCTCCCGGCAGATGAGACGCTGGCCGCGCGCTCTCCTTCGCCCGCTTCCTCGGCCAACTCGCTGGCTGCCGCGGCTACCTGGCTCTCGAAATCGTCAAGCGACAACTCGTCGTCGAGGCTGAGATCATCGCCCAGGCCGGCCTCAAGCGCCTCTTCCAGCGCTGCCTCCATATCCTGGTCGATATTTGCAGCGTTCTTGTTCACAGCCATTGCCGCCTCACTCAACAATCCGGCCCGCCCTTCGGGCGGCCGTACCCTCCAAAACTACAATCAGACACACCACAAAAAGGGCGCAACTGTGTTCACAACGCGCACCGGAGTGAATGCGTATCGTAACGGGACAGGTCCCGAATTGGAACTCGCGAATGCCCCGATCCGCAAAAGTTTAAATATAAAGTTAACGCGCTTCAAACGCTGGCCTGTCCGGTTGGGCGGCGCAGGCGATGCCGTGTCCGGTTAACTTCGCGGCAGCCTTTCAATGGCATCCTGATGACGGGTTCAACAGGCTCACGGGATGGTCATGAACGATACACCGGTTTTTGCTCCTCCGGATTCGGGAAGCGGACTTCGCTCCGAAGAACGTCCGGTCGATCTGGTTTTTCTCGCCCGCCAGACCGGCGGGGACAGGGCACTCGAGGAAGAGGTCCTGCGCCTTTTCTCTAAACAGGCAACCGTGCTCGGCAACGAACTGCGCAGTCAGCAGGACGAGGACGCGCGCCGACGCAACGCTCATACGCTGAAGGGTGCGGCACGCGCGGTCGGCGCTTTTGGTATCGCCGAATGCGCGGTCAGGATCGAGACCGAGCCGGACAATCCGGCTCCGGTGACCGAGCTCCTTCGCGAAGTCGAAGCCGTTCGAGACTACATCGAATCCCTGCTCCGATAGGCGCCAAAGTCCCGAAAAGGTCGGGTTGCGGCATGTATACAGGTTGACATTGCCCGTCCACCGGGTAAGTCGCAGCAAAGGCTGCTGTTGCATTTCGACCAAGTCCGGAGACCATAATGCCGAAGCTCACCGTCGTCGCGTTTGACGGCACGCGATTTGAACTCGATGCCGAGGCCGGCTCGACCGTCATGGAGAACGCCGTCAAGAACAGCGTTCCGGGAATAGAGGCCGAATGCGGCGGTGCATGCGCTTGTGCGACATGCCATGTCTATGTTGACGAAGCATGGGTCGAGAAGGTCGGCAAGCCTGACGTCATGGAAGAGGACATGCTTGATTTCGCCTACGAGCCGAAGCCCGAATCCAGGCTTTCCTGTCAAATCAAGATGAGCGACGAACTGGACGGCCTTGTCGTGCATGTTCCGGAAAAACAGGCCTGACCTGTTCCCGCAGGGATAAACCGCCCGATGGCATATTCCGCCGATAATGCCTTTGCGACCCGCCACTGGGCGCTTGCGCACGCGAAAAACGCGACGCTAGGCCCCAAGGGCGTGCTTATGGGCATTCTCAACGTGACGCCCGACAGCTTTTCCGATGGCGGCCAGTTGACGACCACCGGAGCCGTTGTCGCTCGCGCAGGCAAGATGGTCGAAGCGGGTGCGCAGATACTCGATATCGGCGGCGAGAGCACGAGGCCGGGCGGAGAGCCCGTCGATGCCGCAACGGAGCAGGAGCGGGTGCTGCCTGCCATCGCGTCCGTGCGCGATGCGTTGCCGGATGTGGTGCTTTCCGTCGATACGTACCGGGCAAGCACCGCGGCGAAGGCGATCGAGGCCGGGGCACATATCGTCAATGATGTATGGGGACTTCAGCGCGAGGCCGATATCGCGCGTGTCGCGGCAGACACCGGGGCGGGGCTTTGCATCATGCATACCGGCCGCGAGCGGGAAAAGCTCACCGACGTGATCGGCGATCAGCTCGCATTTTTCGAGACGTCATTGGCCATAGCGGGGAAGGCGGGGGTGCGCGACGAACAGATCGTGCTGGATCCCGGCTTCGGTTTTGCGAAGGATGCCGGCGAGAACTATGCGTTGATGGCGCGCTTCGAAGCGCTGCATGCACTGGGGTTTCCAATTCTGGTCGGCACCAGCCGCAAGCGCTTCCTGGGCCATGTCACGGGACGCGAAGCGGCGGATCGAGATGTCGCGACGGCGGCGACCACAGCGCTGTTGCGCGCGGCGGGCGCGTCGGTATTTCGTGTTCATGATGTCGCGATCAATCACGACGCACTTGCCGTTGCGGATGCTATGATCGCCGCGCGGCGGCCGGCGTGACCGGCCGAAAACAGGAAACCGATTTCCGATGTACCAGATTCGCATGGTGAATTGCGCGTTCTTCGCGCGCCACGGTGTTTTCGACCAGGAAGAGTTCCTGGGCCAGCGGTTCTATGTCGATGCTGTCCTCACCGTCGATCCGGGCGATGCGCTCGAAACGGACAGCATCGAGGGCACCGTCGACTACGGGGTCGCCTTTCAGGAGATCGAAAGGATCGTCACCGGAAAGCGCCGTTTCCTGATCGAGGCGATCGCCCTGGAAATCGCCAAGGCGCTTTGCGCGCGCTTTCCGCAGATTGTTACCGCCGAAATAACCGTACGCAAACCGAATGCTCCCGTGCCAGGTGTGCTCGACCACGTGGAGGTGACCGTGGTGCATGAAGCGAAGGCGGGCACTGGTGGCTGAGCCCGTCGTTGCCTTTCTCGGCCTCGGCGGCAATGTAGGCGATGTTGCCGATGCCATGCGCCGGGCGCTGGAACGTTTGGACAGCAATCCGGAGTGCAGCATCGGTGCCGTTTCGCGCGTCTTCCGCACTCCGCCCTGGGGACCGGTCGAGCAGGACTGGTTTCTCAACGCATGTGCGGAAATCGAAACCCGGCTGAGCGCACCCGACCTTCTGGCTCTCGTTCTCGAAACCGAGATAGCTCTCGGTCGCGTGAGGTCCGTTCGCTGGGGACCGCGCACGCTGGACATCGACATCCTGCTCTATGGCGACGCGCCGGTTTCCCTCGACAATCTGACGATTCCACATCCGCGCATGTCGGAGCGCGGATTCGTCATGGTGCCGCTGGCAGACATAGCGCCGGACATCCTCGTCGACGGACAAAGCGTGCGCGAACACGCTGCGGGATTTGCCGACGAGGGACTGGAAGTGACGGATATCGATATTCGGCCTTGAGGCGGCCCGCTATTTTACCGAACCAACCGCGACGGAATCGATGCGGTCGAGTTTCATGCCGATCACCGGCACCAGCTCGTCACCGACATTGACGGACACGGTGATGTTGAGCTGGTCCCTCGAAGCCAGCCGCGCCAGCATGGCGCCGTCAAGCTGCTTCCGCTTCAACTTCAATACCGCGCGGTCCGGCGACACGGAGCCGGATATCACGTCCAGCCCTTCGCCCTTGGCGCCGTCCAGGAATGCGCCGATATAGGAACGGCCGTTGCGTCGAACCGTTGCGCTCATCTTCTGGGTGAAGACGCCGACGCGGCAGCCGCCGTCGAGGGTCATCCCAAGCTTGTTGTCGGGGGTGAGGCCCGAAAACTCGCAGGTAAACTTCGTTCCCTTGTACTTGCCGGCGACGACTTCCCCCGGGCCGCGCCACTTGCCCTCGATCTGGCGAAAGAACCGTGCCTCGCGTTCGCTGGCATTCGCCGACGGAGTCGCGATTGCCGCAGAGGCAAGGGCAAGGGCGATAACGGCCATCGAACGAAAATACATGGCAGGCGACTTTCCTGATCGGCGGTGCGGTAGGCGCATCATTGGCTTTAATGGTTAACACATGCTTTGTAAGTCGCGCCAGAGCAGGCCTTTGGCCGCTCACGAAGTATTACAGGTCGCGATCAGTCGGAGTCCGCGTCGTCGTTGCCGGCCGTCAGGACGGAAAGGACAGACGAGAGTTTCGGCCGTTTTACCGCATGGAACGGGGCAGGGCGGCACACTTCCATCGCGGAGATGCCGACCCGAGCCGTCATCACGCCATTGAGCACGCCTTCTCCGAGGCGCGCCGACAGGCGCGAAGCCACTCCGTGGCCGATCACCTGCTGAACCAGTCCGTCGCCGATGCTGGCGGCGCCCGTGATCGCAAGATGGCCCAGAACCTTCCTGAACAGGCGCAGATTGCCAAAGGTGCCGCTTCGTCCGCCATACAGTTCGGCGAGGCGGCGAACGAGGCGGAAATTCTCGTAGATGACATAAGCCATGTCGAGGAATGCGCGCGGGCTCACCGCCGTCACCACGGACACGCGCTTCGCCGCGCCCGTGACGAGCAGGAACGCGTCGCGGTCGAGGCTCCTGAACAGTTCGCGTTCGGCCAGTGCATAGAAGTCGGCGGCATCGATGATCTCGCCGTCCTGCCGGGCGAGGACGGCCCTTCCGGCGGCGGATCTCGGGTTCGACGCCATGTGGCGAAGGAGGTTGTGCGTCGCCCGCGACAACGCCTTGTCGTCGGGCGCGGCAAGAGCGGTTTCCAGTTCGCCGCGCAACCGGTCTACGGATCGCAGGCGCCATATGGCCGCGATTTCGCGGATGACCACGATCGCCACGGTCAGCGCGATGATGCCTGCCAGTCCGAGCGACAGCCAGCCCAGCCATTCATTCCGCGCGAACAGGGCTCGCACCACTCCGTCGATCCAGAGGGAAACGGCGAGGCCGGCGAGCAGGCCGGTAGCGGCAAGGCCCAGGGAGGCGAAGGACAGTCCCCGGTGTTGCCGGTCGACCTCCTCGATCACGGCCATGTCGGTCGTCGTTTCCTCGCGCTCGAAGAAATCCTCCGGTTCCATCTCCAGCGCTGGACCCGGCGCAAAGGCGCGTGGCTTGCGCGGGGTCGGTGTCGGGGCCTGCGGGGCCGCGCTGTCGGCGGGGGCGGCCTCCGGGGTGTATGCACGCGGCTTGCGCCTCTTCGGCTTCTCATTCATGCGAACCTGTCTCCGATCAGGAACTGCAATGCCTTGTCGAGGCGGATATGCGGCAGCGAGAGTGTCGCCCCGTTATCGCCGGTCTCGAGCCGCGGGGGGCGGAAACGCACGAAGCGGTGATTTTCGGCGAGGTCGCTTTCCCTGAAAATCTCTTCCGGATTTCCAGGCAGGTCGCCCGGAAACACGGCGGTTTCGGTTTCCCCGTCGAATGTCACGCCATCAATCCTCTCGCCTTCGACAGGCGTCCCGACGATGACCGGCAGGCGGTCGGAGCCTTCCTTGACCGTCGCTTCCCGGGTGGCGCGCACCGCAGCCAGTGCGAGGGTCTCGACCTGGGCTCCGGTCACGCCGGCACGGTCTATGGCGCCCTGGACCAGGCGGCGGACGATGGCCTCCATCTTGGGATGGTCCTCGTGGTGGAGGTGGTCCGCCTTGGTGGCGGCGACGAGCACGCGGTCGATGGTGCGTTTCCACAACCCGGTCAGCAGGCTGCCGCTGCCGGGACGGAAGCATAACATTATGTCGGCGAGCGCGCGTTCGAGGTCGCGGACGGCCTCGGGACCGGCATTCATGGCGTGCATGGCGTCAATCAGCACGATCTGGCGATCCAGCCTCGTGACATGGTGCCGGAAGAACGGCTTCACGACCAGCGTCTTGTAGGAATCGTAGCGGCGTTCCATCATCGCCAGCATCGAACCGGGGCGCGCGCTATCTGGCTCTGCGGGAAGCGGCGCGAAGGTCAACGCCGGGGATCCGTCCAGATCGCCGGGCATCAGGAAGCGACCGGGTGGAAGCGTGGAAAGGGCGAGTGACTCGTTCCGGCACGCCTGGAGATAGGCCTTGTAGGTGTCGGCCAGCCGCTCGGCGAGGGGTTCGTCCGCATCGGCGTCGGGATCGACCGATCCGGCCAGTTCGAGATATTCGGCGGCCAATCCGGCCCGGCTGCCCGTGCGTGCGAGTTCCAGGGCATCGTCGCTGAATTCGCGGTATGACTTGCCGAGTAGTGGAAGATCGAGCAGCCACTCGCCGGGATAGTCGACTATATCTATATGCAGCTTGCCGCCGGACAGGAGGCGGCCCCAGCCGCTGGCGGCCTCATATTCGACCGTCAGACGCAGTTCGGAAATCGCGCGGGTGGAATCCGGCCAGTCGCGTTTTTCCACAAGATCGCGCACATGGCTCTCGTAACCGAAGCGTGGCACGCCGTCGTCAGGTTGCGGTTCCAGATAGGCGCGGGCAAGCCGTTTCGAGTGAACCGGTTCGAACAGCGGAAGCCTGCCGCCGTGTATGAGGTTGTGCACCAGCGCCGTGATGAAAACGGTCTTGCCGGCTCGCGAGAGGCCGGTCACGCCAAGGCGCATGTTGGGCACCAGAAGCCCGGAAGCCCGGTCGGCAATCGTGTCGAGGGCGATCAGCGCCTCGTCGCCAAGCGATACCAGTCTGCTCACGTCTTGATGTCCCCGCACGCCTTCATCGTCATCGCGATATAGGTATTGCGTGCCGACATGCCAAAGATCGGGGGCGGATCAGGCGTCGGCGGGCGTCAGGTAGGCTTCCAGGTAACCGGTGTCGGTCGCAAATGTGGAGGTCGGGCCGTCGAAGCGAATAATGGCGAGGCCGGCAGTTCGGAAGCCCATGTGCAGATGCTCCAGGGACGCCTCGTCGCCGTCTGCGGAGAGGGCCAGTGCTGCATCCTCGAGCATCGGATTGTGACCTACAAGCATGACGTCGCCATCGAAATCGGTCGCGGACGCTATTTCCAGGTAACCCGGTGCATCAGTCGCGTACAGGTTCTGTTCGTACGTGGTGACGTCCTCGAGGTGAAGCGAGGGATTGATCGCGTCAAGCGTTTCGACCGCGCGGACCGCGGTGGAGCAGATGACGCGATCAGGTACGAGGCCGCGCCGTTTCATCAGGTGGCCCATCGCGCGGGCCTCTTCCCGGCCCCGCTCGTCCAGCTTCCTGTCGAAATCGCGCATGCCGGGCTCGGCCCAGGCGGCTTTACCGTGACGAAACAGGAATAGGCGGCTCAAACGATAACTCCCGGCTGCACGTACCATTCCGCGATTAACGCGATGTGCGCATCTTCGCAATTGAAACATTGGTCTCGATATCCGGGGGAAGCAGATCCCCGGAAGCATTCGCGCGCAATTTCAACCCTTTGATCACTTCCTCGCGAAAAGCGTAAAAATGGAACTTGCCGCTGGGGCGAGAGGCGATTATAGAGCGCAAACAGATGCCATACTGGGAGTGATTCAGTGGCAGAAGAAGACATTCCTGCTGACTATGTACCGGCAGAGGACGAGCCGTTCATGAACGAACGGCAACGCGCCTATTTCAGGAAAAAACTTTTGGCCTGGAAGGCGGAAATACTGCGCGAGGCGCGCGAAACACTTGATCACATGCAGTCCGACAGCTCCAACCATCCGGACCTGGCGGACAGGGCCTCATCGGAATCCGACCGAGCCATCGAATTGCGTGCGCGCGACAGGCAGCGCAAGCTGATCAACAAGATCGACCTGGCGTTGCAGCGCATCGATGACGGGACATACGGATATTGCGAGGAGACCGGCGAACCAATCGGTGTGAAGCGTCTCGAAGCCAGGCCGATTGCCACGCTGTCGCTCGAGGCGCAGGAGCGTCACGAACGACGCGAAAAGGTATATCGCGACGATTGAAACAGGCCCGCGAAAGCGGGCCTTTTTTGTTCGTGCCGGACGACAGGCCCTATTTCTTGCGCGTGAGTTCGGCCAACAGTTTCTGCATCTCGTCCTCGAGCGTTCCGTCGTCGGCGGATTGGCTCTCGCTCGCAGATTGCTCCGTCTCGGCGATGCTTGCCTGCACATGCTCCTCGAAGGCTTGCGCGGCGTCCCCGTCCTTTCGGGCCGCAACGGCGGTCTCTGGTCGAATGTTGAAACCCAGTTCCTCGGTGCGGGGGGCGGGAGCGATTCCCGCACGTTCCGGAGATGGCTGAACCTGTTCCGGGTCGGGGGAGTTGGCCGCCGGAGACTCGTCCTGGAATTCGGCATATGCGTGCGGCAATTCGCCTTGCGACGCTGCCGTGACGGCCACGATCGGCCTTTCGGGCGATGCAGGTTCGGACCCGGGTTCGGGCGTCGGCGCTGGGCGCTGAGCCTGTTCGGGCGCGGGTTTCGTCTCGGGCTTGCGTACGGGGGCAGGCACGGGCCTTGCCGCCGGGCGCGGCGTTTCGACGGCCGCCGGTTTCGGCGACTCCCGCCTTCCCCTGGCGGGGGTGGCGCGGACACGCTTTTCGCCCGGAGCGGCTGCCGCCGGTCTGACGGGGGCAGCCGCGGGCTGTCCGCCTTCATTTTCCCTGGAGGCAGCTTCCGGTCCGGAAATGCCGCTCTCGATGACAAGATCGTTGTGGCCGCCGATCATCACGAGGTGCTCGACGTCGTCGCGGCGTACGAGGACGATCCGACGGTGGCTGTCGATCGCGGCCGCGTCGACGACGGCAAGGCGCGGCTGACGTCCGCGGCCTCCATGCACGAACACGCCGCCCGACACCCGCCGGGTCCAGAACCAGAGAACCCATACGAGCAACAGGACGCCTATCGCTCCCGCGCCGTATGCGACGTACAGCGCGTTTCGATCGCCAAGTGTATCGGTCAACCAGGCAAACATTCAGTCTACTCCGTGATGCGGCCTCCGGCCGTGCAATTCATGTCGAAGGTGTTAGCAACGACGGTTCGGAATGACAAATTTTCCGGGCAGGGCTTTCGTCAGGCGGTGCTTTATGATTCAAACCAGTCAATCGCCGCGCCGCGGCATTGAAGATTCGGGGCGATAGCCGGGAAAACCGCGATGGCAGACGAATACAGGGCGCTTGGTCACAGCAGAAACCCTCCGAGCGCAGCTGTTCGTTTGCTGATACTCGGAGTTGCATCGCTGGGCGCCGCGGCGTTCCTGTTTTTCTACCGGGAAAACATCAACGAGACCTTCCTGCTGGTGATGCTCGGCCTGCTTGCGATGGTCGGCGTCTTCTACCTGTTCGCCTCGGCGATCGGTTTCGTGGAATTCGCCCAGGCCGGTCGCGCGGAAGATATCGGTCGCAGCTTCGTCGACCAGATGTCGGACGGGATCTGCATCCTCGACGAGAAGGGGGCGATCGTCTATTCGAACCGCACCTATGGCGACATGACGGGAATTTCCGGCGCGGAAGACCTCCAGACGCCGGAAGCCATCCTGTCGCGTCATGACGATGCCGCCAACGCCGTTTACCGTCTCGCGAACAACGTCATTCGGGGGATGGAGGCCGACGAGGAGTTCCGCCTGCCGACGGGACTGCGGCCGGACGACGACGGGCCGCACTGGTACCGCGTCTCGACGCGGATGATGAAGATGCCGGGCAAGGGCGAGCCGCTGCGGGTCTGGCGCCTTGCAGACATCACCGCGGAACGCGACGAGCAGGAACAGACCTTCCTCGAGTTGCAGAAGGCGATCGACTATCTCGACCAGGCGCCGGCCGGCTTCTTTTCCGCCGACGGCAACGGCCGCATCCAGTATGTCAATGCGACGCTTGCCGGCTGGCTGGGGATCGACCTGACAGCGTTCGTGCCCGGCTCGCTCAACATCTCCGATATCGTGACGGGTGACGGACTGGCGATCATCAACGCGGTCCGGGCGGATGCCGGAACCTCCCGCACCGCGACGATCGACGTAGAACTCGCCAAGGCGGACGGCGTCGGCCTGCCGGTCCAGATGATCCATCGGGTGCATGCAGACAAGGACGGGCTGGCGCATTCGACCCGCACCATCGTTCTCAACCGCTCGGAAACCGGCGAGACCGCCAGTGACCTTCGTCGCTCGGAGGTCCGGTTCACGCGCTTCTTCAATTCCACTCCCATGGCGATCGCCGCATTGGACCAGGACGGCCGCATACTTCGCACGAATGCGCCGTTCATCACCCTGTTCGGCGCAGTCGTCGATGCCGACGCGCTGGAGGGCCACATACGCTTCGAGGCCCTTTTCGAGGGCGACGCGAAGGAGCGTTTCAACAAGGCGTTCGCGGCCGCACGGGCGAACCAGGCCAAGATCGAGCCGTTCGACACGGTGCTCAAGCCCGGTCCGGACGAGCGCCACCTGCGGGTCTTCGTCAATGCCATCACCGGCCAGGGCGGCCCGGACAGCGCCGCCGAGGAAGCCGCTATCGTCTACGCGATGGACACGACCGAGCAGAAGGCGCTGGAAGCCCAGATGGCGCAGAGCCAGAAGATGCAGGCCGTCGGCCAGCTTGCCGGCGGTATCGCGCACGATTTCAATAATGTGCTGACTGCTATCATCATGGCCTCCGACCTGCTGCTCGCCAATCATCGGCCGTCGGATCCGTCATTTGCCGACATCATGAACATCAAGCAGAACGCCAACAGGGCAGCCTCGCTGGTGCGGCAGCTTCTCGCGTTCTCACGCAGGCAGACCCTGCGACCCGAAGTGCTGACCCTGACCGACGTGCTCGCGGATCTGCGGATGCTGCTGTCGCGCCTCGTCGGCAACTCGATCAACCTTCAGATCGAGCACGGGCGCGACCTGTGGCCGGTCAAGGCCGATCTCGGCCAGTTCGAGCAGGTGATCGTCAACCTGGCGGTCAATGCGCGCGACGCCATGCCCGAGGGCGGGGATCTGACAATCCGGACCAGCAACGTCTCCGAGGAGGAATGCAGCCGCTTCCGCTACCGTGGCTTCGAGGCCGGCGAATACGTGATGATCGAGGTCGAGGATACCGGGACGGGTATCGAGCCCGACGTGCTGGAAAAGATATTCGAGCCGTTCTTCACCACCAAGGAAGTAGGCAAGGGGACCGGACTCGGCCTGTCGATGGTCTACGGCATCGTCAAGCAGACGGGCGGCTTCATCTACGCGGATTCCGAAATCGGAAAGGGCACGATCTTCCGCATCTTCCTGCCGCGCCATATTGCAGCCGAGACCGATGCGCCGGTGGCGCGGCCGGAAGAGGCCGGGCCGGAGAAGAAGCGCGACCTGTCCGGAACGGCCACGGTGCTGCTGGTCGAGGACGAGGACGCAGTTCGGATGGGCGGCGTGCGCGCACTTACCTCGCGCGGCTACACGGTGCACGAGGCCTCGAGCGGCGTCGAGGCGCTCGAGATCATCGCGGAACTCGACGGCAAGGTGGATATCGTCGTTTCGGACGTGGTGATGCCGGAAATGGACGGGCCGACGCTGCTCGCGGAAATGCGCAACTCCTATCCGGACATCAAGTTCATCTTCGTTTCCGGCTATGCCGAGGATGCATTTGCGAAGAACCTGCCCGAAGGCGCCAAGTTCGGCTTCCTGCCGAAACCGTTCTCGCTCAAGCAGCTGGCGACCACGGTGAAGGAAATGCTGGAGGACGGCAACTGACCGGATGCCCCGCGGGCGCCGGTCAGTCCGGGGATCAGGCGGCGCGGTCGAAGGCGGTCTGACGCATCATCTTTCCCGCACCTCCGGCGGCAACGAAGCCGCGCAGCTCGTTCGCATGGCGCTCCATCTCGTCCGCCCGGGAAATGCGACCGGCGCTGCGCAGCAGTTCGGCCTGCTGGCTGATTGTCCGAGCTATGCTTTCCAGCTTGTCCGGTTCGACCATCATGTCGTCCATCCACCCCACTTCATCGAGTCGGATTTCAGCGTAGGGGGCCGGGGGTTGCGCGAAGCTTGTCGCGCCCAGCGGGAAGAACCGCCAGCCCGCCGATTCAGCGGTGGCGGGATTTCACCGGTATCGGTTGCAGGCGGGCGGCGGCATGGCCGGCATGGTCGAGCTCGATCGCGCGGCGCGCCATCGCCCGTGCCTCGGCCAGCAGGCCCTGTGCCTTGAGCAGCCTGGCCTGCTTGATCATCATGCGGGCAAGATCGAGCAGCAGGTTGGACCGGGTGGACATGACGGGTTCTCCTTTGCCTTGGTCCGGTACCGGGGCATCCGGCGGCGGGATTGCCGCGAATGCGTGATTGGCCCGGTGTTCCCCAAGGCTCCACATTTTCGTTTCTTCGCGCAAGCAACGCTTTTTCACGACTGCGTGACGCGGGGTTGCACCGCTTTCGTCCGGACCGGGATCGGCGGAACGGAAATCTCCGTTTCGTGCCCGGCGGGTGCAAACGCGAAAGGGGCGCCCGTTGCAGGGCGCCCCTTCCAATTGCCGATCTGCTGTTCGCGTCAGGCGCGGCGCAGCAGGCGTGCCACCTTGCCGCGTCCGGCCGGGGCCTTGGCGGTAGCCTTACCCGTCGGTGCATCGCGACGGGCAGCGACGTTCAGCATGCCGGTCCAGGTCGCGAGAAAGTTATGCGTCTTCATGGTCTCGTCCCGTCTCTTCACTGTTGTTCGGATTGCGCCCGGTACTGCCAAATGCAGGGGCGCACCAGCGCTATCGACGCATTGCTGACATGCGCTGAAAGCATGGGGTCGCAAAGGGAATGGTTCCCGGCGTTGCCGGCAAATCGGCGCACCCGTCAGGCACGGGCGGGCGGCATGGACGCCGGGTTGGCGACGTGGCGCGACAAGCCGGTCACGGGTGCCGGCGAGGAAATGACGAAGGCGCGCCATGGTTGCCCGGCGGCGCGCCTTGGAAACCCGAAGCGGGTGCGTATCAGAAGTTGCGGAACTTGCCGCGATCGATTTCCTGCATGCGACGCTCGAGATCGTAGATCGAGGTAGCCTTGTTCAGGTAGTCGTTCTCGATCTTCTCACGCGCCGGGCCACTGATTGCACTGGCGATCCGTCCGATGGTTCTTGCGAAGCGATTGCGGGCCATCTCGACCTCCTTTCCGTGTGTCCGCAATATAATATTGCGCTGCACAAAAATGCAGGGCCGAAGATGCAACCCAGCCATGCACCAGACGAATGGCGCGCCGGTCGTTTCGGCCGCGGCCCTTCAGTCGAGGCGGAGCGGGTCTATTTCCGAAACCTCCACGGCTGCCCCCCGGTCGTCGGTGGCGAGGAAGCGGGGCGGCGCATTGCCGTCGATGTCGAGAGCCGCGCAGGTGAGATGGCCGGAATGGAATGCGCCGGTATCGATGGCGATCCGGTTCGGGTGGATTTCCGGCAGCAGCGTCTCGGTGGGCGTGTGGCCGTGGACGACGATCTTCTCCAGCGGTTCCCGGTGTTCGAGGAACTCATCGCGGATCCAGCGCGTCGTTCCGGGGTCCTGCGCCGAAAGCGGCAGGGCGGGGTCGATACCGCCGTGGACGAGGCAGTAGCGGCCGGCGGCGACCATCCATTCGGCCTGCATCAGCGCCTCGACATGGCCCGGAAAATCGCGCAGGAAGCGGGCGGCGATGGTATCGATTCGGTCCTGCGCATCGAAGCCGTAGGATGCCAGCGTCGTCAGCCCGCCATTGGCGAACCAGTGCCGCGCGATTCTTGCGCGGTCTGCCGGATCGCCAAGAAAACGGAGCATGAACTCCTCGTGGTTTCCGAGGACCAGTGCCGAGCCTGGCCGAGCGCGGACAGTCTCCAGCACGAGGTCGAGTGCCTGCCGGCTTTCCGGGCCGCGGTCGATCACGTCGCCGAGAAAGACGATGCGCATGGCCGTGCCGCGCGCGGCGGCATCGGCGTCGATGGCTGCCAGGAGCGGTTCCAGAAGGTCGCGCCGGCCGTGGATGTCGCCGATGGCATAGAGGAGGGACATTCGTGTTCCTTTCCAGCTTTCGGAACCGGTCGGCATCGGAGCGGGGCAGGGGCCGAGGACGGGGATACCCCACAGGGCGGGAATGTACTAGTTTACGCTAGGGAAGAGAATTGATGAACACGATGCAGACACCAACCGGAACCGAACAGCAGGTCGCGCTCAGGCGCAGGCTCGACAGCAGTGCTGGCTGGCTGATCACCACGCCCGGTGCCTGCGACGGCGGCCAGTATTTCGCGGCCGACGATCCGGACCTGCTCGGCTGGGACACGGTCCTGCGGCGGCTGCACGAGGACGGCATCTTCGGCTTCCGGCTGGTCGATGTCGAAAGGCAGGCCGCGATCGAGGACCAGCTCGCCGGGAACGGCTGCCGGATCGAGTGGATGGACGTGTTCAGGGCGGGCGCCAACACCATTCGGGAGGCGCTGCGCGGGCTGGACCTGTCCCTGCCGGACGGCTACCGGCTGATCGACGCCGAGACGCTGACCTACCCGGACACGATCCGCGAGGTCCAGGCCTTCATGGCCGCCAACGGGCTGGCGCCGGTCTCCACGGCGTTGCTTTCGGGCAGGCGCGGCCCCTGTGTCCCGGTCGCGGTCACTGGGCCGGACGGGGCGATCGTGGCGACGTCGTTCTGCCATTTTCCGCACAATGTCCACAGCCCGCATGACGACACCGCATGGTGCGGACTGTCCGCCGTCGATCCCCATCACAGGGGGCGGGGGCTGGGTCTCGCCGCCAACGCGATGGCCATGCGCGGCATGATCGAGGAGAAGGGCGCGCGCGCGATCTACCAGCTCGCCGCCCATGGCGACGAGGCAGCGCGCAACATGGCCGAGCGCTGCGGCCTGGCGCTCGACCTGTCGCTGCTTGCAGGCGTGGCGATGCCGGCGCGGAACGCGCCCGGAAACTAGGCGGGACCGGTTCCGTGCGGCGCGGCTTGCATCGCTAGGGGTCTCCGTTCTCCGCCCAGAAGGCGATGCGGTGGCATTCCTTCAGTATCTCGTCGATGTCGTAGCGGTTTCGCCTGCGCCAGCCGGGCGGCAGGCCCGGACGCATAGGCGAGAAGCGCTTCGCGCGGCACAGGCCGTGGTGCTGCCGCACCCGCCAGCGGGCGAGGCGGCGGGCCTCGCGGTCGAGATCGTCCAGCGCGCGCTTCACCGACAGCAGGCGGCGCAGGAGCCGGCCCGCGGGAACGGGATCGTCCGGCATCGGCAGTTCCGGCTCCGGCACGGGCGGATGGCGCATGTAGACCGGCAGCGGGTTGTCGCCCAGCAGGCGGATGCGCGGGCGGGTGCGGGCGTGGCGGCGGCGCGGCCGGAAGCAGTCGAAGCGCTTCAGCGGATCGATCAGCGGAAAGGCCGGGATGGCCTGCCGGGCCGGGCATTCCTGCCGCTCCGGCTCGGGCAGGTAGCGGATATTGGCGAGGCCCAGGTTGACCGGCACGCGGACGCTGCCCGTGCGTGACGGTTTCGGCCGCTCCGGCGGACGCGGCGGTTGCGGGCGGATGGTGACGGTGACGGGGCCGGCAATTCCGGTTTCCCGCTCGTCTCTCGCGGGGGAGACCGGAGAGACAGGCGCGCGCGGCGTGCCGGGCGACGAGGAAACGGATTGCGGGGCCTTCACCGCCCGTGCCGGCGCATGGCGGACCTGTACCTCGATGTCCCGCGCGGCGACGACGACGAGGCGGCGCACGGCGGCCTCGGCGGAGCGCAGGACGCGGCGGACGCGGTTGCAGAGATGGCGCGGCAGGGTGGCATCGGGGCCGGGAATGGCGGGTTGCGTTCGGGAGCCGGTGCTCCGCGTGTCGAAGGCGAGGCCGACCAGCGCGAAAAGCTCGCGCAGGACGCGAAGGATGTTGCCTCGGTTCCTCCGGATTGCCAGTGCCCAGTCGAACTGCATCTTTCTCTCCCTGCCGCACCATGCGGCGGGACAAGGATAAGGGAGGCCGGAGGCGGTTGGATAAGTCAGGCAGGCTTTCGCCGGCCGGGGCGGGAGAGGCGGTCAGCCGCCGGCGGGCAGGTGGCAGACATTGACCCAGTTGCCGCTGATGTCGCGGAAATCGAAATGGCGCAGCGGGCCGGATGCCCGGATCTCCGTCGCCTCGACGCCCTCCGCAAGCAGGGCATCGCGCAGGGCTTCGGGATCGTCGGTGGAAAAGTTGAAGGCGTAGTGGGCGTCGCGGTCGATCCGCTCCGCCGGGTAGAGGGTTAGGGCGGTCTCCCCGCGGCCCTCGCCGTCGAAGCGCAGGCCGACATAGCCGGCGGACTCGAAGATCCGGCTCATGGAAAACATGCGGCAATACCAGTCCGCGGCCTGCGCGGTGTCGCGCGCGGGAACGAACACGGTGTCGATGCGGTTGACCAGCGTCATGGCCAAGGGGTGCCAAAGCCGGGCGGTTCCGTCAAGCGCCCGAGGGGTTGTGCGACGAAGCCGGTTTCGGTCTTATCCGGGGCCGAGACACGAGTCGGCAGCCGGCCGCAGGAGGAACCCCGATGACAGCCATGGAGACTGCTCCGCGGGAAGCGGAGCCAAGGCCGCTTGCGGGCATCGCGCTGATGTGCGCGGGCGTGGCCAGCCTGTGCATCAGCGACGCCATCGCCAAGGAGCTGACCGCCGGCTACGCGGTGATGCAGGTGCTGTTCATGCGCAACTTGCTGGCGCTGCCGGTCGCAGTGGCGATCGCCTGGAAGCTGGGCGGGCGGGCGGCCCTGCGCTCGCATAAGCCGATGGCGCACATGGTGCGTGGCTTCATCTGGATCGGGGCGGCGCTGCTGTTCCTGACCGGGCTGCGTTACCTCGAACTGGCCGAGGCGACGGCGCTGGCCTTCGCCGCGCCCGTCTTCATCACCGCGCTGTCGGCGCTGGTGCTGAAGGAGACGGTCGGCTGGCGGCGCTGGACGGCGGTGCTCGTCGGCTTCGCCGGCGTGCTGATCGTCGTGCGGCCGGGCAGCGCGGCCTTCCAGGCGGCGTCGCTTTTCCCGGTGGCGACCGCCTTCGTCTATGCCGTGCTGATGATCTCCGCGCGCTGGGTGGACAAGCGCGACAGCATGTGGACGCTGATGCTCTACCTCGTGATCTCGGGCACGCTGATCAGCGCGCTGGCCATGCCGTTTGCCTGGCGGCCGATCGCGGCGGAGCACTGGTGGCTGTTCCTCGGCATCGCGCTGTTCGGCACCATGGGCGTGACGATGATCACCCAGGCCTTCCGCATGGCGCCGGCCTCCGTGGTCGCGCCGCTGGACTACACGGCGCTGGTCTGGTCGACGCTGCTGGGCTGGATGTTCTGGGGCGAGATGCCCGATTTCCTGACCTATGCGGGCGCAGCCGTCATCATCGCCAGCGGCATCTACATCGTCTGGCGCGAGGGCAAGCTGCGCGGGCAGTGACAACGGCCGCGCCTATGCCGGGGCGGCTTGCGCCGGCCGCGCGGCGATAGCATGCTCGGGGTGCAACCGGGGAACGCACGCCAAGCATGGAGGGCTTTCTGCCGATGAACGACATGGTGGACCGCATCTGCGCCCGGCGCTCCGTCTCGCCGAAACGGCTCGGACCGCCGGGGCCTTCCGCCGAGGATCTGCGCGAGATCGCGCGGGCCGCCGCCGCCGCACCCGACCACGGGCGGCTGGGGCCGACGCGGCTCGTCCACGTGCCGGACGAAAGGCGCGAGGCGCTGGCCGAGGCCTTCGCCGCCGCCGCGCTGGAGGAGGATCCGCAATGCGACGCGGCGCGGCTGGAGGACGCCCGGCAGCGCGCGCGCAACGCGCCCTGCCTTCTCGCCGTGATCGCGACCATAACGGACGACAACCCGAGGGTGCCGCCGCACGAGCAGTGGATTTCCGTCGGCGCATCGCTGCAGAACGTGCTGCTGGCCGCCGAGGCGCTCGGCTACCGGGCCATGGCGGTCAGCGGCCGCCGGGTGGAAAGCCGGGCGCTGCGCGCCGCCTTCGGGCTGGGCGAGGGCGAGCATCTCGCCACCTTCGTGGCCGTCGGCAGCCACGACGGCGAGCCGAAGGCAACGCCGCGCCGGGCGCCGGAAACGGTGCTCGAGGAATGGAAGGGGGAGATGATGCCCTAAGTTTCACCGCTACGATGTGGCTGCTACTTTTCAAGTGACTTCAAAAGATCGTCCGTATCTTTCATCCATAAAGCAGCCTTAGAGAGAATGAGCCGACGAGCTAGGTTTTGAACATTGAACAACTCGTATGGCCCGAGGAATTTAGCTTCTGCACTAAGCCCATGAGCTGTCATGAAGTTCCTGATGTAACTACAGTAATGGAGCGCTTCGGGAATTGTGAGACTCTTATCGCGAACGATTTTGCCATCGTTATATGCGGCAGGCTCTCCAAGGGAGGGCTTCATTTCGTCCTCGATTTTAGACTTTTCGCCGCGCACTGCCCAAGAAATACGTTCCTCGGGTTCTATTCCCGCGACTCTGAGTCTTTTTATTATGTCTTCTAGTACCTCTGGATTCCAATTCCCGCTCTTGTTGTTAGTAAAACGCGGGTGTTCCCTGCTTGATCTAATCTCTAACTTGAGTTCTTCTATTGCAGAGAATGCAAGATTGATCGCTGCAGATGTGTTGACGTGATCAGAATACAAAGCTGAGTGTTTCTCAAAGACTTGTCCAAATCGTGGCTCAATAGACCAAGCAGTGACGCTTTCCATCTCAAGGCTCTTCGATAGTTTGTGTATTGCATATACAAGTGATTTGTCCGGCCACGCACCTACGGCGAGCGCCACAGCGAGTGGGAACTCCATGCTGCTTACGAACAGTTCGAAGATTCCAGAAGATTTAAAAATGTCTCCCAGTTTGCCTTTCGGATCGAGAGGGTCGTCGGGAAGCTCAAACGCAGTCCGTAGTCCGATTCTTTCAGTAGGATCTGCCACTATGAGGTTGTGAGCTGCGCAAATGAGCTCAACCTTGTTTTGCGCGTCGTCCTCTTCTCCGCAAACGACAAGGAGTTGGCCGGGTATCTGGTCGCTTTTTCTGATTCCAATACCAGACGACCTGACGGGGCGCGTGAGCACTATTTGTCCTCGCCCATCGCGGTTAAACCAAAACCGTTCGGATGGATCAGAAAGGAACTTAATCCTCCATCCAGCTTTCGCGCATATCGATTCAATCGAGCCGGCGTGGCTTGGATTGAATACAAGGTAACTGCAGTACGATTTCATACATAAGCGAGTGGCAAAATCCGTATACACCCATTTGTATCCTCGGAAGCCAGAATGGCTCCCGAGGCTCGGCATTGGATTCTATGAACTCGTTGAGTCGTATCAGCTACACCCGCTCGTCGAGCCGCAGGTGTCGCACTTCAGGCAGGTGCCGTTCCGCACCATGGTGAAGTTGGAGCATTCCGGGCACATGTCGCCGGTATAGCCCTGCATCATCGCCTTCATGCGGCGGTCGGCCTCAAGTGCCTTGAGGTCGGCCGCGGCCTCGCGCTCGGCGGCGGAGGACAGCCCCGTCGCCTGCGCCCTGGCCTTGGCCGCGTCGGCGGCGGCATCGGCCTCCGTCTCCGCCTGGAAATCGGCCTGGCGATCCGCGTAGTCGCGCTTGAAGGCCGACGCCTCCTCGATGATCTCGCCCGCCGGCTTCGCCGCCAGCGACGAGGCGCCCGACGCGCCGGCGACGGCCGTCACGGTGTTGGCATTCGACGCCTTGGGCGCGGCGGCGCGGGCAGGGGCGTTCGACGCGGAACCCGCCGGCTCGCCGCGGCCGGCCGCGTTGCCGGCAACGACCGAGAGCTTGTGGCCGCGCGTCCAGCCCGTGGAGACCGGGTCCGTCTTGCCGTCGGCGATGCCGCGGCCGAGCGGGGTGGAGGAGAACTCCGACTGGTCCACGTGGGCGAGGTCGTAGCGGCCGAGATAGGAGACCGCCAGCTCGCGGAAGACGTAGTCGAGGATCGAGGTCGCGCTCTTGATCGCGTCGTTGCCCTGGACCATGCCCGCCGGCTCGAACTTGGTGAAGACGAAGGCCTCCACATATTCCTCCAGCGGCACGCCGTATTGCAGGCCGAGCGACACCGAGATGGCGAAGTTGTTGATCAGCGCGCGCAGGGTCGAGCCTTCCTTGTTCATGTCGAGGAAGATCTCGCCGAGGCGGCCGTCGTCATACTCGCCGGTGCGCAGGAAGATGGTGTGGCCGCCGACCTTGGCCTTCTGGGTGTAGCCCTTGCGCCGCGTCGGCAGCTTCTCCTGCTCGCGAACCACCTTCTCGATGACGCGCTCGACGATGCGCTCGGTCACCTCGACGGCGCGCTGGGCAGCCGGCGCCTCGACGATCGCCTCGACGGCATCGTCCTCGTCGTCCGAATCCTCGATCAGCGAGGAATTGAGCGGCTGCGAGAGCTTGGAGCCGTCGCGGTAGAGGGCGTTGGCCTTGAGACCCAGCTTCCAGGACAGCATGTAGGCGTTCTTGCAGTCCTCCACCGTCGCGTCGTTGGGCATGTTGATCGTCTTGGAGATCGCGCCCGAGATGAAGGGCTGGGCCGCGGCCATCATGCGGATGTGGCTTTCCACCGAGAGATAGCGCTTGCCGATCTTGCCGCAGGGATTGGCGCAGTCGAAGACGGCGTAGTGCTCCTCCTTCAGGTGCGGCGCGCCTTCCAGCGTCATCGCACCGCAGATGTGGATGTTGGCCGCCTCGATCTCCTCCTTCGAGAAGCCCAGGTGGGTGAGCAGGTCGAAGGCCGGGTCGGAGAGCTTCTCCTCCGGCACCATCAGCGCCGCCATCTGCTCGTCGCCGATGGTCCAGCGGTTGAAGACGAACTTGATGTCGAAGGCCGACTTCAGCGACTTGTTGATCTTGTCGATCGTCTCCTCGGAGAAGCCCTTGGCGCGCAGGCTGCCCGGGTTGATGCCCGGCGCCTGGTCGAGCGTGCCGTGGCCGACCGCATAGGCCTCGATCTCGGCGATCTCGGCCTCCGAGTAGCCAAGCGTGCGCAGGGCCTCCGGAACGGCGCGGTTGATGATCTTGAAATAGCCGCCGCCGGCCAGCTTCTTGAACTTCACCAGGGCGAAGTCCGGCTCGATGCCGGTGGTGTCGCAGTCCATGACCAGGCCGATCGTGCCGGTCGGCGCGATGACGGTGGCCTGGGCGTTGCGGTAGCCGTTCTTCTCGCCCAGCTCGAGCGCCCTGTCCCATGCCGCGCGGGCATGGACGACCAGGTCCTGGTCGGGGCAGTCGGCGGCATTCAGCGGAACCGGGTTGACCGACAGGCCCTCGTAGCCCTGCAGCTCGCCATGGGCCGCGCGGCGATGGTTGCGGATGACGCGCAGCATGTTCTTCGCGTTCGGCTTGTAGCCGGGGAAGGGGCCGAGCTCGCCGGCCATCTCGGCCGAGGTGGCATAGGCCACGCCGGTCATGATGGCGGTCAGCGCGCCGCAGATGGCGCGGCCCTCGTCGGAGTCATAGGGAATGCCCGAGGTCATCAGCAGGCCGCCGATATTGGCGTAGCCGAGGCCCAGCGTACGGTACTTGTAGGACAGCTCCGCGATGCGCTTCGACGGGAACTGCGCCATCATGACGGAGATCTCGAGGACGACCGTCCACAGGCGAACCGTGTGCTCGTAGGCGGGGATGTCGAACTTGCCGGTCTCCACGTCGCGATAGGCGAGCAGGTTCATCGAGGCCAGGTTGCAGGCCGTGTCGTCGAGGAACATGTATTCCGAGCACGGGTTCGACGCGCGGATCGGGCCTTCCGCCGGGCAGGTGTGCCAGTCGTTCATGGTGGTGTTGTAGTGGATGCCCGGATCCGCCGACGCCCAGGCGGCGTAGCCGACGCGATCCCAGAGCTCCTTCGCCTTCACCGTCCTGGCGACCTTGCCGTCGATGCGGTTGACCAGGTTCCAGTCGCCGTCGGCCTCGACGGCGCGCAGGAACTCGTCCTTGACCGAGATGGAGTTGTTGGAGTTCTGGCCGGAAACCGTCAGGTAGGCCTCCGAATCCCAGTCGGTGTCGTAGGTCGGGAACTCGATCTCGGTGTAGCCCTGCCTCGCGAACTGGATCACCCGCTGGATGTAGTTCTCGGGCACCATCGACTTCTTGGCGGCCCTGATCTCGCGCTTGAGCGCCGGATTCTTGGCCGGGTCGAAGCAGTCGCCATCCTGGCCCTCGCAGTTGACGCAGGCCTTCATGATGGCGGTCAGGTGCTTCCTGACGATCTTGGAGCCGGTGACGAGGGCGGCGACCTTCTGCTCCTCCTTCACCTTCCAGTCGATGTAGTCCTCGATGTCCGGGTGGTCGATGTCGACCACGACCATCTTGGCGGCGCGGCGCGTGGTGCCGCCCGACTTGATGGCGCCGGCGGCGCGGTCGCCGATCTTCAGGAAGCTCATCAGGCCCGACGACTTGCCGCCGCCCGACAGCTTCTCGCCCTCGCCGCGAAGCTGGGAGAAGTTGGAGCCGGTGCCGGAGCCGTACTTGAACAGGCGCGCCTCGCGCACCCACAGGTCCATGATGCCGCCGTCATTGACGAGGTCGTCGCCGACCGACTGGATGAAGCAGGCGTGCGGCTGCGGATGCTCGTAGGCGGAATCCGACTTCTTCAGCTTGCCGGTGAAGGGATCGACGTAGAAATGGCCCTGGCCGGGGCCGTCGATGCCGTAGGCCCAGTGCAGGCCGGTGTTGAACCATTGCGGCGAATTCGGCGCGACGCGCTGCGTGGCGAGCATGTAGCAGAGCTCGTCGAAGAAGGCGCGGGCGTCCTCCTCGCCGTCGAAATAGCCGCCCTTCCAGCCCCAGTAGGTCCAGGTGCCGGCAAGACGGTCGAAGACCTGGCGGGCGTCGGTCTCGGAGCCGTAGCGCTCGTCCTCCGGCAGCTTCGCCAGCGCCTTCTCGTCGGGCACGGAGCGCCACAGCCAGGACGGGACGTCGTTTTCCTCGACCTTCTTCAGGCGCGCGGGCACGCCCGCCTTGCGGAAATATTTCTGCGCGAGGATGTCGGCCGCCACCTGGCTGAACTGCGACGGCACGTCGATGTCCTCGAGGCGAAAGACGATGGAACCGTTCGGGTTCCTGATTTCACTCGTCGCCTTGCGGAACGGGATGTCCGCATAGGGTGACTGACCTTCCTTGGTGAACCGGCGTTCAATCCGCATCGTCTCAGGACCTCTGTCTTTCAATATATAGTGTGCCGGCGCCCGCGCCAAAGCCGACATCTCGGCACACGTTTTTCCAATCGGCCCACCCGGGGGCGGTCCGTCCCACTCGGTTGATGCGAAATTCCGCCAGGCAAGACGAAAATCCGCGCCAAACACGTACTTAAAATGATTGCCACCCGGTTTTTCGGCGAACCGAATCCGTCTGGAGGGCTCACCTTATTTTGTGTCAGAATAGGACGCAAATACTAAATGTAGTATTAACGGCCTATTTACACACCCTTTGAACCGGCTGACCGAAACCCCTCACGCGCACACAATCCCACCCCTTCGCAGCGGACAGAACTGCCGGCCGCGAAGCCGAAAAAACAACAGAAATCGAAAAGCGCCGGCAGAAAGGATACATTCCGGCACCGTGACCCGTGTCACGTCGGGTTCATAAAAAGCGACTCGGCCCGACCGGTCAAGGGCTGGGATTCGATAAATGCACGAACGCAAGATGTTGTGTACGGACATGTGAAAGGCGGGGATAACACCACAATGCACCTTTGCCCTGAAAACGGGCTTGCGAGGTGCCGAAAAATGAGGCAAGGCGCCGCCCGGGAATGTTCGGCCGGGACAGAATTTCCTGTGGCCGGACGCGGCGCAGGCCGGCTGGCAGGCGGGACGGGCACCGGAGCGTGGCCGCATTCCCGGCGCATGGGGGCCGGGCTTTCCTTTTGGTCCGGAATCAGGGCAGGCTCGCCGCGGGAGAGTTCAAAATGCGATCATCCGTTCTCGGGCCGGCCCTCGCCGCCCTTCTGCTGGCCGCCAGTCCGGCTGCCGCCGGCGGGGAGCACGTTCCGGCCGTGACGGACTATGCCGATGCCGTCATCAGGCCGTGGATCGACGATCCGGCGATCGTGGCGGCCGTGAAGGCTCAGAACGAGGCGACCGGCCGGCTGACGCAGGAGGAAATCGAGGCGCTCGACATGCAGTGGCGCCTGGGCGTGGCCGGCGGCGACCGGTCGATGATCGACGAGGCGCTGTCCAGCGAACTGTCCGTCCTCCTGCGCCAAAGGCAGGCCGAGGCCCGCGGCGTCATCACGGAGATTTTCGTCACAGACGCAAAGGGACTCAATGTCGGCCAGAGCGTGGTGACATCGGATTACTGGCAGGGCGACGAGGCCAAGTGGCAGATGACCTACGGCACGGGCGACGCCGACGCGGTCTTCGTCGACAATGCGCGGAAGGACGAGTCGACCGGGATGCTCCAGGCACAGGTTTCCATGACGATCGCCGACGAGAAGGGCGAGCCGATCGGCGCGATCACCGTCGGCATCGATCTCGATGCGCTTTAGGGCCGCCGCAGAGCTGCGGGGGCAGGGGCGTCAGCCCTTGTGGCCCTCGGCGATCGGCTCCTGGTAGGTGAAGCCGAGATCCCACGGGAAATAGATCCAGGTATCCTGGCTGACCTCGGTGACGAAGGTGTCGACCAGCGGCCGGCCCTTGGGCTTGGCGTAGACGGTGGCGAAATGGGCCTTGGGCAGCATGGCGCGCACGAGGCCGGCCGTCTTGCCGGTATCTGTCAGGTCGTCGACGATCAGTATGCCCTCGCCGTCATCGGCGAGCAGCGCGGAATCGACTTCCTTGAGAACCTGAATGTCTCCCTGCGTCGTGTAGTCGTGGTAGCTGGCGACGCAGACCGTCTCGACGACACGGATGCCAAGCTCGCGGGAAATGATGGCGGCCGGCACGAGGCCGCCGCGGGTGATGCAGACAATCGCCTTCCAGCCATTGCCGACGCCGGCGATGCGCCATGCCAGCGCGCGGGCGTCGCGGTGGAACTGGTCCCAGGAAACGGGGAAGGCTTTTTCGGGTAGGGACATTGCGGAATTCCGGCTTCTCGCGTGGAAAGGAAAGGACGCACATAGCCGGAATGGCCCGGTCCAGCAAGGCAGGCCGGGCTTTCCGCCGGCCAGGAAGCTGTGGGTATCGCCGCGGCGTGTCAGGCGGCCAGAGAGGAAACCATGGCCGCGACCGCCGCCTCGGCCTCGCCGAGACGCCGTTCCTCGGCGCCGCGCAGCACGATCTCCGTCCAGAACCTTCCCGCATCGTATTTCGGGTAGGAACCGATGGCGATGTCGGGAAACGCGTCCTGGATCTTCGCCAGCGGCTCGCCGATCACGCCCTCGCCGAAGGGGCAGTCGACCGAGCGCGAAAGCAGCACGCGGCCGGTGCGCAGCGTCGGCACGACGTTGTCGAGCATGGCCTGGAACACCGCCGGCACGCCGGCCATGACATGGACATTGCCGATGAGGAAGCCCGGCGCCCTGGAGATCGGGTTGTCGATATGCGCCGCGCCCTCCGGCATCCGTGCCATGCGCTTGCGCGCCTCGGTGAACTCGAGGCCGCGGTCGGCGTAGTAGTCGCCGAGCAGCTTCAGTGCCTGTGGATCGTGGTCGCAGGGCAGGCCGAAGGCCTTGGCAATGGCGTCGGCGGTAATGTCGTCATGGGTGGGACCGATGCCGCCCGAGGTGAAGACATAGGTATATCGCGCGCGCAGGGCGTTGACGGCCTCGATGATCGCCGCCTCGTCGTCGCCGACAATGCGCACCTCGCGCAGGTCGATGCCGATGGCAGTCAGCACGGCGGCAAGATGGCCGGCATTCTTCTCGCGGATGCGGCCCGAGAGAATCTCGTCGCCAATGACCAGGGCGCCGGCGGTCACCACCTCGCTTTCGGTCGGGTCGGAATTCTTTTCCGGCATGCGTCCACGCTCCGTTACGTCGCCTATTCATATTCCGCCGGGCGGGGGATGTGAAGCGGTCCGGCGCCGCGCGTGCAGCGCGCGGGCGCTTGATCGCGCGCGGCCGTTCGGCTAGCGGTGGGCCGGGCAGCCCCCTTGGCGGAACTGGTAGACGCAAGGGACTTAAAATCCCTCGACCTTCGGTCGTGCCGGTTCGAGTCCGGCAGGGGGCACCAGTCGCCGGCGTCCGGCGTCCGGCAGGCCCCGGAGTGTCTCACGAAATCGGCTGCAAATAGGACAGGTGATCGGGCTCGAAGCCGGTTGCGACCGCCTCGACACGGGAAACGGCGCGGTCGAGAGACATGCGCAGGTGATTCTCCAGCGCATCCGCCGCGCCCGCGACATCCCCGGCCACCAGCCGGTCTAGAATGTCCGCGTGTTCGGGCAGGAACGGTTCGGGCAGGAACATGCGTTTCGTCCAGCGGTACAGGAACTTGTGCGCGATCAGCAGCGATTGGGGCAGGGTGATTGCCTGCATGAGCGCGCGGTTGCTGCAATGGCGCAGCAGGCGGATGTGGAGGTCCTCCTCCAGCATGTCGAGCACGGCCCCGTCCACGGCCGCGGGATCGTCCATCGCCTCGGTGAGGCGTCGCCGCATCTGTGCAAGCAGGGCCGGAGGGATGCGCGACGCGGCCTTGGTCAGGGCGAGCGGCTCCAGGGTCCATCGCAGTTCGTAGAGTTCCGCGACGTAGCCCGGCGTCAATTCCGGGGCGAACCAGTGCGACCGCTCGTCCTTCTGCACCACGCCGCGCTGCTGCAACCGGCCAAGCACATCGCGCGACACCGTGCGGCTGACGCCGTAGTGGCGGGCCAGATCGGCCTCCCTGATCCGCCAGCTGCCGAAGGGAATGCGGGCGACGATCTCGCTCTCGATCTCGCCATAGATCTGTTCCCAGCTCGGGGCGCTGGTGAGCGTCGTTTCGTCCAGCCGGGCGAGGTCGGCCGCGGCGACGGCGGCTTTTTCCACGGCATCGGCGCGCACCCTGTATCCGCGGCCGGCGAGCTTGGCGACGAGACCGTGTTTTTCCAGCAGCGCGAGCGCGTGGCGCGCCGGCGCACGGCTGATTCCGAACTGCGACGCGATCTGCGATTCCTGCAGGCGCGCCCCGGCGGCGATCTCTCCGCCCTGGATGCGGGCGGCGAGGATGCCGAAGGCCTTGCGATAGAGCGGAACGGCCCGCCCCGGTGCGCCGGACTGCGCGGCCTCGCTCGATTTCCGCGATGCCGCCGGATTTTCCACCGCTTTCCTGCCCTGTCCGGTCAGTTCCATCTCACCTTCATATGCCGGATGCCAAGTATCCGCCGTCCACATTCACAACCGAACCGGTCACGAAGCCCGAAGCGGGGGATGCGAGGAAAATAGCCGCGCCGACCAGTTCGTGCAATTCGCCCATTCTTTCCATCGCGGCACGCCGGCGGGCCTCCTCCTTGCGCTGCGGCGACATCCGCTCGCGGTTCAGGTCGGTCAGGAAGAAGCCCGGGGCGATCGCATTGACGCGCACATTCCTGGAACCCCACTCGGCGGCCAGGCTCTTCGTCACGCCGACGACGCCCCACTTGCTCGCGCTGTAGGCCGCGGCAAGCGCCCAGCCGTTATGGGCGGCAAGCGAAGCGATGTTGACGATGCTGCCGCCGCCCGCGGCAATCATGCCGGCACCGAAGACGGTGCAGGCGAAGAACGTGCTCTTCAGGTTGGTGTCGGCGATGGCATCGTATTCCGCCTCGGTCAGTTCGAGCGCCGGCTTGATCGCCGTGGTGCCCTGGCAATTGACGAGAATGTCCAACCGGCGGTGGTCGGCGAGAACCTCGTCGCGCAGACGCCGCAACTCCGCCGGCGACCGGGCGTCCACCTGGTAGCCGACCTTGTCGGGCGCGTCCGGGTAGAGGAACGTCGCGGTCTCGGCGAGCTTTTCGCGAGAGCGTCCCGCGACCAGTACATCCGCACCGGCGTCGCGAAAGCCGCGGGCCAGCTCGCGGCCGATCCCGCCGGTGCCCCCGATGACGAGCGCCGTCTTTCCTTCCAGTTCGTACATGCCGGTATCCCTCATCTCGGTCTCCCTGCGTTTCGCGGCGGCCGTTGCCGCCATTGCCATCTTGCCAATCATCCCATCTTTGGATAATGTACACAATAGACATTAAAATGATCGCATGCGGTTTGACCAAGGGAGGAGGTCGGGCTTTGGCTGGACGGTTGCAGGGAAAGCGCGCATTCGTAACCGGGGCGGGGCAGGGGATCGGCCGCGAAACGGCGCTGGCCTTCGCCGCGGAAGGGGCGGAGGTCGTCGCGGCAAGCCGGACACTCGAGAAGATGGCCGATCTGCCGCGCATGCATGGCTCGATCGCGCCTGTCGTGCTCGACGTTGCCGACCGCGATGCGCTGGCAGCGGCGCTCGCGGAGGCGGGCCGCATCGACATTCTCTTCAATTGCGCGGGCTGGGTGCATGACGGCACGATCACCGAATGCTCCGACGAGGACTGGCAGCGCGGGCTGGACGTGAACGTCACCGCCGCCTTCCGGGCCATTCGCGCGGTGCTGCCGCAGATGACCGAGCGCGGCAGCGGCTCCATCATCAACGTCGCCTCGGTCGCCTCCAGCATTACCGGCGTGGCGCGCCGGGCGGCATATGGCGCCAGCAAGGCCGCGTTGATAGGGCTGACCAAGGGCGTGGCGCGGGAAGTGATCGCCACCGGCGTACGCTGCAACGCGCTGTGCCCGGGCACGACCGAATCGCCCTCGCTGGTCGAGCGCATGAAGGCGACCGGCGACGAGGAGGCCGCGCGCCGCGAGTTCATCTCCCGCCAGCCGATGGGGCGCCTGGGGCGGGCCGAGGAAATGGCCGCGGCGGCGGTCTTTCTCGCCAGCGACGAATCCGCATTCATGACCGGCCAGCTGGTCATCATGGACGGAGGTCAGACGCTCTGACATGACGCAGCCGAGGAAAAGCCGTCCGACCCCGCCGCGTGCGCAGGTCCGCGCGCTCGAGGGCTTCTGCCACGCCGTGCTGCTGGCCGCCGGCGCCGACGAGGCAACGGCCGATGCGGCAGTCTCTGCCATGATGCACGGCTCGCGTCTCGGCGTCGACAGTCACGGGGTGCGCCTGCTCGACCACTACGTCCGCGCGCTGCGCGGCGGGCGGATAGCGGCGGCGCCGAAGCTTCGCCTGGTCTCGGAAACGGGCGCGACGGCATCGCTGGATGCCGGCCACGCCCACGGCGCGCTTGCCGCATACACGGCCATGGATCACGCGCTGCGGCTGGCCGACCAGTTCGGCATCGGTGCCGTGGCAATCCGCAACACGTCCCATTTCGGGCCGGCCGGCGCCTACGCGATCAGGGCCGCCGAACGCGGCTGCATGGGCCTTGCGGTCTGCAATTCGGACAGTTTCGTGCGGCTGCACGACGGCGCGGAGCGCTTTCACGGCACCAACCCGGTGGCCTTTGCCGTTCCCGTGGCGGGGGAGCGGCCCTGGCTGCTCGACATGGCAACCAGCGCCATTACCTACAACCGCGTCCAGCTGCACCGCAGCATCGGCGCGGACCTGCCGACCGGCGTCGCCTCGGCGGAAGACGGCACGGAAACCGTCGATCCGGACGGCGCGGCCATGCTCGCGCCACTGGGCGGCCTGTTCGGCTTCAAGGGCGCGGGACTGGCAGGGATGGTGGAGATTCTCAGCGCGGCCCTGGCGGGCATGCGGTTCAGCGCGGAAATCCTGCCGATGAGCGGCCCGGATTTTGCCACGCCCCGCGAAATGGGCGCCTTCGTGCTCGCAATCCGGCCAACGGCCTTCCTCGCGGAGGACACCTTCGCGCAGGGCGTGCACCGCTACCTGGCCGCGCTGCGCGGGTCGGCGGCGCGGCCGGGGGCGACGGTGATGGCTCCCGGCGACCGGGAATGGGCAGAGGAGAAACGGCGCCTTGCAGGGGGCGTGCCGATCGACCCGGAGACGGAGCGGGCGTTCCGGCGGCTCGGTCGGGAATACGGGGTCGAACCGCCGTTCGGATAGGGGGACCGGGATGGACGGGCCGCATGGCATCAAGGACGCCGGGAAGAAGCGTCCGGCAAGAAGAATTCGCCGCAGCGCGACGGGAGGCGCTCCGCAAGGCGCCGTCCCGGCTCGCTGCATGTCAGCCGATGGAAATGCGAGGAGGAGAGCAAGATGAAGCTGACCAAGATACTGATGACGGCCTGCGCCGCGACGGGGCTGGCATTTGCCGGACCGGCTGCCGCGCAGGACACGTTCACGCTGCGATTCAACCACGTGCTGGGACCGGGCGAACCGTTCCACGAGGGCTTCCTGAAATGGGCCGAGCGGGTCGGCGAACGCACCAATGGCGGCCTCAAGATGGAAGTGTTCCACAGTGCCCAGCTCGGCGTCGAGGAGGACATCATCGAGCAGATCCGCCAGGGCGCCAATATCGGCCAGAACACCGACAGCGCGCGGCTCGGCAACTACGTTCCGGGTATCGCCATCATCAACGGTCCCTATTTCGTCGACAGCATGGAACAGGCCTTCGAACTGGCGGAGCTGCCGACGATCCAGAAGTGGCAGCAGGAACTGGCCGACGAGCACGGGCTCAAGGTCGTCTGCTTCGACTGGGTGCAGGGCTTCCGCAATTTCTACACCAACAAGCCGATCCGCTCGCCCGAGGACCTGGCGGGACAGCGCATCAGGACGCCCCCGGCGCCGATCTGGCAGGAGTCGATCCGGGCGCTCGGCGCGGAACCGGTGGCAATGGCCTTCGGCGACGTCTATCCCGGCCTGCAGCAGAAGGCGATCGACGGCGCGGAGCTGGTCTATCCTAACATCACGGCGGGCAAGCTCTACGAGGTGCTTGACCATGCCAGCGAGACCAAGCACATCCTGCTGGTCAATTTCCAGGTGGTGAGCTCGCAATGGTTCAACGGCCTGCCGGAGGATTACCAGACAGCGCTGGTCGAGGAATGCCGCGCCGCCGGGCAGGAGACGTCGGCGGTGATCGCCGAGGCTACCGAGAAGGCCAAGCAGGAGGTCATTGCGAATGGCATGCAGGTTGTCGAGGACGTCGATCTCGACGCGTTCAGGGAGGCCGGCAACGCGGCCTACGAGAAGCTCGGCCTCACCGAGGCGGTCGAGCAGGTCCGCGCCGAGATGAACCGTTAGCCGGGGGGCGGCGATGACCGCGGTCGGGAAACAGCAGCATTCCGTTCTCGCCAGGGCCTACCGGTTCCTGACGCGCGCGGAGGCCGCCCTGGCCGCGGTCCTGCTCGTTCTCATGGTGGTGCTGATCTTCACCGGGGGCGTCGCGCGCATGGCGCGGCACCCGCTCAACTGGACCACCGACTTCGCCACCTGCTTCTTTGCCTGGGCGGCCTTCCTTGCCGCCGACGTGGCATGGCGCAACGACGCGCTGATGAGCGTGACCGTCCTGACAGACCGACTCGGCGAAAGGGTGCGCCACTGGCTCGTCTGTCTCAACTACCTGATAATCTGCGGCTTTCTGGTCCATGTCATCTACTCGGGAACGCGGCTCGCCATCCTGTCGAGTTCGCGCAGCTTCCAGGGCATCCCGTGGATCAGCTACTCGTGGGTGACGATGAGCCTTCCGGTCGGCGCGACGCTGCTGCTGGTGACGACCGTCATCAAGCTGCGCGCGGCGATGGCGCGCGCCGCGGTCGCGCCGGAGGCCCGGTCGACGAGCGAGCGGGGGGCGACGCCATGATCATCGTCGCGCTCGCTTTCGTCGTCCTTATGCTGATGGGCATGCCGCTGGCTTTCGCCATCGGCATATCGGGAACGCTGTTCTTCGTGCAGCATCCGGAATTGCCCTTCACCATTCCGGTGCAGGTCACCGTTTCGCAGACGCAGAACTTCGCGCTGCTCGCCATTCCGCTGTTCATCCTCGCCGGCAACCTGATGAACCGCGCCGGGGTATCCGAGAGGCTGCTCGACCTGGCCTCGGTCCTCACCGGCCGGCTGCGCGGCGGCCTCGCCCAGGTTTCGCTGGCCCTGTCGGCGCTGATGGGCGGCGTGTCGGGCTCGGCGATCGCCGATGCCGCCATGCAGTCGCGCATGCTCGGCGAGGAGATGGGACGGCGCGGCCTGCCCAAGCCCTTCGCGGCGGCTGTGCTTTCCTTCGGCGCCATCCTGACCCCGATCATCCCGCCGGGCATCGGCATGATCCTCTACGGCACGATCGGACAGGTCTCGATCGGGCGGCTGTTCGCGGCCGGTTTCGTGCCGGCATTCCTGCTCTGGCTCGGCCTAGCCGTCTCGGTCTGGCTGACGGCGCGGCGTCGCGACTACCCGCCGGAGCGGACCCGGCCGCTGACCTGGAGGGAGCGCGGCACGGCGCTGCGTGGCGGCATCTGGGCGCTGCTGTTTCCCGTCTTCCTGTTGCTCGGTCTGCGCATGGGCGTCTTCACGCCCTCGGAGATCGGCGCCTTTGCCGTCATCTATGCGCTGCTGCTGGGGGTGGCGGTCTATCGATGCCTGTCGCGCGACGGCTTCGTCGAGGCCATGCATGGCGGCCTGATCGACATCGGCTCCGTGATCTTCCTGATCGCCCTGTCCGCGATCTTCAGCTACGGCATCGTCTTCGAGCGCGTTCCCGAGATGATCGCGCAGGGCATCACCGGCATGACCGACAATCTCCAGCTCGTGATGATCCTGATCGTGGCGGTCGTGATCGTGACCGGCTTCTTCATCGACGCCACCGTGCTCATCATCATGCTGACGCCGATCTTCCTGCCGCTGGTGCGCCAGCTCGGCGGCGACCCGGTGCATTTCGGCATGGTCTTCATCGTCGCGGCGACCATCGGCAACTTCACGCCGCCGGTCGGGGCGGCGATGTACGCGGTCTGCTCGATCATGAAGGTGCCGATCGGGGCCTATTCGCGCGAGGCGGTGCCGCTGCTCGCGGCGGTCGCGCTCGTCACGCTGGCGCTGATCTTCCTGCCGGAGGTGGTCCTGTTCCTGCCGAACCTGATCTTCGGCTGAGGAAACATTCCGGACCCTACGCGGTCGGCCCTGCCGCCGCGCGCTCGCGCATCCAGGCATCCAGTGCGGCGATCGATTCCGCGGACATGCGCAGGCCGAGCTTGGTGCGGCGCCAGACGACATCCTCGGCGGAGCGGGCGAACTCTCTCTCCATCAGCCAGGCCACCTCGCGCTCCGTGAGCGAAGCGCCGAAATCGCGGCCGAGATCGCCGGCATCCTTCGCGTCGCCCAGCATCGCGAAGGCCTCGGTGCCGTAAGCACGCACGAGGCGGTTGAGGGCAAAAGCATCGAGGAACGGATAGGCTGCGGCCAGGCGCTCGCGCATGGCGGCGGCGCCGTCAACCGGGAAATCGCCGCCGGGGAGCGGCGCGCCCGCCGTCCATGCCGCACCCATGACGGGGAAGAAGGGCGCCAGCTTTTCCATGGCGTGCTCGGCAAGCCGCCGGTAGGTGGTGATCTTGCCGCCGAAGACGTTGAGGATCGGTGCACCCCCGTCGTTCTCGACCTTCAGCACGTAATCGCGGGTCGCCGCCGTCGCGGAGCCGGCTCCGTCGTCGTAGAGCGGGCGGACGCCGGAATAGGTCCAGACGATGTCGTCGCGGGTCACCGGCTTGCGGAAATAGGACGAGGCGAAGGCGCAGAGATAGTCCTGCTCCTCCGGCGTGCATTCGGGCTTCACCGACGGGTCGGGGTGGTCGCAGTCGGTGGTGCCGATCAGGGTGAAATCGGTCTCGTAGGGAATGGCGAAGATGATCCGCCCGTCCGTGCCCTGGAGGAAGTAGCACTTGTCGTGGTCATACAGCCTCGGCACCACGATGTGGCTGCCGCGCACGAGACGGATGCCGTCCCGGGAATCGAGCCCGACCTTGCCCTGGATCACGTCGCCGACCCAGGGGCCGGCCGCGTTGACGAGGGCGCGGGCGCGGACCGTCGCGGGCGTGCCGCGGTCATCCTCCAGCGTCACGGTCCAGTGGTCGCCGGTCCGCCGCGCCGCGGTGACGCGGGTGCGGACCCGGATACGCGCCCCGCGAGCCTCGGCGTCGCGGGCGTTGAGGACGACGAGCCGCGCGTCGTCGATCCAGCAGTCGGAATATTCGAAGGCCTTGCGGAAGCGATCCTGCAGCGGCGCGCCCTCGGGGGCGGCCGAAAGGTCGAGCGTCCGGGTGCCGGGAAGGATCTTCCGGCCGCCGAGATGATCGTAGAGGAAAAGACCGAAGCGAATCATCCAGGCCGGACGGCGCCCCTTCATCCACGGCATGACCGCGTTCAGAAGGCGCGATGCCGGAGTCTGGGTGTCGAAGCGCATGTCGGAGGCATAGGGCAGGACGAAGCGCATGGGCCAGCTGATATGCGGCATGGCACCCAGCAGCACCTCACGCTCGATCAGCGCCTCGCGCACGAGGCGAACCTCGAAATATTCCAGGTAGCGCAACCCGCCGTGGAACAGCTTGGTCGAGGCCGAGGAGGTGGCCGACGCGAGGTCGTTCATCTCGGCAAGCATGACCGAAAGGCCGCGACCCGCGGCGTCGCGGGCGATGCCGCAGCCATTCACGCCACCGCCTATGACAAGGAGATCGAGGATGGGGGTGTCGTTCGGTTGGGACACTGGGGACTCCCGGTTGCGAGACTTCGATGGATATCTAGGCGATGCGAACATAAATGAAAAGAAAATGTTTTCGTTTATGTTCGATATTCGGTAGGAGCAGGGAAGGCGGGGCGTTTCGGCCCGCGCAAGAGGAGGTCGCCGGCATGAACCAGAGTTTCAGGCACAACGCGATCCTCGAAATCGCGCGGCGCGAGGGCCGCGTGACGGTCGAGGGCCTTGCGGAGCACTTCTCCGTCACGCAACAGACGATCCGGCGCGATCTCGGCGAACTTGCAGAGGCCGGGCGGCTGGAGCGGGTCCATGGCGGCGCAATGCTGCCCTCCGGAACGGCCAATATCGGCTACGAGGAGCGCCGCGCGCTGCACGGGACGGAAAAGGCGCGCATGGCGAGGGCCTGCGCGGCGCGCATTCCCGAGGGCGTCTCGATCTTTCTCAACATCGGGACGAGCACCGAGGCCGTGGCCCGGCAACTCGTGCACCACCGCGGGCTGCTGGTCGTCACCAACAACATCAACGTGGCCAACATCCTGGCATCGAACCCGGACTGCCAGGTCATCGTCACGGGCGGGACGCTGCGGCGCTCGGACGGCGGGCTGGTCGGGGATCTTGCCACGCAGACCATTCTCCAGTTCAAGTTCGACATGGCCGTGATCGGCTGTTCGGCCATCGACCGGGACGGCGACCTGCTGGATTTCGACATCCAGGAGGTCAATGTCAGCAAGTCCATCATCCGCCAGGCGCGCCGGACCTTTCTCGTCGCCGACCATTCCAAGTTCCAGCGTTCCGCACCTGCGCGCATCGCCTCGCTGGCCGAGATCGACACCTTCTTCACCGACCGCCCGCCCGCCGCCGAGCTCGCGACGCGATGCAAGGATTGGGAAACGGAGGTCGTGGTGGCACCGGGGGGCGACTGACCTTGCCCGCCCGCGACCGCATTGCGGTTTTCCTCCGAATGCTGTTCACATCGGCTGCCAGCTCACCGCCGCCAGGCCAACGATCCGGATAACACGCCTTGCCGAATTTCATCACCGCCGCCCTCGACGGGCTTTCCTTCTGGCAATACGGCTTTGCATGGGCCGCGATCGCCTCGGCGACGATCGTCCAGTACCGGACCGGCATCGGGTTCGGCCTGCTGGCCGCGCCGCTGCTGGCGCTGATCGCGCCCGAGCTGGTGCCGGTGCCGATCATCATGCTGACGCTGCTGACGGCGGGAACCGCGATGCTCTCGGTGCGCGGCGGGGTCGACTGGCGCGAGGTGTCGTGGTCCGTCTCGGGGCGGCTGCTCGGATCGCTCGCCGGCGCCGCGATCCTGGTGCGGCTGACGGACGAGGGGCATTTCATGCTGGTGTTCGGCCTGCTGATCGCGCTGGCCGTGGCCATGTCGCTCGCCGGGCTGCGATTCCGCTTCTCCAACCGGCTGCTCCTCGTCATGGGGGCGATTTCCGGCCTGACGGCCACGATCACCTCGGTCGGCGGACCGCCGATGGCCATCGCCTACCAGGACCAGCCGCCGGAACGCGCGCGCCCGAACATGAGCGCCTTCTTCGCCATCGGCTGCGTGGTCATACTGGCGGTGCTGCAGGCCAACGGCCTGATTCGCATTGCCGATATCGTTCATGCCGCGATCCTGACGCCGGGACTGCTGGCCGGCATGGCGCTGGCGCCGGCATTCGGCGGACTGATCGACCGCAATTTCCGCCGCATTTTGCTGGGCATCTCGGGCGCCGCCGCGGTCCTGCTGATCGTCCGCGGACTCGCCTGATTCAAGGATTTGAAGTCTGGCGTTTTTCCGGAACAAGGGGCATGGTTCGGGCAGACAACCGGAGAAGACCATGCCTGTGACAAAGCCGACCTTTGCCCCGCCGAAACCCTGGACCGAATGCGCCCGCGACCTCGTCAATGTCGCCATGGGACGCAAGCCGGCCGACCTCGTGGTGCGCAACGGCAAGTGGGTCAACGTCCATTCCGGCGAGGTGATCCCGGCAACGGATCTTGCCATCGCCGACGGCCGCTTCGCCTATTGCGGGCCGGATGCGAGCCACTGCATCGGCGAGGGCACCAAGGTGCTCGACGCGCGCGGCCGCTACCTGGTGCCGGGCCTGTGCGACGCGCACATGCATGTCGAGAGCGGCATGGTGACGGTGACGGAGTTCACCCGCGCGGTGATCCCGCACGGCACGACATCGATGTTCATCGACCCGCACGAGATCGCCAACGTGCTCGGCCTCGCCGGTGTCAGGATGATGCATGACGAGGCGGAGGCCATGCCGGTCAACGTGTTCGTGCAGATGCCGTCCTGCGTGCCGTCGGCGCCGGGGCTGGAGCATGCCGGCGCGTCGCTGGGGCCGCAGGAGATCGAGGAGGCGATGGGCTGGCCGAACATCGTCGGGCTGGGCGAGGTGATGAACTTCCCCGGCGTGGCGGCCAACGACCAGACCATGACCGGCGCGATCGCGGCCACGGTGAAGGCCGGAAAGACGGTCGGCGGGCACTATGCCTCGCCCGATCTCGGCCTGCCGTTCCACGGCTATGTCGCCGGCGGGCCCGAGGACGACCACGAGGGCACGCGCGCCGAGGACGCCATCGCGCGCGTGCGACAGGGCATGAAGGCGATGCTGCGGCTGGGTTCCGCCTGGTACGACGTCGCCGAGCAGGTCAAGGCGATCACCGAGCAGGGACTCGACAGCCGCAACTTCATCCTGTGCACCGACGACAGCCATTCGGGCACGCTGGTGCGCGACGGCCACATGGACCGGGTGGTGCGCCACGCGATCAGCCAGGGCCTGCCGCCGGTCACCGCGATCCAGATGGCGACGATCAATACCGCGCAGCATTTCAAGATGGAGCGCGAGCTGGGCTCGATCACGCCGGGCCGGAGGGCCGACTTCCTGATCGTCTCCAACCTGGCCGAGCTGGCCATCGACGAGGTCTACGGGCGCGGCGTGCAACTGGCCAAGGACAGCAAGCTGACGGTGGATATTCCGGCCTACAACTATCCGCCGGAGGCGATGAACACGGTCAGGCTCGGCAAGGAGCTGCTGGCCGACGATTTCGTCATTCCCGCGCCGAAGGGCAAGGCCGAGGTCGACGTGCGGGTGATCGGCGTGATCGAGAACCAGGCGCCGACGCGGGCGCTGGAGGCGCGGCTGCCGGTGCGCGAGGGCATCGTCGAGATGGACCGGGTCAACGATGTCTGCCAGATCGCGCTGGTCGAGCGACACCGCGGCACCGGCGCGGTGACCAACGCCTTCGTCTCCGGCTTCGGCTACACGCAGGACTGCGCCATGGCCTCGACCGTGGCGCATGACAGCCATCACATGATCGTCGTCGGCACCAACCGCGAGGACATGGCGATCGCCGCCAACCGCCTCGGCCAGGTGGGCGGCGGCGTGGTGATGGTCTCGAAGGGCGAGGAACTGGCGCTGGTCGAAATGCCCATCGCGGGGCTGATGTCGGACGAGCGCGCCGAGATCGTCGCCGCCAAGGCCGACATCCTCGGCGCGGCGATGCGCGAGATGGGCTGCACGCTCAACAACGCCTACATGCAGCACTCGCTGCTGGCACTGGTGGTGATCCCGGAACTGCGGATTTCCGACGTGGGCCTGGTGGACGTGCGCACATTCGAGAAGGTGGACGTGTTCGTGTGAGGGCCGGACGACGGGAGTGGCTTCCGGATGGCGAGAAAACCTTCCGCTGGTGACATTGATGGCTGGCTGAAACGCTTTCGGAAGTACCAGGCGCTCGAAACCGCCGCGCAACGCCGGCGCGACATCCCGGTCGCCAACCGGCATGTCGAAAAGGTCACGGAGGCGCTCAACGCGCTGGCGGCTTCCGGCCCGGAAGGCCGGGAAGTGCTGGAAAGGCTGATGGACGATCCCGATCCCTCGACGCGCGGCAGGGCCGCACGGCGCGTCCTGGCCTGGGATCCCGACCGGGCGATCCCGGTGCTCGTCCGGTTGCTTGACGTGGAGTGCGCCCCCCCGATGGTTTCCGTCGAAGCCATCGTCATCGAAAGGGAAGCGCAGTTTGCTCTCCTGGACCATTTCGGCCTCGACATCCTCGACCCGACGGAACTGCCCGGTCGGCTGGCCGCGATGGGGATCGAACTGCCCGAGAAAATCGCGCGGAAAATGCGGTGGGAGGACTAACCGGCCAGCGGTTCGGGCCTTCCGCCCGATACGGGCCGAGCCGCGTGGCCATACCGGTTCGATTGCCTGATGCAAAAGCCAGCAAAGGAAGTGCGGCCAGCCTGGCCGTATGCGCCGGCCGAGGACCTGTTCTCTGGCTCCAGCTCTTCGGTCAACCGGCTCCGGGTTGCGCCTTCGACGAGGGCGCGCGCCTCAGCGGCTCCAGTCAGGCACCTGCGTGAAGGGGGAGCCGAAGCGCGCCAGCCACAGGCTGGCGGCGATGCGCCGCGCGGCCGCCACCACGTGCGGCGCGGCCTCCGGCTCAAAGACCGAATTGGCCGTGGTCTCGAAGGTTTCCAGCCAGATGCGGAAATCGTCCTCGCGCAGATCGGGTATGCCCATGTGGGCGGGCACGGGCCGGCCGGAATACTCGGCCGTCTTCAGCAGCACGGACCGCCAGAACTGCTTCATGCGCGCCAGGTGCGCCGGCCAGTTGTCGCCGATCACGCCGTCGAACACGGGTCCGAGGCGCGGATCCTTGCGGATCTCGCCGTAGAAATCGTCCACCAGCCGGGAGACCTGCTCCCTGGTGACGGTCGCGAAATGCGGCTCGGGCACGCGCGGCGGCCGGGCCGCCAGGTCGGTATCGGTCATGCGTCTCACCCTCGAATTCCGGCATGTGTCCGCCCGGGGCGGGCGACTGCCGTTTGTGGGGGAGCCTATTCCGGTCGTGCCCGCGCGGCAATGCGGCGGCGGTGCGGCATGTTGGCCGGGTGGAAATGCTTGATCGGGATCAATCCGCGCGGCTATACCGGCACGATAACTTGACGCAAAAAGTCAGGAAAGGAAACGCCGCCATGGCGCGTCTTGCGCTTGCCCTCGGCCTGCCGGCCACCGCGCTGTCCATCTTCGCGTTTGCCGTCGCGTCGGCGGAACAACCCGCCGCGCCGCCGGCATCGCTGGAGGCGCTGGGCGAGGCGCTGTTCTTCGACACCAACCTGTCGGCCAACCGAACGCAGGCCTGCGCTTCCTGCCACGACCCGGACTACGCCTTTGCCGACCCGCGCGGCATGGCGTCGATCGGCGACGACGGCGAGTCGCTGGGCGACCGCAACGTGCCGACGGCGGCCTATGCGGCGCTGTCGCCGGAATTCCATCGTCGCGAGGACGGCGAGTGGGTCGGCGGGCAGTTCCTCGACGGCCGCGCCGCGACGCTGGAGGAACAGGCCGGCGGGCCGCCGCTCAATCCCATCGAGATGGGCATGCCGGACGAGGCCTCGGTGGTCGAGCGGCTGAAGGAGAATCCCGGCTATGTCGCGGCCTTCGACGCGCTGTTCGGCCCGGGTACGCTGGACGACGCGGAAACGGGCTATGACGCGATGACGCGGGCGATCGCCGCCTTCGAGCGAACCGAAACCTTCATGCCGTTCGATTCCAAGTACGACCGCTTCCTGCGCGGCGAGGCGAAGCTGACGGACGAGGAGGAACTTGGTCGGCTGCTGTTCTTCTCCCAGCAGTTCACCAACTGCAACCAGTGCCACCAGCTGGCGAAAAGCGCCATCGATCCGCGCGAGACCTTCACCGACTACCGCTTCCACAATATCGGCGTGCCGGAAAACCGGGCGCTTCGCGAGATGAACGGTTCCGCACCCGACACGGTGGACGAGGGGCTTCTGGCCAATGACGCCATCGACGATCCGGCCCAGCGCGGCAAGTTCCGCACGCCGACGCTGCGCAACGTCGCGGTGACCGCGCCCTACATGCACAACGGCATTTTCGGGGATTTGCGGACCGTGATCCTGTTCTACAACAAGTACAACACGAAGAACCCGGAACGGCTGGTGAACCCGGAAACGGGCGAGCCGTTCGGCGAGCCGGAGGTGCCGGAGAACCTGTCGACCGAAGAGCTGACCCACGGGCCGGCGCTGGACGACAAGCGCATCGACGCGCTGGTGGCCTTCCTGAAGACGCTGACCGACGCCCGCTACGAGCACCTGCTGGAAGACTGAGCCGGGCAGGGAGGCCCCGACCGGCACCGGTTACGCCGTCTCCGCCCTTTTTTCGTAGCGCGCCTGCGCCTCGGCGACCCTGCCTTCGTTCTCGACGGCCCAGCGGCCGAGCGCCTGGATCGGCTCGAGCAGGGATTCGCCCAGATCCGTCAGCCGGTAATCGACGCGGGGCGGAATCGAGGGCGTCACCGTGCGGTCGACGATGCCGTTTCGTTCAAGATCCCTCAACACACCGGTCAACACTTTCTGGCTTATCGTGCCGATTTCGCGCTTCAGCTCGGAAAATCGCTTGGGCCGCTCCGACAGCCGGATCAGCACCAGAACCACCCATTTCGAGCCGATTTGCTGCAAAAGCTGGCCCACCGGGCGGCAGACCTCTCCGATCTCGTTGATATTTTCGGGTTTCTTCATGGTAATCCGGTTTCCTCCGGGTGACCCGGTTGCAAATAAGTGCCGTCTTGTGCGGTGCGACATCCTCATTATTTAGGGTGTCGGTATCAAAAAGCGACGGCGGTTTCAAATCAACACCGCGGTTTCTTTTTCCTACCGGGTGGCCATCCCGGCCCGACGAAAACCGAAACACGAAACGATCACCCCGGTACGCGCGTTCCGGGAAGGAAGGTTTTGCCCGCAGGGCAGCCGATAACAACCGTTCGATCAAGGAGAACAGCCATGTCCCTCAAGCTCAATGTCATCGTCACCTCGGTACGGCCCGGCCGCAACGGCATCAAGGTCGGCAAGTGGTTCGCCGATTTCGCGAAAAAGAACTCGGAATTCGAGGTCGAACTGGTCGATCTCGCCGACTACGACCTGCCGCTGCTGGACGAGCCGAACCACCCGATGGCCCAGCAATATGAGCACGAGCACACCAAGCGGTGGAGCGCCGTCAACGACAAGGCCGACGCCTTCGTCTTCGTCTCGCCGGAATACAACTACTTCCCCGCCGCCTCGACCGTGAACGCGATCCAGGTGCTGCACCGGGAATGGCACAAGAAGCCGGCCGGCCTCGTGGGCTACGGCGGCGTCTCGGGCGGCACGCGCGCTATGCAGTCCACCAAGATCCTGATGACGACCGTTTCGATGATGCCGCTGCCGCAGGAAGTGCCGATCCCGTTCGTCTTCAACTTCCTGAACGAGGATGGCTACACGCCGGCGCCGGAAGTGGAGCAGGGCGCCAAGGCCATGCTCGCGGAACTGTACGCCTGGGCCGAGCAGCTCAAGCCGCTGCGCGAGCAGGAACAGCAGAAGGCGGCCTGACGCCGGGCCTCACGCAACACGCTTGCGCCCCGCCGCCCGGAAACGGGGGCGGGGCTTTTCTTGTCAGCGGGTGTCAGCCGCAGTTCTTCATGATCATGGCCTTGCGCACCGCTTCCTGCTGACCTTTCAGGTTGGCAATCTGCGGCGCGATGTTGTCGCCCGACATGGAGGAAACCGGCAGGCCAAGCAGGATGACGCCGGCAATGTCGTTGCTGCGTGCTTTCTTCTGTTGCGCTTCCGCGACGGCATAGGCGTCGTTCAGCCTCTGCTGCTCCTGAACGAGCTGCTGGCACGTGAAATTCTGGTACGTCATTTCACTGACATAGGCCGGAGCGATTGATTCCGGGTTCTTGGCGCATGCTGCAACGGACACGGCCAGAACTGCCGCGACTCCCATCCTGATTTTCATGGTTGCCCCTCGAGAAGTTAAGAAAGTAAATCGCCGCTTCTTTGCTGCGGCTTTCGGCAATTGCAAGATTTCTCAATGGTCGCAATCATCGCTCGCTGCTGAACAGGATTTCTTCACAAGATTGCGCCGACCCAAGAATGCATTGGATATGAACTATATTGAGGACTTCGGTCGGAATGAGCCCTCTTCTGGTGCAGCCCCCAGTTGGATAACTTTCACGCCGCTTTCCCGGGACTCCGGCATTTCTGCGAAAACTTGTCCACCGCCCTTCGGCCTCCCTTACCCTTCCTCCTGCCCCCTCGCGGAAGCCTGAGTGCGCACCGGCATTTCGGGGAGGGGGACGGTACCCGGTGTCCGCGTGCAGGTGGCGCGGGCAGGAGCCGGCTTGACGGAAGTCGCCCAACAGCTCCGAAACCGGGGAGGCATATCGGTCCCGCGCGTGACCGCCGTGCCGCCGGCTCCCCCGGGCGGTAGCAGCAGCGGCGGGCGAGCGGCGCCGGAACGCGAGCGCATCCGCCACGGGGAGGGCGGGTCACAGATGCGTGCCGTATCCGGCCTGCGAGCTGCCCACGGGCAAGGCGGCGGGATGACTGATGTCGTGAGAATGCCGAGCGGGCGGTCGGGGGACCGCGCAAAAATCCAGATGAGCGGCCTCCGACCGCCCGTCTTCCACTTTCAATGGCCAGACCGGTTGGTTCCGGGGCGTGGCGAGGATAGGGCATGGCCTGATGCGGGCACCATTTTGCAACGGCGATTCCGGTTGTCCCTCACTCCCGCCAGAAGGCCGGGGACAGAAGGACCAGCACGGTGAATATCTCCAGCCGGCCGAGCAGCATGGCGAAGGAAAGAAGCCATTTCGCCGCGTCGGTCAGGGGGGCGAAATTCCCGGCGGGGCCGATCACCGGGCCGAGGCCGGGGCCGACATTGGCGAGCGCCGTCAGCGCGCCCGAAAGGGCGGTCAGGAAATCGGTGCCGGCCAGCGTCAGGGCGACGGTCAGCAGGCTCCAGACGAGGATGAAGGCGGTGAAGAACAGCAGCACGATGTCCAGCGTTTCCTCGTCCACCGTATCGCGGCCGGAACGCACGCTGGCCACGGCGTTGGGATAGACGAAGCGGTCGAGCGCCCGGCGCATGATCCCGTAGAGCGCGATCCAGCGGTAGGTCTTCACGCCGCCGGCGGTGGAGCCGGAACAGCCGCCCATGAAAGTGGCCATGAAGACCAGCGCAATGGCGAAGGGCCCCCATTGCAGGTAGTCGTAGTTGGCGAAGCCGGTGGTGGTGATCAGCGAGACGATGTTGAAGACGGCATGTTCGAGGCCGGGCGCCAGATCCTCGGTGCGGGTCACGTCCAGGTAGACGGCGACCAGCGCCGACAGGCCGAGCGAATAGGCGAGCATCACCACGACCTGGTTGTCGCGGAAGAGATCGACGCGGCCGCGCAGCGTCAGCACGACCAGCGCGGTGAAGGGCGTGGCGCCGATCAGCATGAAGACGATGGCCACCCATTGCGTGGCAAGTCCGGGGAAGTGGGCAAACGAGTCGTCGTGCGTGGAAAAGCCGCCGGTCGAGACAGTCGTCATGGCGTGGTTGACCGCGTCGAAGCCGGTCATGCCGGTCATGGCATAGAGCAAGGCGCAGATCAGGGTGGAGGCGAGATAGATGCCGAGGATCGAGGCGGCGAAGGTCGACAGGCGCGAGAAGGGACGCTCGTAGCGGTCCGAGGACTCCAGGCGGATGACGCTGGAACCCCCGATCTTCAGATAGGGCAGGACAAACAGGCCGAGCGCGATCACGCCGAGACCGCCCACCCATTGCAGGATCGAGCGCCACAGCAGCAGGCCGGGCGGCAGGTCGTCGAGGCCCTGGATCACGGTCGATCCCGTCGTGGTGATGCCCGACATGGACTCGAAGAAGGCGTCGGCGACGCTCAACTGCAGCGAGGACTCGACGAAGGGCACCGCGCCGGCGACGGCGAATGTCAGCCACAACAGGTTGACGAGCATGAAGGCGAAGCGGGTGGAATAGGCCGGGCGGATGCCGCGCGTCGCGGCGGCGACGATGACGGCCAGCGCGGCGATGGCGGCCGAGGAAACGGCGAAGACGATCCAGTCGGGGCTGCCGTAGTAGAGATCGGCCAGCGCCGGCACCAGCATCAGCGCGGCAAGCCAGGTCGCGAAAACGGCGCAGACGTGGATCGCCGCACGAAGGTTCCTGCCCTTCATATCGCCTCCCAACCCTCGGTCGTCATTGCGGCATCGCCTCCCGGTCTGGTCAAACCGGCAACGGGCCTATAGACCCGAAACGGCCGAAAAGCCACAGGATCGTGACAGAGCAAGCGCCCAACGGATGCCGTACATGAGTGATTTTCCCGACGCCGTCGCCGAAGCCACCGCCGCCATGCGCGGCCTGTTTCCCGAAACGCCGCTGCAGGAGAACGTGTTCCTGGGCCGCAAGTATGGCATGCGCGTATTCCTCAAGCGCGAGGACCTGTCGCCCGTGCGCTCCTACAAGATCCGCGGCGCATTCAACTTCATCCGCAAGCGGCTTGCCGAGGGCGCGGAAGGGCCTTTCGTCTGCGCATCGGCCGGCAACCACGCCCAGGGGCTCGCCTATGTGTGCCGGCATTTCGACCGGCAGGGCGTCATCTTCATGCCGGTGACCACGCCGCAGCAGAAGATCGACAAGACCCGCGCCTTCGGCGGGGACAATGTCGAGATCCGGCTGATCGGAGACTATTTCGACGACTGCAACCGCGCGGCGCTGGACTATGCCGAGGCTGAGGGCGCGGTGATGGTGCCGCCCTTCGACGACGAGGACATCATCGAGGGGCAGGCATCCGTGGCACTGGAGGCGCTGGAACAGGCGCCGGCCGGGGTGCAGTTCGACCGCGTGATCGCCGCAGTCGGCGGCGGCGGGCTGGCGAGCGGGCTGACGCGCTACTTCTCGGCGAAGGGCGAGGCGGCTGCCTTCACGCTGGTCGAGCCGGCAGGCGCGCCGAGCCTCCGGCAGAGCCTCGAGAAGGGCGAAAGGGTACGCCTGCAGGGCTTCGACAATTTCGTCGACGGGGCGGCGGTCGGCCAGATCGGCGAGAAGACGTGGGAGGTGCTTCGCCGCTACGCGCCTGGCGACGTCGATCTCGTTGCCGAGGACCGACTCTGCACCACCATGATCGAGATGCTGAACGTGGAGGGTGTGGTGCTGGAGCCGGCGGGGGCGCTGGCCATCGATGCGCTGAAGGATATCGCGCCGCGGGAGCGCGACGGCAAGACGGTGCTGTGCATCGTCTCTGGCGGGAACTTCGACTTCGAGCGGCTGGCCGAGGTCAAGGAGCGGGCCCTGCGCTCGGAAGGGCTGAAGAAATATTTCGTGCTGCGGATGCCGCAGCGGCCCGGTGCACTGAAGGACTTTCTTACCCTGCTCGGCCCCGACGACGACATCACCCGCTTCGAGTACCTCAAGAAATCCGCCCGCAATTTCGGGTCGGTGCTGATCGGCATCGAGACGAAGGATCCGGCGAATTTCGCCGGGCTGATGGCGCGGATGAACGACAAGGGACTGGCCTGGCAGGATCTCACCGACAACGAGCTGGTGGGTGGCCTGCTGGTCTAGGAACGGTCGGCTGCGCGCTCAGACGTCCTCGTCCTCGTCCACGGCGAGGAGGGCCGGGGAAGCCTTCGTCGGGTGGCGCTGGGGCGGCACCTTGCCGGAGCGCGACAGCAGGATCGCGATCGGGCGCGTGCCCTGGAACTCCGAGAACACGATCACGAGGATGGCCGTGATCGGAACCGAGAGCAGTGCCCCGGGAATGCCCCACATGGTGCCCCATGCGGTCAGCGAGACGAGGATGACGAAGGGGCTCAGGTTGAGCGAGCGGCCCATGAGGCTCGGCTCGAGGAAGGAGCCGACGAAGACCTGGCATAGCGTCAGGCCGAAGAAGCAGGTCGCGATCATGGACCAGTCGCCCTCGAACTGCACGATGGCGATCGCCGTCGGCGCAAGGACGCCGGCCATCGAGCCGATATAGGGGATGTAGTTCAGGATCGCGATCAACACGCTCCAGAAGGCCGCGAAATCCAGCCCGATGGCGATCATGACGACATAGGAGATCAGGCCGAGAACGAGATTCACGAAGGTCTTTGCGGCGAGATAGTCGCCGATGCGGTCGTTGATGGTGTCGACGATCTGCCCGATCAGCGCGCTGTCGGCGGGGTCGGTTGCCATGCGCGAAAGCTTGCGGGCGAAGATGCGCCGCTCCGCCAGCGCGAAGGCTGTATAGACCGTGACGACAAAGACCCAGCCGACCAGCACCGAGATGGAGGTGACGGTCGAGCCGATCAGCGATTGCAGCCGGATCTCGCCGAACACGTCGCGGCGGATGGTCGCCCAGGTCGGTTCCGTCTCGAAGCCGAACTGCACGGCCAAGCCCTGTATGATGCGCAGGAGCGACGCCTGGTATTGGGGAACCAGCGCGATGACCTGGTTGATGTTCTGGATGATCAGAAGAACGAAGCCGGTGATGATGAAAGCGATGACCAGGATCGAGATCAGGAAGCGAACCGGACCGGGAAGCAGCGGACCGATAACCGGGAGGAGCTGCATGCGCCGCGCCAGTGCCGCAACGATGTAGGCAACGATGATGCTCGCGATCACGGGGACGAAGACGTTCTGGCCGATATAGAGTATCCAGCCGATCATCAGCGCCAGCGCCATGCCGTAGACGAGGTTCCTGAAACGATCGTGCGAGTACATGATGTCCGCTTTTCGGTTAGCCGCAGGCCATTGTGATGATTGCCCGTCGTTTTTCAACTGCATCGCGTTGCAACATTATTCGCGCCATCACAGTCCGCGCACGAAGGCGGCGATCGCATTGGCGACGGTTTCGTTGTTCGACGGCGAGAGGATGTCGCCCGCTATGACGTGACTGGACGGATCGTCAGATGCCGTCACCAGCAGCGTCTCGACCGGGCCGCCCCAGCGCTCGGCAACCGTCGCCGTGATCGACTGGTCCACCACCTTGTCGTCGGGGCTATAGATGAAAAGAACCGGGGTTCGTATCTGCTCGAAGGGCAGGTTTGCCGCCTTCTTCACCAGGGCGGCCATCGGCAACAGCGCAACGGACGGGTAACGCCATGTCCAATTGCCGGCGTGTTCTTCGTTGCGGGGTTCGAAGGCCCGTTCCGCGCCGACGATCAGCGGCACGACTGATTCGGCGAAAGGCATGGTCAGGAGGGACGAGCCGCGGGCCCGTATGCCGAAATTCGGAGAGACGAGCACAATGCCGTCGATGCGGTCGCGAAGCTCCGGCAGGGTGGCGGCCAGGGTCGCGAGCGTGCCGCCGGTGGAGGTCGCGACCAGAACCACCTTCTCGCCGATGCGTTCGGCCACCGCGACGGCCTCCGCCACGTCCTGCACCCAGTCGTTCACGGTCGGTTCGGCCATCGCTTCGCCGTTGCGGCCGTGGCCGGCAAGGCGAGTGTAGAAAAGGTTTGCTCCGAGTTCCCGCGCGACCATGTCCGGCACCGGCCGGATCTCGGCGCTGGCCGCTGAGAAGCCGTGCAGATAGGCAATGGCGACAGGCGTCCGGGCGCGCGAGGCCGGCCATGCCCAGACGACCTCCTTCACGGCGTTGGGACGGATGTCGTCGAATTTCGCCTCGTTGTCGGCCAGCCACCGGTCGATGTCGGTACCAATCTTTGAGGGTTCGAAGCGTACGGTCAGGTCGACCGGTTCGCGCGGGCCGAGCAGCCAGGCAATCCCGCCGGCGACAACGACGATTATGAGCAGATAGAACACGATCCTGACCCGCGTACGGCCCTTCTTCGGTGCGTTGTCTGTCATTCCCGCCAGCCGATACTCCGCATCGAGACATGCGCCCGCAGTCGCGGCGCGATAACGGCCAATTCGTACAGGTGGTCGACGGTGTTGGCAATCGGGGACGCGGCGGGTTGGCCGATGCAGCCGGCCGGAGGCGGGACACGCTCGGAGATAGGCCGCCACCGGACATCGCCGGCGGCGGCCACATCACGCGATGCCTAAAGCGTGATGCGGTACTTGGCGAAACCGTCGGCGCCTTCGCCGGCCGGCTCGATCTTCACGGCCTTGACGTCGTCTATGTACTCGGCTGCCTTCGGCCCGGTCTCGAAAGTCACGGTGGTGCCACCGAGAGGCGCGAACTTCCAGTTGGCATCGGCTGACGGATTGATCGTGCCCTGTTCGACGATATAGCGCACGATCACGTCCCGGTTGGTGTCCGGTGCCTCGAGGATGATCTTGTCTGCCGAGACGCCGGGGAAATTGCCGCCGCCGCCAGCCCGGTAATTGTTGGTTGCGATGACGAATTTCTGTTCCGGGTCAATCGGTTCGCCGTTGAAGCTGAGATTCCGAATCCGGTTCGAGTCCGGATTCTCGAGCTCGCCCTTGGGGCTATACCTGCGCGGCTGCGACAGGTCGATCTCGTAGGTCACACCGTCGATCACGTCGAAGTTGTAGGACGGGAAGTCGTCGGCGATCAGGGGCTGGTCGGTCGATCCCGGCTCAACCTGGTTGAATATGCCGGCGGACATTTCCAGCCACTCCTTCACGTCGGCACCCGAGATCACCATGGCGCGCACCGTGTTGGGATAGAGATAGAGATCGGCGACGTTCTTGATGGCGATCGAACCGGCCGGGACGTCGGTGTAGTATTCCGGGCCACCCCGTCCGCCGGCCTTGAAGGGCGCGGCGGCTGAAAGCACGGGCAGGTCGCCATATTCGCCGTCCTTGAGCAGATCGGAGACATACCAGATCTGGGCCTGGCTGACGATCTGCACCGACGGATCGTCGGCAACCAGGGCAAAATAGGAGTAAAGGGGCGCGGTGGTTTCGCCGACCGGCGTGCGGACATAGGTCAGGGTGCTCTCGTGCTCGTCGGCCACGGCCTCTTCCACCGCGGGGAAGTTCCCGACCAGCGCGGTGATCGAGCGGTCCTCATTGCGGTTGTAGATAGGCCGGGTTTCCGAGGTGGAGTCGATGACCTTCCAGCTATTGCCGTCGCGCTCGATCAGCAGGTCGATCAGGCCCATGTGAGATCCCCAGAAACCGGCCTGTACCGCGGGCTTGCCCATCAGCTTGCCATTGGCGTTGTCGACGCCGGCCAGGCCGTCGAAATCACCGGGGAAAACGAGATGCTGGTGGCCGGTGCATATCGCGTCGATGCCCTCGACGCCGGCCAGGAACAGGGAGGCGTTCTCCATCATGTCCGTCCGGTTCGCGTCGATGCCGGAGTGTGAAAGCGCGACAACGATGTCGGCGCCTTCCTCCTTCATCTGCGGCACCCAGGCCGTTGCGGCCTCGACGATATCGCGCGTCATGACGTTGCCGACGAGATGACGCGAATCCCACGTCATGATCTGCGGCGGCACGAAACCGATGAAGCCGACGCGCACCGTGTGTTCGGCGCCGGAGCCGTCGGTGACGGTCTTGTCCATGATGACATAGGGCTTCATGTAGAGCTTGTCGTCGCGCGGATTGGCGGCGAGTTCCGTGCCCCGGACAAGGTTGGCGCAGACAATGGGGAAATTCGCGCCCGCATTGACCTTGTCCATGAAGGACAGGCCATAGTTGAATTCGTGGTTGCCGAGCGTCCCGCAATCATAACCGAGCACGTTCATCGCCTCGATCACGGGATGCACATCGCCGTCGTTCATGCCGCGCTCATAGGCGACCCAGTCGCCCATCGGATTGCCCTGCAGGTAATCGCCGTTGTCGACCAGCATCGTGTTCGTGGCCTCCTTGCGGAAGCCGTCGATGATCGAGGCGGTGCGGGCAAGGCCCATGGTGTCGTTCGGGCGGTCGGCGTAGTAATCATAGGGAAGGACCGCAACGTGAATGTCGGTCGTTTCCATGATGCGCAAATGCGCCTGGTTCGCTTGGGCGCGGGCCGAGAAGGGGTGCAGCGCGACCAACGCGCCGGTCGCGGCAATGCCCGACAGCAGCGAACGCCTTGTTATGGGATGAAGGGGCAGACTGGAACTCGTTTGTGGCATAATCGAATCTCCCAACAGTTTCCGGGGGGCACCCAAGCCGCAACGGATTGCAGGCTCATTGCAGTTTCGTGTCAAGTTGTTGAAAGCGGTATCCATTGACAGGGCGGCGGCCGCTTCTCATGGTGGGCGGACAGGAGGAATGCATGACCGGATTCTTCAAACGCCTGTTCGGATCGGCAGCGAACCAGAACGAGCCGCAATCAGACGGGCCGGACGAGGTATACAAGGACGTCGAGATATTCGCCCGACCCGTTCGCGAAGGCTCGCAATGGCGAATTGCGGGGCTGCTGAGAAAGCAGGTCGACGGCGAGCCTGTCGAACGTCGCTTCATGCGCGCCGACCTGCTTCCCGATGAGGGCACCGCAACGTCCGCGACGCTGGGCAAGGCCAGGCTGATTATCGATCAGAACGGGCCAAGTCTGTGGGCAGGAGAGGACCGCCCGATCTGATGGCATTGCGGCGTGGTGCTTGACGCGGACGGGACCGCGGCCTAGGCAGCTGCGGCCTATCCACCGAGACCAGGGACGACCATGCAGGCGAACGATTATCTCGCGGCTCCGGCGCTGGCGATCACGCCGGTGGACGGTCCGCTCATGGGCCGGGTGCAGCCGCCGGGATCGAAATCCATCACCAACCGGGTCCTGTTGCTGGCAGCGCTGGCAAAGGGGCGCAGCCATGTCACGGGCGCGTTGAAGAGCGTTGATACCCAACTGATGGCGGACGCCCTGCGGGCAATGGGCGTGACAATCGACGAACCGGATGCGACCAGCTTTACCGTGGACAGTCCCGGTCGGCTCGCGCTCCCTGCTGGACCGCTGTTCCTGGGCAATGCCGGGACGGCGACTCGCTTCCTCACGGCCGCCGTTGCGACCGTCTACGGCGACATCGTCATCGACGGCGACGAGCACATGCGCAAGCGGCCGATCGGTCCGCTGGTCGAGGCGCTGCGTTCCATGGGCATCGGGGCGGACGCGCCGAGTGGCTGTCCGCCGGTCACCGTGCATGGCAGGGGCGGCTTCGATGGCGGGCGCGTGGAAATCGACGGTTCACTGTCGAGCCAGTATGTCTCCGCCGTACTGATGGCTGCGCCGTTGGCCTCGGGCCCGGTGGAGATCGCGCTTACCGGGACGGAGATCGGCGCGCGTGGCTATGTCGATCTTACTCTAGCCGCGATGCGTGCCTTTGGCGCATCGGTGGAGCAGGGAAGTCCGACCGAATGGCGGGTCGAGCCGGGAGCCTACCGTGCTACCGGCATCCATGTCGAACCGGATGCCTCGGCGGCGACCTATCTGTGGGCCGCGGAAAAACTGACCGGAGGCGAAATCGACATCGGCGTTCCGGCTGGCGCGTTCACCCAACCGGATGCCAGGGCCCACGAGCTTATTGCGGCGTTCCCGGACATGCCCGGGACGATCGAAGGATCGCAGATGCAGGATGCGGTGCCGACGCTGGCCGTGCTTGCCGCCTTCAACCGGAACCCGGTTCGCTTTACCGGCATCGCCAATCTCCGGGTCAAGGAGTGCGACCGCATCCAGGCGCTCTGGGACGGCCTCAATCGCATCCGCGAGGGCCTTGCCGAACAGGAAGGTGACGATCTGGTCGTGCGCGGCGATCCGGCACTGGCCGGAACGCGAGTCAAGGCGACGATCGACAGCCATGCCGATCACCGGATCGCCATGAGTTTTGCCCTAGCGGGCCTGATGACCAGGGGCATCACCGTTCTTGACCCGGGATGCGTCGCCAAGACCTATCCCGGCTATTGGGACGCGCTTGCCTCGCTCGGGGTCGGCCTCTCCGCCGTGCAGGCGGCCTGACTATTCCGGCAATTCGACGCTGATCCTGATCGAGGCGTACCATGCTGCCAGATCGGCGATGTCCTCGTCGGACAGGTCTTTCGCGATCACACTCATGATCTCGTGTTCCCGCTTGCCAGAGCGGAACGCCTTCAACTGGGTTTGAAGATATATCTCGCTCTCGCCGGCGATATGCGGCGCTATCGGGATTTTCGCGATGCCGTCGATGCCGTGGCAGGTGCGGCAGGCCGCGGCCTTGATTCTTCCGGCCGCTGCGTCCGCCGCGTGAGCGAGATGCGGAGGGGCGACCGCGACAAGGCCTGCGAGGCAGGCGATGGAGAGTGGAGTTTTCATCGATGCAGCTCCGTATCCGGGCAATGGCCCCCGCACTCTCGCGTACGGGGGCGACAGGCTTTCGGACCGTCACTCCATGGCGGAATAGCTGATGCGGTAGACGGCGCCTGCCAGGTCATCGGAAACCAGCAGGGAACCGTCACGCAACTGCGCCACGTCGACGGGGCGGCCGAGATATTCCCCGTTCTCGTCGATCCAGCCCTCGGCAAAGGGCTCCATGGTCGCGTTGCCCTCCTCGTCGATGAAGGTGACCATGACGCGCGCACCGACCGGCGTGGTGCGGTTCCAGGATCCGTGCTGGGCGGAGAATATCGCGTTGCGGTATTTCTCCGGGAACATGTTGCCCGTGTAGAAGGTCATGCCGAGGTCGGCGGCGTGGGCGACGGTTTCGACTGCCGGGAATACGACATCGGCTGGCGGTTCGCTGTCCTGGTACTCATTGGTGCGGACGCTGCCGCCGCCATACCACGGGAAGCCGAAATGCTGTCCCGGCGCGGTCTGGCGGTTCAACTCGCCCGGGGGGATGTCGTCGCCCATCCCGTCAACCTGGTTGTCGGTGAACCAAAGCTCGCCGGTCTCCGGGTGAAAATCGTGGCCGACTGAGTTGCGTATGCCGTAGGTGTAGACCTCGCGCCCGGTGCCGTCTGTGTTGATGCGTATGATACCGCCGATGCCCCATTCCCGGTAGAGATCCAGCTTCTCCTGTGCCGGCACGTTGAAGGGCTGCCCGAGCGAGACGTAGAGCTTGCCGTCCGGTCCGACCCTGCAGACGCGCGCGGTGTGGTTGTAGCTTTCCTCCTCCGGCGGGATTAGTTCGCCCTGCTTGACGACCGCGAATGCCGCGACGTCGGGACTCTCGTAGAAAAACTCGGCTGCCGGATACCAGACGACGCGGTTCTGTTCGGCGATATAAAGATGGCCGTCGGGTGAGAAGCACGGACCGTTCGGGATCGCCTTGGCAAGAGACGGCGCGAAGTTCTTTACCTCGTCGGCGACCCGATCCTTGTCCCTGTCGGTGACGGACCAGACCTCCGTTTTTCGGGTGCCGACAAAGGTCACGATCCCTTGCGGGCCAACCGCCATGTGGCGGGCATCGGGGACGATGGCATACAGATCGATGCTGAAGCCTTCCGGCAGCGTGATGCGTTCAAGAGTCCGCTTGATCGCCTCGGCCTTCGGCCCGCCTTGCTCGATATAGGTGAAGTCGGCCGTGCCCGTGCTCTGGAACGCGCTGAGCTTCTCGAGATCCGATTGAGCCAGTGACGGTGTTCCCGCGATTGCAAGCAGGAACGCCGACGCAAGTCCGGTCCTTCCGTAGCGATGCATGATCTCCTCCCGAGTTTTCGTAAATGCCCTCCAGCCCGGGAGACGCAGCATAACAAAGTGAAACAGTTCGTGGCTCACATTTGATATTGCTGCGCTGGCGAAATGTGTGTCGCGTTGCGGAAGCGATGTCAGAGCCGGTCGGTGGCGATACCGATATTCGGGCGATCGATCACTTCCCGTAGCGCGAAGGAGGAGTTGATCCTGACCACGTGCGGCAGGGATGACAGCCAGTCGCGATGGATGCGCTCGTAGTCTGCCAGGTCCCTTGCAGCGATGCGCAGGATGTAATCGTATTCGCCGCTTGTGAGATAACAGGCGAGCACGTTCGGACACCGCGTGATCGCCTCTTCGAACTCGCGCAGGGTTTTCCTGAATTGCCCGGACAGCGAGATGTGGACTATCGCCGTCAGGGCGTAGCCGAGCGCCTTGTTGGAGACGCGGGTGTGGTACCCGCGAATGGTTCCGGACTTTTCCAGGTTGTCGAGCCGCCGCGAGCACGCCGACGGCGACAGGCCGACCTTTTCGGCGAGCGCGGTATTTGAGATGCGGCCGTTCGACTGGAGTGTCGAGAGTATCGCGAGATCGATCGAGTCCAGCTGCATGTGTGCAAGGATCCCCCGTTTTTCGGGTTGGGAATGCAATAATACACGAAATGACACATTGTCGCATCTCAAATTTGCAAGGACATTCCCCGCGCTATCATGAATCATCATGCTGCGGATGAAGCCAGAGGCAGAGGGAGATTCAAATGCGCGTCGGGTGCCCCAGGGAAATCAAGAACCATGAATATCGAGTCGGGCTCACGCCGGGCTCGGTTCGCGAATATGTGGCCAACGGCCACGAGGTGATTGTCGAGAGCCAGGCCGGCGCCGGCATCGGCGCCGACGATGCGGTCTATGCCGCCGCCGGCGCAAAGATCGTGCAGAGCGCGAAAGAGGTATTTGATCAGGCCGACATGATCGTGAAGGTCAAGGAGCCGCAGCAGCAGGAATGGAAGATGCTGCGCCAGGACCAGATCCTCTACACCTACCTGCATCTTGCACCCGACCCGGAACAGGCCAAGGGACTGATCGAAAGCGGTTGCACGGCCATAGCTTACGAAACGGTCACCGATGAACGTGGCGGCCTGCCGCTGCTCGCGCCAATGTCCGAGGTGGCCGGGCGGCTGGCCATCCAGGCATCGGCGACCGCGCTACAGAAGGCCAATGGCGGGCGCGGTATCCTGCTTGGCGGCGTGCCGGGCACCCAGCCGGGCCGGGTCGCCATCATCGGCGGCGGTGTCGTCGGGCTGAATGCGGCGAGAATGGCCGTGGGCCTGGGTGCGGATGTCACGATCATCGACAAGTCCTTGCCGCGGCTGCGCGAGCTGGACAACCTCTTCGACGGCCGAATTCGCACCCGGTACTCGACCGTCGAGGCGCTGGAAGAGGAAGTCTTTGCCGCCGATGCCGTTATCGGTGCGGTGTTGATTCCGGGGGCCGCGGCACCGAAACTGGTGACGCGCGAGATGCTCGGCGGCATGAAGAAGGGTGCGGTGCTGTGCGACGTCGCCATCGATCAGGGGGGGTGCTTCGAGACATCGAAGCCGACCACCTATTCGGATCCAACCTACGAGATCGATGGCGTCATCCACTATTGCGTCGCCAACATGCCGGGCGCGGTACCGATCACTTCCGCCAGGGCCCTGAACCACGCGACGCTGCACTACGGTCTCATGCTCGCCAACAAGGGGCTGAGAGCGCTGGTCGACGAGCCGCATCTGCGCAACGGCCTCAACGTCCATCGCGGCCGCATCACCAACAAGGCGGTCGCCGAAGCGCTCGGCTACGAACTGGCAGCGCCGCAGGAGGTGCTGCAGGTCGCCTGACCGGCCTGAGATGCCGGGCGGCCCGTTTCCGAGCTGCCGCCCGGTGTCAGTACCGTGTCACGAAATCGGTCGCACGACGCAGCGTCACGCGACGGTTGCGCCAGTTTGCGTGAGGCGTGGGCACGAGAAGGTAATCCTCGCCATAGCCGATCGTCTCGATCACGCGGGGCGGCACGCCGAAATGGTTCACGAGAATGCTGGCGACGGTGGCCGCGCGCGCCTCCGAGAGTGCCTGGTTGGCGGTTCGCGAACCGACCGCGTCGGTGTGGCCCTCGATCAGGAACAGCTCGTCGCGATTGCGGCGTATGATGCGGTTGATGGCCTGGGCGATCTGGCCGACCTTCCAGCGCTCGGCCGGCGGAATGGCAGCCGAGCCAAAGGCAAAATTGATTGACTGGATGTCGATGGACGGCGCGATGCGCCGCAGTCGCGGCGAACGCTTGAACTGCTCGATGGTGACACGGGCTTCCGGCGCGATCGGCCTGCGCGGGCGCTGTTCCAGCTTGCGGATGATGGTTTCCGCGCTCGGCATCGACTGGGCCGAGGCCTCTGTGGCCAGTGCCGGGATCATGGCTGCGGCTCCCGCGGCAACGGCGGTTCTCAAAAAGTATCGGCGATTCATGGCTCGCTCCCCTGAAAGCTTGCGATGATGCGGGATTAGCGCTGCGCGGATGAACCGTCACTGAACGGATCGTTCAGGAAACCGGCTATCCCTTCGGCGCGGTCGCGCCCACGACACCCTGTTCGGCGAGGCGGTGAATATCCGCCTTGGTCAGCGGGCGAACCTTGCCGGGCGTCTGGTTGTACGGACGGAAGCCGAGTTTCTGATAGAGGGGCAGGGCGGCAGGATGGTCGAGCGTGCAGGTGTTCACGGTGACGCGCTGCGGTTTGTTCGCCCAGCAGGCTTCAACTGCCTGACCGAGGAACCAGCGGCCCAGTCCGCGGCCGGCCGCATGCGGCATCAGGCCGAAATAGGCGAGGTCCGTGACCGCCGGATCGGCGCGGTTCACCTCGAAGAAGCCGGCCGGCGCGCCGTCGAGATAGAGCACGTAGATTTCGGTCGTCTCGGCATGGATCACGTTGGAAAGCTTGTCGTCGTCCATGCGCAGGCGGCTTTCCCAGTGCCAGGGGTGGCCGACCTGGAACTGCAGGAACCGGTAGAAGGATAATTGCGGTCTAACCGCGTGCAGGATGGCGGCGTTGACGCCGAGCGGCAGGGGATGATGCCGTGTCGGCGGTGCCGTCATTTCCAGCCAGGTGATCATGGTATCGAGCGTTCGCGGGCGTACGGCCATGCGTTCAGCTCCTCGTCGCTGGGCCGTTCTCGACGGGCGTATCGTCGCGCGCGCCCCATTCCGACCACGAGCCGTCATAGAGCTTGTTGTCCTGATGGCCGAGTGAATGCAGCGCCAGCGATATGGCCGCCGCGGTGACGCCGGAACCGCAGGTGGTGACGACCGGCTTTCCCAAGTCGATGCCTGCATCGGCCAGCGTTTGCCGCAGTCCGGCAATGTCCTTGAGGTAGCCGTTTTCCGACAGCGAGGTGACCGGCACGTTGCGTGCGCCAGGCATGTGGCCCGATCGCATGCCGGGCCGCGGTTCCGGTTCCTCGCCGGTAAAGCGTCCGGCGGGCCTGGCGTCGGCAATCTGGCAGGAGCGGTCCTCCACGATCTTCAGCATCTCATCGAAGGAGGCGACCCTGGACGCGTCGAATTTCGGGAGGAACGCGGTCGAGGCAATCTTGGTCGGTCTGTCGGTGACGATGTGACCATCCTTCTTCCAGTTGTCGAAACCGCCATCGAGCAGGAAGGCCTTGTCGGCGCCCATCACGCGGAACAGCCACCATACCCTCGGCGCGGAAAACATGCCGGGCCCGTCATAGACGACGATGGTGTCGTCGCGCGAAATGCCCATGGCGCTGACGTGCTGCTCGAAGACTCGCGGCGAGGGCATGGCATGGGGCAGTTCGCTGTCCGGATCGACGACCGCGTCCTGATCGAAGAAGACCGCGCCCGGTATGTGGGCCGCGTCATATTCCGCGCGGGCATCGCGGTTGTGCGCCGGCAGGTACCAGGAGCCGTCGACAATCGACAGGCCCGGATCCTTCAGATGCTTCACCAGCCATTCCGGCGAAACGACAAATGGACTCTTCTCGCTCACGGGCGCTCACCTCCGATAAAGTAGCAGCGGAATTCCGCCATACTCGTCTAAAGGACAGGAGTCATCGCTCCCGTGCAAGGGCGCGGACATTATTCGCGCACATTGCCGGTGCGTTCATGCCATTCCGCAATGGATTCATCGGGATAGCGACGAAATGTCCTGTCGGTCGGCCCGATGTGCGGTTCGACCCAGTTCGCCTTGAAATCGAGCATCAGGTGCGTGTGTTCGCTCGGTGCGGGTAGTTCCGTGTCGATGGCGGATGCAAAGGGATGGACAAGCTCCGGCCATCTGTCGTCGTAAACCCAGAGGGCACTGCCGCACTTGTTGCAGAAGCGCCGTTCGCCGGTGGAATGATGCCCGGCGTCCATGCGGGCGTGGAACACCGTAATGTTCTTCTCCCCCTCGACCTCGAGAGTGTCCGCCCGTCCCATGATGTTGATGGCATATCCTCCACCGCCAGCCGTCTTGCGGCAGATCGAGCAGTAGCACCGCTGATATGGTACCGGGTGCGGGCTCTCGCAGCGGAAGCGCACCGCCCCGCAATGGCATGATCCCTCGAGTTTCATCGTGGCGATTCTCCGGTTCGGGTAGCGAGCCGAATGCTAGGCAATCACGGCGGGGCGGGGCAATGCCTGGGAGGGGCGTTGGGAAATTGCGTTCGGCTGGCGCCGATCATCCGGACATCTTGCCCGATCAGCCAGCCCAGGCCGGTCGGTAGGTGCCCGCATCATCGAACAGGATCCGGCTATGTCTGGAGCCGGGGTTCGCGGAATCCGGCAGGTGCGAGACGATTGTATCGCCATCGCCAGGGGCCGCCGACATGTTGCCGTCGGGCCCGGCGGCGTCTGGAAACGGCAATGCGGATGCCGGCGTGCCGATTGCTGACCGGATGTCACGGGGGATTGCCCGATCTTCGTGGCTCGCATGCGCCTCTGCCGAAGGAGTGGCCTGGCCGAAGCCGGCATCGCTGCCTTTCATTCCAACCGACGGCTGGTTTGAAACCGTCGCGGTGACGCCTTGGGAACTGCCCTGCATCCAAGTCATGAATGAACCCTGGATCCTCCTTTTCGTCCGGGCAGTTCGCGCCGGGTTCAGGCACCCGGTCAATGCCAAGCGGACATGTCTGTGCAATGGCCGGGGACGCCTAAACGCGAGATTTTAACGGGGAACAAACCTGCGGTTGAGGATTTTTCTCAATTTGCGAGGATCAGGCTGCCGGCAGCGGACCGAAGCGTATCCGGAAACGGCGGTTTTCTCGCCCCTTCTTCTCGATCTTGCCTATGTGGATGTCGCCGACTTCCTTCGTTTCGGTGACATGGGTGCCGCCGCAGGGCTGGCTGTCGACCGTTCCGTCTTCGCCGATGCATACGAGACGGATCTGGCCGGTGCCCGATGGCGGTCTCACGTTCTTCGATTTCACGAGGCCGGGATTCGCGGCGAGCTCGGCCTCGGAGATCGTCCTGACGAAGACCGGATGGTTGGCCTCCACAAGTCGCATCAGTTCCTCCGTGACCGAAGCCTTGTCGCCGTCGAAATCCGGGACGTCGAAATCGATACGGCTTTCCTCCTCGCCGACGGATGCGCCGGTGATCGGGTAGGGGCAGACGACAGTGAGAAGATGGCAGGCGGTGTGCATGCGCATCAGCTTGTAGCGACGGTCCCAGTCGATGTGCAGCGTCAGCTGTTCGCCGATTTCCGGAAGCTGCTGGTTGGCCGCGGGAACGTGAATGATTTCGTCCTTTGTTTCGCCGCAGATCGTTGCGGCGATTTCGATCTTCGAGCCGTCCTGCCGTTCGAAAAAGCCGATGTCGCCGGGCTGGCCGCCAGAAGTCGCATAGAAGCACGTCTGGTCGAGGATGATGCCGCCGCGCTCGTTGATCGCAACTACCGTCCCCTCGGCGACGGACAGATAGGCATCTTCGCGAAACAGTGCCTTGACCGTGTGCGCCATCAGTCGACCTCCTCGAACGGCACGTCGATTTCGGTCTTCGTCTCCAGCCAGTCTGGCGTCGGCAGGCCCTTTTCCCGCAGGAATTCCGGGTTGAACAGCTTGGACTGGTAACGGTTGCCGTAGTCGCAGAGTACCGTCACGATGGTGTGTCCGGGGCCGAGTTCCTTCGCCATCCGGATCGCGCCGGCGATATTGATGCCAGACGAACCGCCGACCACCATGCCTTCTTCCTGCGCCAGGCCGAAAATGATCCGCAATGCTTCGTCATCGGGTACCTGGTAGGAAAAATCGGGCTTGAAGCCTTCGAGATTGGCAGTGATGCGGCCCTGGCCTATGCCTTCGGTAATCGAGGAGCCCTCGGACTTGAACTCGCCCGTCGTATAGAAGGAATGGAGGGCGGCGCCCATCGGATCGGCAAGGCCGATCTTGATGTCCGGATTTCGTGCCCGCAGGCCTTCCGCGACGCCGGCAAGCGTACCACCCGAGCCGACGGCACAGATGAAGCCATCCACCTTGCCACCCGTTTCGCTCAGGATTTCCGGCGCAGTCGTCTCGACATGAGACTGGCGGTTGACGGTATTGTCGAACTGGTTGGCCCAGATCGCGCCATTCGGCTCGGTTTTTGCCATCTGCTCGGCCAGCCGACCTGACAGGCGGGCATAATTGTTCGGGTTTCGGTAGGGAACTGCCGGAACCTCGACCAGTTGGGCGCCGAAGAGACGCAGCGCATCCTTCTTTTCCTGGGACTGGGTTTCGGGAATCACGATCACTGTGCGGTAGCCGAGTGCGCTGGCTACCATGGACAGGCCGATGCCGGTGTTGCCTGCGGTGCCCTCGACAATGACGCCGCCGGGCTTGAGCAGGCCCTTCTTTTCCGCATCCCGGATGATGAAGAGGGCTGCGCGATCCTTTACCGACTGGCCGGGATTCAGGAACTCGGCCTTGCCCAGGATCGTGCAGCCGGTTTCCTCCGAGGCGCGCCTGAGCTTGATGAGCGGTGTGTTGCCGATGGCGTCTATGACCGAGAGGTGCATGGTCCTGTCCCTTGCTGGTTTTTCGCGGACAGTATGGTCTCGATTTCCCTGCTTCAAGGCACCAGCGATGCCAAATGCGTCGGCAGGCAGGATAATGTTGTCCCAAACGGGGTCATTCGGAAATGCTTTTACGGAGATGAAGTCCGTGCTGTACGGCGCCGGGGCGGAGAGAAGGCGCTAGGCCCGGTTGTAGACGATCTGGCGGACATCAATGAATTCCTCGCGGAACCCGGCCTCGCAGTAGTGCAGATAGAATTCCCACATGCGCCGGAAACGATCGTCGAAACCCTGTGCCGCGATCTGGTCCCAAGCGCTCAGGAAGCGTTTCCGCCAAAGTTCGAGCGTCCGTGCGTAGTCTTGCGGAAAGATGCGCTCGTCGCATTTGCGCAGGCCGTGTTCAGCTGTCAGTTCGTCCAGTATCCGCGGCGTGGGCAGCATTCCGCCGGGGAAGATGTAACGCTGGATGAAATCCGGGTTGGCGCGATACTCGGGGAAGCCGCGTTCGTTGATCGTGATCACTTGCAGGCCGGCGCGACCGCCCGGCCTGAGCACGTCATGAATTTTCGAGAAATATGCGGGCCAGTATTGCTCGCCCACAGCCTCGAACATTTCGATGGAAACGACACGGTCGTAGCTCGCCTGCTCGTCGCGGTAGTCCTGGAACTTCAGTGTTACGCGGTCCTCGAGACCGGCGCGATGTATGCGTTCACGAGCATATTCGAGCTGCTCACGGCTGATCGTCAGCCCGGTGACCTTGCAGCCGATTTCCCGTGCCGCGAATTCGGCGAAACCGCCCCAGCCGCAGCCGATTTCCAGGACTTGATCGTTCGGGCCGATGTCGGCGGCGCGGGCGAGGGCGCGATACTTCGCGTTCTGAGCCGACTCCAGATCATTGGCGCCTTCGACAAAAAGTGCCGAGGAATATGTCATGCCCGGATCGAGCCATAGAGAGTAGAACCTGTTTCCCAGGTCGTAGTGGGCGGAAATGTTTTTTCTCGCCCTGATCCTGGTGTTCCGGTTGAGCCAGTGGCGAATGTTGTTCACGATCCGGAACAGGTGGTTGGCACGCACGACTTGATAGCCGAGCGTCTCGTTCGCGACGAATAGCTCCAGAAGTGTCGTGACGTCCGGGCTTTCCCAGTCCCCGTCCATGTAGCTTTCGCCGACACCGATGGTCGACTCGGAAATCGCGCGCATCGGCAAATTCCAGTTGTGCAGAATCAACATGGCCTCGGGGCCGGGATTGTTGCCGCCGACCTTGACGACACGCTTGTCGGGCAATCGAATGGTGAGTGAGCCGTGGGGAAGCTGCGTTGCCGCGCGCAACACCAACTTGGCCTTCATGGGTATGCCGCGCAAGGTTTGGCGGATGTTTTGCGGCGTCAGACGCACCGCCTTCGAGATCATCTCATCGGCGATTTTCCCGGCAGATCCGGATCCGTCAGCGAACTCGAAGCCTGCATTCATCCGCAAAGGGTAACCGGTTTATTCTGCGGGTTCCAGCGCAAACTGCCTTTTGGAAGGGGCGTCAAGGGCGAGAATTCCCGATCGAAGTGCAACGACAGTTATTGCGCGGCGGCGATTTCCTTCATGGTTTTATATGCGGCGAGGGCCCGCTTGCGTGCGGCGCCGTGCTCGACGATCGGCAGCGGATAGGACCGTCCAAGCTCGATGCCCGCTTCGGCGAGAACCGGTTCGGGTGCGGTCCAGGGCGTGTGGAGGAACTTGTCCGGGATGGCCGCGAGTTCCGGAACGAAGCGGCGGACATAGGCACCGTCCGGATCGAATTTCCTGCCTTGAAGGATCGGGCTGAATATCCGGAAGTACGGTGCGGCATCCGCGCCCGATCCGGCAATCCACTGCCAGCTCGCCGCATTGGATGCCGGGTCGGCGTCCACCAAGGTGTCGCGAAACCAGGCCTCGCCCAAGCGCCAGTCTATCAGCAAGTGCTTTACGAGGAAGGATCCAACGATCATGCGCACGCGATTGTGCATCCATCCGGTCTGCCATAGCTCTCGCATGCCGGCGTCGACGATCGGATAGCCCGTTTCGCCACGTTGCCAGCGGGCCAACCGATCGCCGGCACCGAGCCATGGAAAGGCATCGAAATCGCTGTTGAAGTTGTCGTTCCCGAGAGACGGGAAATTGACCAGCAGGTGGTAGGAGAACTCCCGCCAGAGGAGTTCCTTGCGAAACACGGTCAGGTCGGGGTGGGAGACTTCGTTCCGGACATTCTCCACTTCCTGCCATATCCGGAAAGGTGAAATCTCGCCGAATGCAATGTGCGGCGAGAGCCTGGATGTTCCGGGTACTCCGGGACGGTCCCGCATCGAGCCATAGCTGCCCAGCCCTTCGGCGAGGAAGCGTTCGAGACGCGTCTTCGCTCCTTCCTCACCGGGCTCCCATTCCTCCGACAGGCCGGTCGACCAATCCGGTCCGGCCGGCAGAAGCGTCCAGTCCGCCAGTTGGTCGGAGACGAGACTGCCGTGAAACGGGACCAGAGCGCGCGGGGCATCGGACGGCGGGCGAGGGGGCGGGCGTTCGCAGAAGGCGCGCCAGAACGGCGTGTAGACGCGGTATGGGCCGCCCGAGCCTGTCCGCAACTGCGTCGGCTCGTGCAACAATTGCCCGTGGAAGCTTTCCACTGTCATCGCTCGGTCGCGCAGGGAAGACTTGATGGCCGTGTCTCGCTCAATCAGGCCCGGCAGGTATCGGCGGTTCCAGAACACCCTATCGGCTCCGCTAGACCTGATGATCTCGTCAAGAACCTCTTCCGGATCGCCTCGTCTCAACACAAGGGCGGCGCCCAATGTGTCAAGCTTCGCCGACAGCGAGAGCAGCGACTGGTGCAGCCACCACCGCTGCGCACCGCCCAATGGAAGTGTGTCATGTGCGTCCTCAAGAACGAAAAGCGGGATGACGGGACAACCGGATTCGGCAGCGTGCAGCAGCGCGCGATTGTCATCCACGCGCAGGTCGTTTCGGAACCAGACGATCGCTGGCGCGACCGTATTTTCAGCGGGAGAGGTCGCATTCATGGGCATTCGCGTGTCCGTTTTCGCTTCCGGCCGGCAGAGAAATTCGGGTCAGGTCACGCCACGGCAAGAATTTACAGTCCGGCGCAAGGCGAAGCGTTCATTGTCATTCTGCAGGCGATCGGCAGGCGTGGTTTCTTGTGATTCGTACGTATATGTGTGATTAGATGCGCAATTTGCCTCAACGGAAAGTTGTTTTCGCGAGCAATATAAAGTTGCGTAAACGGGAAGAGGGCCGACAGGTGCTGTCCGGAAACGGGTTCAGTTCCGTTCGGCAAGTATTCGAGGGTAGTGACATGGTTTTTCGTTCCTTTCGTTCCGCCAACGACGGAACCGATCGGGATCTGGCGTGCGAAGCGTATCTCGAACCCGGGTTCGAGGCGTTGATCAATCGTGCGCTGGCGGATGGCTGGAGCGAGGACGAGATCGCCAACGCATTGCTTTCCCTCGCACAAACCCGGATTGAAGCGATGCGCTCGAACGCGATCGTCGGTGCCGATGGTCCCGGCCGCCGCCTTTCGCACTGAACCATCCGGCTTCGGCGACCGGCCAGGCGACCATCAACAGACAACGAGATTGCCTCGGGAGCGGCGGGTAGCCGGCCCACGCCGCAGCGTTATCGTCCGCACACCGCCTGTTCCGTTGGAGAGGGATTCGCTGCGATGGCCGTTTTCCACAGCCTGACAGCAACCTCTTCCAATTCTACACGTTTGCGAAACCGCTTATAGACGCCATTCCGTCAAGCTCGCGGCAGTAATGCCGGATGCGACAGGGGAGATTTCTATTTGGCGGGCGCAAAAATTCCATCATGGCGGCAGTTTTCTTTCATCGCGACCGGTCTCGTTGCGAGCTTCGCCGTCTCCGGCCTGGCAAACTACCTCATGGCCCTCGTCCCCGGCGTGACGCCCTTCGGATACGGGGTTGTCAATGTTGTGGTGGTGCCTTTGGCAATAGCCCTCCCCCTGCTTGCGGCCATATGCTTGCAGAGGGTGGAACTTGCGCGGCGCCGACTTGCGTTGAATCGTTTGGCCTCGCACGACCCGGTGACCGATCTGTACCGACCCGGCGCATTCTCGACGATAGTTGATCGCCGAAGGAAGATCGTCGATGTGGACAATCCCGCGGGCGCATTCCTTGTGGTGCATGCCGATCATCTGAGCGAGGTCAACAGGCGCTATGGTCTCGAAGCGGGTGACGAGGCGCTTGCGCTGATAGCATTGGCGATCCGCTCATCGGTGCGTACGGGCGATGTCGTGGGCCGAATCGGCGCAACGATGTTTGGCGTGTTTTTGCCCGGAGCCGAGGAAGGGGATGCTCGCGACATCGCCGATCGGATTTCCGCGAGCGTGACCGGAGTATATTTTTCGCCGGACGGGGCCCCTGATGCCGTTTCGGTGCGAATCGGTGGAGTTGTTTTTGCGGAACAAATCGGATTCAACGACATGTTTCGCGAAGCGGTTGAGCGGCTCTATTCCGAAGATCCCACCGAGGATTCGCTTGCCATCGCGTTGGGCGCGTTGCGCCTGGACACGGCTTATCGGCACTAGATTGCCTGCAATGAAAAAAGGGGCCGGCGAAATGGGCCGACCCCTTTTGAAACTGGCTCCCCGGGCCGGATTCGAACCAGCGACCAACCGGTTAACAGCCGGTTGCTCTACCGCTGAGCTACCGGGGAATAGCTCTCAAGCTGAGCCGGGCGTATATCAAAGTTCTTTCCGATTTGCCAAGGCGGAAATGAAACTTTTTTGTGAGGGCGCGTAACACTGGTCCGAAACGCCGCAATTCCGGCTAATTTGCCGGCGATCGGGCGTCGCGCGCCCAACTGACCGGGGTATGGCCGGGGGATGAATGAGCGAGGAAACCGAGCAAGCGACCAAGCGCTTTCCGACCCGAAGCACCATAAGGGTGTTAAATCGAACCATGCCCGTTCCCAATTCCCGGCGCGGGCGCATCGCGCTTGGCCTGTTGCTGGTGGCAGGCGGAATTGTCGGTTTCCTCCCGGTTTTCGGTTTCTGGATGCTGCCGCTCGGCATTCTCGTTCTGGCGCATGATCTGCGGCGGGTGAGGCGGTGGAGGCGCAAGGCGATCCTGCGCTGGTCGCGGCGCGGACAAGAAAAACACCGGGGTTGAAACGATCGTGCTTGCCGGAGCAAAAACCCTCTGTTAACAGGACGCGCCATAGACAGCGAACCCGTTACGGCCTCGTGGCGGAGTGGTTACGCAGAGGACTGCAAATCCTTGTACCCCGGTTCGATTCCGGGCGAGGCCTCCATCTGTTCCGGGTTCGTTGTCGGCGCCTGAAACGGATGCAACGGAAACGGATCGAGAGCGATGGGCCATAATTTCGATGAGTTGCGCCAGGCAATGGTCGATAGCCAGGTTCGCACAACGGACGTGACCGACCTGCGTCTGCTCGATGCCCTGTTGTCAGTTCCGCGAGAGGCTTTCGTTCCAGAGCAGAAGAAGCCGTTTGCCTATATTGACGACGATATCGAGATTGGCAGCGCGGATTCCGGCGTGAAAAGATACATCATGGAGCCGTCGCCTTTCGCGCGCCTTGTGCAGCTCGCGAATGTGAAGGCTAGCGACCTCGTTCTCGATATCGGTTGTGGTACCGGCTATTCGTCAGCTGTGCTCTCGAGGTTGGGCAGTGCGGTTATCGCGCTGGAGGCCGATGAGGAGCTTGCCGGAAGGGCAACGGAAATCCTTGTCGAAAACGGCTTCGACAATGTCGCCGTCGTGACAGGGCCGTTTGCTGCCGGATATCCCTCCGAAGGGCCGTATGACGTGATCTTCGTGGGCGGCTCCGTCGATGAGATTCCTGCTGCCCTGTTCGAGCAGCTGAAGGAGGGCGGTCGTCTCGTGGTCGTCGAGGGGCATGGGTTGAGCGGTTTTGCCGCAGTCCATGTCAAGGTGGATGGAGTGGTCTCCGGACGGAGAGCGTTCAATCTTTCCGCCAAAGAATTGCCGGGATTCCGGAAGGAAGCCGAGTTCTCCCTCTAGGCGATGTGATGGTTGCCGGCGGGCAACACCCGTCAATTAGTTCGTATCGGGTATTGCCCGTTGAGGCCGCGACACATAAAAGTCGTGTCTCAGAATACCCCTTTGGTCGTCGAATTTCAGGACTTTACGGATGCGCAAGCCGATTCTCGCACTAGCTCTAGCGGTGACCGTTTCCCTTTCGTCACAGGTCGCGAACGCGGAAAACATCTTCGGTGCGCTCGCCAAGGCCTACGAGAACAATTCCGAGTTGAACGCGGCGCGAGCAGGTGTTCGCATTCAGGATGAGAGTGTGGCCCTTGCGAAATCGGGCTATCGTCCGCGTGTGCAGGGAACAGCCGGAATCACCAATTCCTGGAGTGACAGTTCGGGGCGCGGAATCACGAGCTCGAGCTTCGGGATTGAAATAAACCAGTCCATTTTCGACGGTTTCCAGACGCGCAATAACGTGCGCGCCGCTCGTTCGGGTGTGCTGGCCGAGCGGGAGAATTTGCGCAACACGGAACAGAATGTCCTGTTCGACACGGCGCAGGCCTATATGGATGTCGTCCAGAATCGGCGAATTGCCGAGTTCAGGCAGCGCAACCTGGCATTTCTCGAGGAGCAGGTACGTGCCGCCCAGGCTCGTTTCGAGGTCGGCGAGGGTACACGAACCGATGTCGAGCAAGCCAAGGCCAGCCGCGCGGCTGCGGTGGCGCAGTTGCAGGCGGCGCGCGCGGCCGCGCTTTCGAGCGCCGCGGTCTACCGCCAGCTTACCGGCTCGGAGCCTGGCAATCTGGAGCCGGCAAGCGCGTTGACGCGTGGTATGCCGCGGTCACTTGAAGAGGCGCAGAAGATCGCGTTCGCCGAGCATCCGGCAATTCGACTTCGCAATCACCTCGTCGATTCGGGTCTATTCAGCGTGAAAGCGGCTGAGGGCGCCTTCATGCCGCAGGTCGGATTGTCGGCGTCGGTTTCCCGTTCCCATTCTAGCTATTCTTCTAGCGTGGGGGGCGAATTCACGAACGATAGTGCCAGCATCGGCGCTCAGGTCACCGTGCCCATCTACCAGGGCGGGCAGTATAGCGCCACAGTGCGCCAGAAGAAGGAACAGCTAGGCCAGGCGCGCATCAACATGGATGTCGCTCGCGATCAGGTGCGCGCCGCCGTGGCATCGGCATGGACACAGCTTCAGGCTTCCCAGGCTGCCGTGGCTGCGAACCGCGAAACGCTGGCTGCCGCGCGCCTCGCGCTCGACGGTGTGATTCAGGAGCGCGATGTCGGACAGCGCACGACGCTCGATGTACTCAACGCCCAGGCGGATGTTCTCAGCGCGCAGATCGCGCTTGTCCAGGCAGAACGTGACGTGGTTGTGTCCAGCTATGCGCTGCGCTCGGCAATGGGGCGCCTGACGGCGGAGCGTCTGGGCCTCAAGGTTGCGCTGCACGATCCCAAGGAACATTACGAGGCCGTCGCGGACAAGTGGTATGGACTGCGCACACCGGACGGCCGTTAACCAAAACGATGGCTTAATGTTGTGGGTCATCGTTGTTGCCGCCGGGTGACGGGATTCTCATTAGCCGCATCATTCGCTAGTCTCTGAGTCGTGATTCGCCGGGAAGGCCGGCGACGTTGATGGCGGACGGGACATGGCACAGAGCAGCGCACTTCGCGACCAACCCTCCATGGACGAGATCCTGGCCTCGATTCGCCGGATCATCGACGCCGGAGAAAGCCACACTGCGGAGCCGGTTCGGCGCAAGGTCGAAGACCAGGCTCCCTCCGAAGCCGTGGCCACGGTTCCGCCGCCGCCGGCGAATGACGAGGGCGAAGACAGGTCTCGCGTGCCGCAGGCCGTGTTGCCAAATACGCCGCGGACACCGCGTGGCGCCGAGAAGGCGGATTCGGGCGAGATTGAAACTGCCGTGAGCGACTATCTTGATCGCGAACACTCCACCAAGACTTCCGGCATCAATCAAGCTGCGGGCGGGGAAACCGCCCCGATGCTGAAACCGCAAACTGCGGTCGCGGAAGATCTGCCGGAGCCGGATATTTCCGAGGTCGAGGCCGCGCTTCGTGCGGAGTTCAATCCCGTGGACCGGGATGTATTGACGCCCCGCGATCGTCAGGCGAAGTACGATGCCCGTTTCACCGAAGCCGATGACGGTGCGTTTCGCCAACTGGGCAGCATGCTTCGGGGAAAAGTTGCCGATCTGTCATCCGAGGGGCTGGCCGTTGCAGAGGGTGGAGATCCGTCAGGTTCGGAAACGTCTTTGACGACCTCGTCACCCAAGACGGAAGAGCCGCGCGGTGCACTGGTTTCCGATGCGGTTTCGCAGCAGGTTTCTCACGCATTCTCCGATCTTTCCGCGATCATGGCGGCCAAACAGGGGCGCGATCTCGACGCCATTGCCGAGGACATGCTGCGCCCGATGTTGCAGGATTGGCTGGACAACAACTTGCCGTCTCTCGTGGAGCGGCTCGTGCGCAGCGAAATCGAACGCATTGCCCGTGGGGAGCCGCGTACGGCTTGTTAAACGGTCTTCATGCCGTGGAGCCACCGCCCATTTGTTGACAGGCGGACGGGCTTCGGATTTACACGTGCGCTGAACCACCGACTTCGTTCGCGGACGTTTCCTTATGCTCGACAAGAACTTTGACGCTGCCAGCGTCGAACCGAGAATTGCCAAAATCTGGGATGATGCCAACGCCTTTGCCGCCGGTGCCGGTGCGAAGGAAGGCGCCGATCCCTACTGCATCGTCATTCCTCCGCCCAATGTCACCGGCTCGTTGCATATGGGCCATGCGCTCAACAACACGCTGCAGGACGTCATGATCCGCTACCAGCGCATGAACGGCAGGAACGTGCTCTGGCAGCCCGGAATGGACCATGCGGGAATCGCCACGCAGATGGTGGTCGAGCGCCAGATGGCCGAGAACGGGGAGAATGTGACCCGCCGGGATCTCGGGCGGGAGAAATTCGTTGAGCGTATCTGGCAGTGGAAAAACGAATCCGGAGGCCGGATTTTCAATCAGCTGAAGCGGCTCGGCGCCTCCTGTGACTGGTCGCGGGAACGCTTCACCATGGACGAGGGCCTGTCGAAGGCGGTGCTCGAGGTTTTCGTCCGGCTATACAGGGAAGGGCTCATCTACAAGGACAAGCGCCTTGTGAACTGGGATCCCAAGCTTCATACGGCAATTTCCGATCTCGAGGTGGAGCAGAGGGAAGTCGACGGTCACCTTTGGCATTTCCGCTATCCGCTCGCGGACGGCGAAACGTATGAGCATCCCTACAACCTGGATGACGAAGGCAACCGGACCGGGTGGAAGCCGTCCGACGGCGAACCTGCGGGCTACGAGACGCGCGACTATCTCGTCGTCGCCACGACACGCCCGGAAACAATGCTCGGCGATACAGGTGTGGCCGTGCATCCGGACGATCCGCGCTACAAGAAGCTGGTCGGCAAGCACGTGATCCTGCCTATTGTTGGCAGGCGCATTCCCATTGTTGCCGACGAGTACCCCGACCCGGAAGCGGGCACGGGTGCGGTGAAGATGACGCCGGCGCACGATTTCAACGATTTTGAAGTCGGCAAACGGCAGAATCTGCCCGCAATCAACGTGCTTGACGAGGAAGCCTGCATAAGCCTCAAGGGCAATGCGGACTTCCATGATGGCCTGGAACAGACGGCGGAACTGGCCGATGCGACGAGCGCGCTCGATGGCCTGGATCGCTTCGTGGCGCGAGAGAAGATCGTCGAGATGATGGACAATCTCGGCCTTCTGGACCGTATAGAGCCGCACAGGCACCAAGTTCCGCATGGCGATCGTGGCGGCGTGCCGATCGAGCCCTATCTGACCGATCAATGGTATGTCGATGCCGCGACGCTGGCCAAGCCGGCCATAGCGTCGGTCCGGGAGGGGCGAACCCAGTTCGTCCCGAAAAACTGGGAGAATACCTATTTCAACTGGATGGAGAACATCCAGCCGTGGTGCATATCGCGGCAGTTGTGGTGGGGTCACCAGATACCGGCCTGGTACGGTCCGGACGGAAAGGTGTTCGTCGAGAAATCCGAGGAAGAGGCGGCCGCGGCCGCGAAGGCTCACTACGGCAAGGAAGTGGAGCTGACGCGCGACGAGGACGTGCTCGACACATGGTTTTCGTCGGCGCTGTGGCCGTTCTCTACGCTCGGATGGCCGGACCAGACCGAAGCGCTGAAAACATGGTATCCGACCAATGTCCTGGTCACCGGCTTCGACATCATATTCTTCTGGGTAGCCCGCATGATGATGATGGGCCTGCACTTCATGAAGGACGAGAACGGCATGCCAGTCGAGCCGTTCCATACCGTCTATGTGCATGCCCTGGTTCGCGACAAGTTCGGGCAGAAGATGTCGAAGTCGAAGGGCAACGTCATCGACCCGCTGGAGCTGATCGACGAATACGGGGCGGATGCGCTTCGTTTCACGCTGGCGATCATGGCGGCCCAAGGGCGTGACGTTAAGCTCGATCCGGCACGCATCGCCGGCTACCGCAATTTCGGTACGAAGCTCTGGAACGCGACACGCTTTGCGCAGATGAACGGCGTCCGTATCGACCCGTCGTTCCGCCCGGAACACGCCAAGCTGCAGATCAACCGCTGGATCCTGACGGAATTCACCAAGGCTGCCCGCGAGGTGGCTGCCGGCATCGACCAGTACCGCTTCAACGAGGCGGCAAACGCCGTGTACCGCTTCGTGTGGAACACCTTCTGCGACTGGTACCTCGAATTGCTCAAGCCGCTGTTCAACGGCGAGGATGAGGAAGCCAAGGCGGAAGCGCAGGCTTGCGCGGCGCATGTGCTCGACGGCATCTACAAGCTGTTGCATCCATTCATGCCATTCATGACGGAAGAACTGTGGGCGCTGACTGCCGACCAGCGCGACACTTTGCTTTGCCATGCGGAATGGCCGCGTCCGGAATTCGAGGACGCCGAGGCCGCCGGTGAGATCAACTGGTTGATCGAACTTGTCAGCGGCATACGTTCCACGCGGGCCGAGATGAACGTGCCGGCTTCCGCGAATGTCCCGCTGGTGGTTGTCGGTGCCGGCGACGCGACACGCCAGCGTCTGCTGCGTCACGATCCGGCCATCAAGCGGCTTGCGCGCGTCGAAGATATCCTTGTCGAGAGCGATGTTCCGAAGGGATCCGCCCAGATCATCGTCGGCGAGGCGACGGCCTGCCTTCCACTCGGCGGCCTGATCGACGTCGAAGCCGAGCGGGCAAGACTCGCCAAGGCCTCGGGAAAGATCGAAGCCGAGATCAGGAAATTGGAGAGCAAGCTCGGAAACGAGAAGTTCCTTGCGAATGCCAAACCCGAAGTGGTCGCAAAGGAAAAGGAAAAGCTCCAGGACGCGCTGTCTGAACGCGATTCGCTGCAGACCGCCATGCAACGCCTGGAGCAGATCGGCTAGGCCCGATCTGTGCAGCTTCAGCCCGCCGAATTCTCGTCGGCGGGCTGAATAGATTGATTTATCGGCATTTGTGTCAGATTTGCAACAGGGCGGCGATTTGTCCGATTTTTGTCCGGTTGTCGACGAAAAACGGCCGTTTTCGCGCATTTTTGCGCGTTGTGTTGCGTCGCCGGCCGTTGACGTAAACGTAATTCAGGCAAATCGCGACCGGCGCCCGGCCTCCGTTCGATCCCGTTAGGAATTTGTGGCGATTTCTCGGCGAGAATGCGCTTGAAATTCACGCGCCGTTGCCGGAATTTTTCGACAAACGGGTTGGAGGAACGAATGCTCAAAAGCACCAAATCAGTTGTTCTCGGTCTCGTCTGCGCGACTGCCCTGTCGGGAGGGGCGATGGCCGGCGGTTTCAACCGCGGCACCGCGGATACGGATATCCTGTTCGAGGATGGCAATTTCAACATTCATGCCGCGGCCGCCTACGTGAATCCCACACGTACGTATACTGCTACCGGACCTGCTCTCGGCGGTCTTGTGCCTGCGAATTCGAACGTGGGGACGGATTACGCGGATTCCTATGTAATCCCGTCTTTCGCGATGTCGCTCAAGGTGACCGAAGAGCTCCGTTGCGCCGCGACGATGACCGATGCGTTCGGCGCTTCCGCGACGACGACCATTCCCACCGGGGCCACCGGCAAGGTGCACGAGGCGTTCACGGTCAATGAAAAGGGACTGACCTGCGGATACTTCATGCCGGTGTCGAAAGGCCGTATCGCTTTCATCGGCGGCATATTCCAGGAAACGTTCGATTACGAGCTTTCCGTCCTTGGCGGCGGATTGGCCGTGGATCTCAACAGCGAGGAAATCGGCTATCGCGTGGGCCTGGCCTACGAAATCCCGGAAATCGCGTTGCGGGCACAAGTCATGTATCGTTCCGGCCAGCGTCACGATGCAACCGGCACGACCACGCGTCTCGCGAATACGGGTACCGCGTATGATGCATTGCCACTCAATGCCGCCATGCCGATCGCCAGCGGCTACGGCTATCTTCCGCAGATGGTCGATGCGAAATTCCAGACCGGCATCGCTCCCGGTTGGCTGGCGTTCGGCAGTGTCCGCTGGACCAACTGGTCCGTAAATGAACAGCTTTTCCTCAACCCTGGCGGTGGCTATTCGACGAACGACTACTTCTGGAAGGACGGCTGGACCTATACCGCCGGTATCGGCCACGCCTTCAACGACCAGATTTCGGGCGCCGCGTTCGTGTCCTACGACTCCAGCGTCGGAACCGGCTACGACCTGTCCGCCCGCACCATCTCTGTCGGTGGCGCGGTGACGGCCAAGGGCGAGTTCGGTGAACTCTCGTTTGGTGGCGCTGTATCCTTCCTCGGCTCTGCGTCGGACGTCGACGGGAATGCCGTCGGAGATGACACTGCCTTTGCGATTTCAGCAAATTACAAGGTTCGCTGGTAGCCGCCGGGCGAAAGTCTTGACTGGTCCTGCCGCGACAGCGGCGGGACTTTCACCGCGATGCAGATCAGACAATTCGGTTGATGGTCCTTGATGGGTGCAGGCTGGAATCGCCGTTCTTGTGACGATTTCGCAACACTTTTGGGCAAAGAGTCGGTTTAGAACCGGAGCGCTTCTGTGTGCCCATTTGCCGCCATAAACCGGGCGCATCGGATGGATGCCGAACAGGCGTCCGGCATCAAGCAACGGTTAGAAGTGTCACGCCGACATCCAGGACTTCGCTTTTGAGATGACCATTTACGGGTCCAAGAACAACAATCGCAGCAAGGCATTGAACACGCTGACGGTCGCCGCATGTTCGCTTTCGTTGGTGCTTTCGGCGTTCGCAACGGTACCGTCATTCGCTCAAACCGCGGAACCGGAGAAGAAGGGGCCGTGGGTCCTGTTCCGGTTCGGTTTCTCTGCATACAAGAACGGTCGCAAGGACGAGGCGCTCAGGGCATATCGCGACGCCGCCGAACAGGGGCATGCCGGCGCACGCTGGAAACTGGCCACCATGTATGCGTCGGGAGACGGCGTACAGGAAGATGACTACGAAGCCTTTCGCATATACGAAGGGCTCGTGAACGAGGGCGCGGAGCCTGGAACGCGTGACGAGACTTTCGTGGCGCACGCGTTGATGTCCCTCGCCAACTATCTGCGTCGCGGTATCCCGAATTCACCGATTTCCGCAGATCCCTCTCGCGCACGCCAGCTTTACTTGCAGGCCGCCAGCCAGTTCGGCGATCCCGATGCGCAGTTCGAGCTTGGCCGCATGTATCTGAACGGAGAAGGTGGCCCGGTCGATCAGGTAACCGCAGCGCGCTGGTTCAATCTGGCTGCGCGCAAGGGGCATGTGGGCTCGGAGGCAATGCTCGGCAAGATACTGTTTGATTCCGGACGTACCGTGCGTGGTCTTTCGATGCTGACGCGGGCGCTCAACAAGGCCCAGGAGCCGGAAATCCACTGGATCCGCGCGTTGCAGGAAGAGGCATTCGCGGTTTCCACGGAGGCGGACCGGCGCACGGCGATCGCGCTTGCCAGCCAGAACTAGGAAAATCCTTGACCATTTTCCAGGGCATCGACTGAACGCGGCGGGAGCGTTGCCGTCGGGCAGTCGGCATCAAGGAGCTTCCAGGACGTGTTGTTCAAAACCCTTTCGCAGCGGGCAAGCTTGTGGCCTGATGCGGTCTTGAGACACACGGTCTGGCCCTCCGGGATATCCTGCCCGTTGCCGCGGCAGGTGCAACCTTCTCCGGAGAGGGCCGGTCCGCAAAGCGCGAAAACCACGATCGTCGCGTAACGTGCCGGTTTGCTTCGCATGACAGTCTCCCGGCGGGCAGAGTAACACGACCTGAGATCCGGGCAAACATGGGTGGTCAGGCGGCGTATTCAATCACGACGGGCACGTGGTCGGATGGCTTTTCCCAGGCGCGGACATGTTTGTCGATATGAACCGCGCGCAGCTTGTTGGCGGCCTCCGGCGACAAGAGCAGATGGTCTATGCGAATGCCGTTGTTCTTCTGCCATGCGCCGGCCTGGTAGTCCCAGAACGTATACGTGCCGGTCTTGTCGGTAACCGATCGTACCGCTTCCGTGAGGCCGAGATTGAGGAGGCGACGGAAGGCTGCGCGGGATTCCGGACGAAACAGCGCGTCCCCCTCCCATGCCTTCGGGTCGTGACAATCACCCTGCTGCGGTATGACGTTGTAGTCGCCGGCCAGAACCAGAGGCTCTTCCAGCGCCAGGCGTTCCCTCGTCCAGTCGTGCAGCCGCCGCATCCAGGCCAGCTTGTAGGGAAATTTCTCGCTGTCGACGGGATTGCCATTCGGCAGGTAGAGCGAAACCACGCGAACGACTCCTCCGTCGACCGAAAACACGCCCTCGATGAAGCGCGCCTGTTCATCGCCGTCGTTTCCCGGCAGGCCGCGATTGACCTCGTCAAATGGCAGCCTTGAAAGGATCGCGACACCGTTGAAACCCTTCTGACCGTGTGTTTCGACGTGATAGCCAAGAGCCTCGAAAGGCTCGCGAGGGAAGTTTTCGTCGACTGACTTGATCTCCTGGAGACAGGCAATATCCGGCGAGGCTTGTTCCAGCCAGCTGATGACCGTGTCTATGCGTGCCTTGACGCCATTGATGTTCCAGGTGGCGATTTTCATCAATTTTCTGCCCATAAGGGGGAATCATTCCCGGTTTTACTTGCCAGAGTGTCATGTTCGCGTAGCCTTTTTCAATCGCCATCGGAAGGCGATCAAGAGGAGGAGGGGGTTATGACGAATTCTTCTGGCCTGGGAACCGCCGAACAACTGCGCGATCCCGATTACACTCCAGCGTTGGCTCACGCGGTGCCGCTTGGCATCCAGCACGTGCTGGCAATGTTCGTGTCGAACGTGACGCCGGCGATCATCGTCGCCGGTGCGGCCGGTTTCGGTTTCGGGTCGAACTCGCCCGATTTCCCGAACCTTGTCTACATGATCCAGATGTCCGTCCTGTTCGCCGGCGTGGCGACGCTGTTCCAGACGATCGGCTTCGGACCGGTCGGGGCAAGACTCCCTATCGTCCAGGGAACCAGCTTCGCATTTCTTCCGGTCATGATCCCGGCCGTTGCGGGGCAGGGGGTTGCGGGCATGGCGGGCCTGATGACTGGTGTCATCATAGGCGGCTGTTTTCATTTCCTTCTTGGCACCATTATCGGGCGCCTGCGCTTCGCGCTTCCTCCGCTGGTCACAGGGCTCATCGTGCTGATGATCGGCCTCGCGCTCATCCGTGTCGGCATCCAGTATGCGGCCGGCGGCGTGCCGTTGATCGGCAAACCGGAATACGGCTCGTTTGCCATGTGGTTTCCTGCAACCGTTGTCGTCGTGGTGACGCTCGGCCTGAAGTTCTTCGCGAAGGGGCTCCTTTCGGTCGCGGCGGTTCTGAGCGGCTTGATCGCCGGATATGTCGTGGCGTTCTTGATGGGGCAGGTGAGCTTCGGCAATGTTGCCAACGCGGCCATTTTCGCGCTGCCGACGCCGTTCAAATGGGGTATCGAGTTCAACGGCGCGATTATCATCGGCATGTGCTTCATGGCAGTCATCTCCGCCATCGAGACGGTCGGCGACACCTCGGGCATATGCAAGGGCGGGGCCGGGCGCGAGGCATCCGACAAGGAGATCGCCGGGGCCACCTATGCCGACGGGCTGGGCACTGCGATAGCGGGCGTGTTCGGCGGCCTGCCCAATACATCGTTCAGCCAGAATGTCGGACTGATCTCCATGACCGGCGTGATGAGCCGCCATGTTGTCACCTTGGGGGCGATCTTCCTTGTCCTCTGCGGTCTGATCCCGAAGTTCGGCGCCATCGTTGCAACCGTTCCGATCAACGTACTGGGCGGAGGTGTCATCGTGATGTTCGGCATGGTAACCGCCGCAGGCGTGAAGATGCTCGCGGATGTCGATTGGAACAGGCGAAACATGGTGATCTTCGCGGTATCGCTTTCGGTAGGGCTCGGGCTGCAGCTCGAACCGGGTGCCCTTCAGCATTTGCCGAGGACGCTACAGGTCCTTCTGACCTCCGGTCTTCTGCCGGCGGCGCTGATTTCCATCGTGCTCAATCTGGCGCTCCCGCAGGAGCTGGGCGAAGACTAGGACTGATGCGGCCCGGGAATCTCCGGGCCGTTCTTCATATCGAGAATGAAGTGCCGCAACCGCAGCTTGCAACGGCGTTGGGGTTGCGGATCTGGAAGGACTGGCCGATCAGGTCGTCGACGAAGTCGATCTCGGAGCCGGCCATGTAGACCATGGAAAGCTGGTCGATCAGGATGGTCGCACCGTTCTTCTCAATGACGATGTCGTCCTCGGCGGGGCCGGGAACCAAGTCGAACTTGTAGGAGAAGCCCGAGCATCCGCCGCCTTCAACGGATATGCGCAATGCACGGTTCTCCGGTTCGTCCTCGAGGATTTTCGAGACGCGCGCGGCACATGCATCGGTAACCTTAACGCTCTTGTCTGCCATTTTCGGATGCGCCGTCATCGTTTCAAATTCCCGAGCGGTTGCCGTTCATATGGTGTTCAACACACTGCATCATAGGTATGAAGCGGCTGCGGCCGCGTCAACAAGGAAGCGGTCGGGTAAATTGCAAGGAGACGGCACAAGCATGCAGCGGGTTTCGGACGAGACGTTGCAGGGCATCGGTTTCGGCCTTGGCGAACGGGCGGCGTACGCGACTTGTCCCGAGAAGAGCCGCGGGCGCTTCGTGGACGAGCCGCGCAGCCGTACGCGTACCGAATTTCAACGTGATCGCGATCGCATCGTGCATTCGACCGCATTTCGGCGACTCAAGCACAAGACGCAGGTCTTCTTCAGTCACGAGGGCGATCATTACCGAACAAGGTTGACGCATACGATCGAGGTTTCGCAAATCGCGCGCGCGCTGGCACGGGCATTCCGGCTGGATGAAGACCTCGCCGAAGCCGTGGCGCTGGTACACGATTTCGGCCACACTCCGTTCGGTCACACGGGCGAGGATGTGCTGAACGAGTTGATGGCCGATTACGGCGGATTTGATCACAACGCGCAAGCCTTGCGCGTCGTCACGAAACTGGAACGGCGCTATGCCGAGTTTGACGGCCTGAACCTGACCTGGGAAACTCTGGAAGGGCTCGTAAAGCACAATGGGCCACTGGAAGACCCGGAAACGGGAAGAGGCACTCGCGGGCCGGTCCCGCCGACGATCCTGAACTATTGTGCGCTGCATGACCTGGAGATCGACCGGCATGCGGGACTTGAAGCGCAGCTTGCGGCGATCTCTGACGACATCGCCTACAACACTCACGACATTGACGACGGGCTTCGTGCAGGATTGTTGAATTTCGACATGTTGCGCGAGGTGACGCTTGCGCGGGAGATACTCGACGAGGTGGATCGGCTCTATCCCGGTCTCGATGACAGTCGGCGGGGCCACGAGACGACGCGGCGCCTGATCACCCGCATGGTCGAGGACGTGATCGCCCGTACAACGCAGAATCTCTCGGAGCTGGAGCCGACAAGCGTGGAAGACATCTACCGCGCCGGCAGGACGATGGCGGAGTTCTCGCCGGAAATGGCATCGCTGGAAAGGGAGCTGAAGGACTTCATGTTTGCCAACATGTACCGCCATCCGGACGTCATGCGGGTGCGGGCGCAGGCAGAGGAGATCGTGCGCGGGCTTTTTGCCGCATTCATGGCGCAACCCGAGAAGATGGGCGGGCACTGGTCGGAGCAGCTTTCGCAGGTCGACGAACCTGCGCTCGCACGGCGGGTCGCGGACTACCTTGCCGGAATGACCGACACCTTTGCACTGTCGGAACATCGTCGCCTGTTTGACCATACTCCCGATTTGCGATAGCCACGCCCGAATTCTCCGGTAGCCGGATCTCCGTTTCCATCCAGGACAGCAAAAATGAACATTTTCACCGAGTTTCGTCATCGGGTCATCGAGGCCGTCGCGTCGCTTGGTATCAAGGGCGCCAATGGCGGTGAGCTCAATCTCGAAAAACTGGGAATCGAGCCGCCCCGCGATGCGTCGCACGGCGATATCGCCACCAACGCTGCACTGGTCCTGGCAAAACAGGCGGGAATGGCGCCGCGCGAACTTGGCGAGAAACTGGCTGCCAAGCTTTCGGAGGATCCCGATGTCATGGAAGCCGGTATCGCCGGCCCCGGTTTCGTGAATCTGAAGCTTTCCGACGGCTTTTGGCGCAAGCAGCTTGCGACGATACTGGAAAAGGAGACCGATTTCGGCCGGTGCGACCTTGGCGGCGGCCTGAAGGTGAACGTGGAATATGTGTCGGCCAACCCGACCGGGCCGATGCATGTCGGTCATTGCCGCGGCGCCGTTGTCGGTGACGCGCTTGCCAACCTCCTGGCCTTTGCCGGGTATGATGTCACCAAGGAATACTACATCAATGACGCGGGCGTACAGATCGACGTGCTGGGGCGCTCGGTCATGCTGCGCTACCGAGAGGCGCTCGGCGAAGAGATCGGCGAGATACCGGAAGGCCTCTATCCCGGCGATTACCTGGTTCCGCTCGGCAAGTCGCTGGCCGAGGAATATGGCCGCAAGCTTCTAGACATGCCGGAGGACGAGGCGCTGGCCATCGTCAAGGACAGGGCGATCGATGCGATGATGGCCATGATCCGGGATGATCTCGACGCACTTAACGTACATCACGACGTATTTTTCTCCGAGCGTGACCTGCATGCCGATGGCGAGAAGCGCATACGCACCGCGATAAACGAGCTCACGATGAACGGGCATGTCTACAAGGGCACCCTGCCGCCGCCGAAGGGACAACTGCCTGATGACTGGGAGGATCGCGAACAGACGCTTTTCCGCTCGACCGCGGTCGGTGATGACGTAGACCGTCCGCTGGTCAAGTCCGACGGCAGTTATACCTATTTTGCCGCCGATGTTGCCTATTTCCTGGACAAGTACAGGCGCGGCTTCAAGGAGATGATCTATGTCCTCGGCGCCGACCATGGCGGCTATGTGAAGCGCATGGAGGCGCTCGCTCGCGCGGTTGCAGGAGACGATGCAAAGCTAACGGTGCTGCTGTGCCAGCTCGTGAAGCTCTACCGCAATGGCGAGCCGGTGCGCATGTCGAAACGGGCCGGCCAGTTCGTCACGCTGCGCGAGGTGGTCGATGAGGTAGGGCGCGATTCCGTGCGGTTCATGATGCTCTATCGCAAGAACATGGAGCCGCTGGATTTCGATTTCGCCAAGGTGACGGAGCAGTCCAAGGACAATCCCGTATTTTACGTCCAATATGCCAGCGCGCGCTGTCATTCGGTATTCCGGCAGGCGGCCGAGCAGTTCGGCGGGGAGGTCGTTGTCGATCCCGACGATCTTGAACTGCTTACGGACGAGAGCGAGATGGCCCTTATCCGGAAGCTGGCGGAGTATCCGCGGGTGATCGAGGCAGCGGCGCAGGCGCATGAACCGCACCGCGTCGCGTTCTATCTTTACGATCTTGCCAGTGCCTTCCATGGCCAATGGAACAAGGGCACAGACAACGAGGCCTTACGCTTTGTTAAGGTTAACAATCCACAATTGACACGTGCCAGACTGGGGCTGGTGCAGGGCGTACTCAATGTGCTGCGGTCCGGGCTTGCCATCGTCGGGGCCGATTCTCCGGCCGAAATGCGGTAGAACCCTGTCACCTTTTGCCCATAATGCGCTGGCATTTAGCGTAAAGCGGGATCTTTCCCTGCAGTAAGGCGTATGGGGTACTGGCATGACGGACGCGACCAACCGCAAATTGGACGTCGGCAATACCGGAGAAGACCGGATCTCTCGCGATGATCCGCTGTTCGAGCTCTCGCAGATCATCGGCTATTCCGAGCCAGAAGCTGCTGCAGATGCTGACCCTGACGCCGATGACGGCCAGATGGACCTTGAGGATGCCTTGCTTCGCGAACTGGGTGATTTTTCAGCTTCCATAGAGGGCGAATCGGTTGGGGAGGTGGAGGCGGCTGTCGCCGAGGTCGAAGAGGCCGTAAATGCCGCACACGGCATTCCCGAGACTCCTGCATCCGCCTATCCGGAAGCGCCCGTGGCCGGATATTCCGAGGCGCCCGAAACAGAGCATTCCGAGCCGCCGGCAGCCGAATATGCCGAGACGCCCGAAGCAGAACATCCCGGGGAACCCGCCTATCCCGACGAGGTGGAGCCGCAGTATGCCGAAGCGCCGGCCCCGGCATATTCCGGAGCGCCAGAGACGGACTACCCCGACGCGCCTTCATCCGCCTATCCCCGCATGCCGGAAGCGCCGGTTGCCGAAGATCCCCGGCCCGCGGCCGAGGCGGAATCGCATTCCGCCGATGCGGGTAGCCCCGGTACGCTGGAGGCCGAACTGATCGACCTTCTCGGCAATCTCGGCGACGATGCAGGGGTCGAATGGTCCAATTCGCCGGCGCCGGCCCAATCCCCGTCGCAAACGGAGACCTTCGCGCAAGTGCCGGCATCCGCTCCTGTCTGGTACGACCAGGACGAGCCTGCCGCGCCTGCCCGTGACGAACCGGCGGGTCCTGTTGACGAGGATGCGGAGATACTCGATGCATTCGAGAGCGCTCTGAACGAGGGCCTTGCGATTTCCTTCGACGAGGGCGGTGCCGAGGCTCCGGCCGCCGCGCACGAGGTCGCGGAAGGAGACGGCGCGGCCCCGGCCTCCGCATCGGCCGAAACCGACGTCGAGAGCACCTATGTCAGCGACATAGAGGCGGCGGTCGAGGAGATCGCGTCGCAGGCCGCGCCGCCGGTTGTCGAAACCGCCGAGCTGCCCGCTGCAGATATCGAGCCCATGCAGCCGCTGGACCTGCCCGAATTGCCGGATGTCGAGGACAAGGCTTCGATGGCAGTCGATATCGAGCGTGAACTCGATGCCGCGCTGAGCGGCTACGACCAGTTCGATTCCATGCGCGATGCTGCCGAAACCGCGGAAGCGAAGCCCGAAGCCGAAAAGCAGGACAGCGGGCTCGATCTCGACATGGGATCTTTCGAGACCGCGCTCGCACGCGACCTCGAATTCGTCGACCATGACATGTCGGCGCGCGATGACACGCCGGCGGCCGCGCCGGTGGCCGGTGCGGCAGTCGCCGATGCCATTCATGGCGAAGAACCGAGATCCAAACGGGGCATGATGATCGCCGCCGCTGTCGGCGGCGTTGCCATACTTGGCGCCATCGCCGCATTTGGCCTGTCTTCGGACAACGGTGTCGATTCAGGCGCGCCGGTTCTGGTCAAGGCCGATCCGGAGCCGGTCAAGATCGTGCCGGAGGACCCGGGCGGCAAGCAGGTGCCAAACCAGGATCGCGCCGTCTACAGCGAAGTCGACGGAAATGGCGAGACGGTGCCGACGCAGGAAACGCTCGTCTCGACCTCCGAGGAGCCGATCGACCTGAATGCTGCCGGTGCCCCGATCTTGCCAAACGCGGTCGCAGAGACGGCCAAGATCGAGGATCGCCTGACGCCCGATGCCGCGGACGATATCGCCGAGAGCGCCACACCCGTTCTCGCGCCTCGCCGCGTGCGCACGGTCATCGTGAAACCCGACGGAACGCTGGTCGAGAACCAGCCGGCACCTGAACAGCCGGTTGTTGCGGCGGCACCTGAGCCCGCGCCGACGATACCGACGCCCGATGCGCCGGTGCGCCCGATCGAGACCACGACCGTTCCGGCCGCGCCGGATGTTGCGTCGTCTCCCGCACCGGTCGGGACATCGGAGGCGATTGCCGACAGTTCGACGACGGAAGCCGCCACGGCAGAGCAGCTTGCCGCAATTGCCGAACCGGAAGTGAGTGAACCGCTTGCGACGCAAGCCGGGGAAGCAACGGCTCCTGCGGCGAGCGAGCCGGTGCGCGCACCTGTCGCAATTCCCGAAAGGCCTTCCGACCAGCCGGTTACCATCGTGGGTGGCGTGCAACAGCCGACCCGCCAGGTCGCCTCTGCCCCGGCGGCGCAGGCGCCCAGCCCCGCACCGGCAGCGGCAGCTCCGAGTCAGGTCGCGCCCGGCAGCTATATGGTGCAGATCGCCTCGCAGCCCTCAGCGGAACTGGCGCAACAGTCCGCCGCGGACCTTGCGCGCCGATTTGCCAATGTCATCGGCAACCGCCAGGTGACGATCCAGCAGGCTGAGATCGAGGGTCGCGGCACCTATCACCGGGTTCGCATCGTGGCAAATGGCCGGCAGGATGCAGTGGCTGTCTGCGAACGGTTGAAGCAGGAAGGCGGAAGCTGCTTTGTGGCGCGATAGGAAAACCACGTTATCGGAGACAAGGCGGCGCAAGCCGCCTTTTTCGTTTGTATCGTTTGCAGATAGGATCTCGCATGACCGAATCAAAAGCGATGATTACCGGCTGTGCCGGCACCAGCTTCACCGATGAAGAGATCGAGTTCCTGGAACGCGAAAGGCCGTGGGGACTGATCCTGTTCGCCCGCAATATCGGCTCTCCCGCGGAAATCCGGGCGTTGACGGCACATTTTCGTGCATTGGTCGGGCGCGACGATGCACCGGTGTTCATCGACCAGGAAGGCGGCCGCGTTCAGCGCATCCGCGAGCCGATCACCCGGTCCTATCCGTCCGGCGCGGCAATCGGGGACCTCTATCGCGGCGACCGGGGTGCGGGAAGGCGGGCTGCGCGGACGATGTCGCGGCTCCATGCGGCCGATCTCCTGCCGCTCGGCATCAACGCCGACTGCCTGCCGGTACTCGACGTTCCCGTGGAGGGTGCCCACGACGTGATCGGCGACCGTGCCTATGGCAAGGATCCGGAAACGGTCTCCATACTTGGCCGTGAAGCGGCGGAAGGGCTGATGGAAGGTGGTGTGCTGCCGGTCATCAAGCACATCCCCGGGCACGGTCGGGCTTTTGCCGACAGTCACAAGGATCTGCCGATCGTCGATGCATCGCTGGAGGAATTGCGGGCGCATGATTTCCCGCCCTTCAAGGCGCTTGCCGACATGCCGATGGCGATGACTGCCCACGTGGTCTATTCGGCAATCGATCCGGAACAGCCAGCCACGACGTCACCAAGGGTTGTGGCCGAGATCATTCGCGGCGAAATCGGTTTTGGCGGGCTGCTGATGAGCGACGACGTGTCGATGCACGCACTTTCTGGGGATTTCGCCGCTCGCACCGAAAGCATCTTTGGCGCGGGTTGCGATGTTGTCCTACATTGCAACGGCGTCATGGCGGAGATGCTGGCCGTTGCCGCGGCGACGCCGGTCCTGGAGGGCAGGGCAGAGGAACGCGCTCGGGCGGCACTGGCGATGCTGGCGCAACATGACAACAGGCTTGGCGATGCGGTTCATGTGGCTGCGTTGCGCGACGAACTGGACGGATATTTCAAGACGACCGCATAACCGCCCGGCATGGCGCTGTTGGCGGTGAAACCGGTACAACAGGAGCTGTGCGCTTGAACGCTACGGACAACCAGGCTGCCACCAACAGTGGCGCCGCCAGGGAAAAGGCGGTGCCGATGGATGCCGTCTGGCAGGACAACGCGGATCGGCGTGCTGCGTCGGAGCCGGCGCTCGTGGTCGATGTCGAGGGCTTCGAGGGGCCGCTCGACCTGTTGCTGCACCTTGCGCGCAACCAGAAGGTCGACCTGACGCAGATCTCAGTTCTGGAACTGGCGCGACAGTACCTGATCTTTATCGAGAAGGCCCGGGCATTGCGTCTTGAACTGGCCGCCGACTATCTCGTCATGGCGGCATGGCTCGCATTTCTCAAGTCGAAGCTGCTGATACCGCAGCCCAAGGACGATGACGAACAGTCGGGCGAGGAAATGGCGGCGCTCCTGCAATTCCGGCTGAAGCGGCTGGAAGCGATGCGCGATGCCGCCGCCCGGCTGATCAATCGGAACCGGTTGGGGCGCGACGTGTTCGCACGCGGCATGCCGGAAACGGTCGTGGTGGAAAAGACCAACGAATACCACGCCTCGCTTTTCGATCTTCTCACCGCCTATGCGCAACAGCGCCAGCGCGAGATCAACAACCACGTGGAGATCGCCAAGCGCGCGGTCTGGTCGCTCACGGAAGCACGTGAAATCCTGCGGCGTCTGGTGGGCGAGATACCGGAATGGACGGCGCTCGACAGCTATATCGTCGCCTATGTCAGTACGCCGGAACAACGCCGCACGGCGATCGCGAGTGCCTTTGCGGCGAGCCTGGAACTGGTTCGCGAGCGGGTGGTGGAGATCCGCCAGGACACGCATTTCTCCACGTTGTACATGCGGGACGTAACCCGTGCGGGGGCTGAACAATGACCGACAGCATGGATGATACCGGAAACGGCATGGAGGCGGTGGAGGAATTCCATCATGGCTCGGGGGACGACGGAGACAATGTCGTGCCGATCGAGAGCGAGAATCCTGCCCGCCGAATGGTTGAGGCCGAGGCGATGCGCATGGCCGAGGCGCTGGTCTTCGCGTCCGCCGAACCGGTAAGCGAAAAGGCTCTCGCCGACCGGCTGCCCGAAGGCGTCGATATCCGCGCGCTGATGACCGAGTTGCAGCAATTCTATGAAAAGCGCGGGGTGAACCTTGTACGCATAGAAAATTGCTGGGCATTTCGCACGGCGGGCGATCTCGGTTTCCTGATGCAGCGCGAGGAAGTCCAGCAGCGAAAGCTTTCGCGCGCGGCCCTCGAAGTCCTGGCCATCATCGCGTATCATCAACCGGTGACGCGTGCGGAGATGGAGGAAATCCGGGGCGTTGAAACCTCCAAGGGCACGCTGGACGTCCTCCTGGAAACCGGCTGGGTCAAGATGCGCGGACGACGCAAGACACCGGGCCGCCCGGTCACATACGGTACGACGTTGGAATTTCTCGATCATTTCGGCCTGTCTGAAATACGCGACCTGCCGGGACTTGAAGAGCTCAAGGGGGCCGGCCTGCTGTCCACGCGCATGCCCTCGAATTTCTCCATGCCGATGCCGAATCTCGATCCGGACGAATTGACCGAGGACGAGGAGGAGCTGACGGATATCGACCTGGAAGAGCTCGGTCTGTTGACACCCAAGGGCGGCGATGATTGAGACGGTACGGGCGCTTCGGCGCCCGCCAACCCGTTTCGATCGCGTACCCGATGGTTCAAAGCCAAGATTCCTCCCTTCAGCGCACAGGCGTAACCTTCGCCGCCGAACTGGCGTTCGAGGATATTCACCTGCATTACGGCGACGTCCATACGCTGAAGGGGATTTCCCTCGTTGCCAAGCCGGGAGAGATCCTGTGCCTGCTCGGGCCGTCCGGCTCCGGGAAGACTTCGCTGCTTCGGCTGGCCGCCGGGCTGGAGGAACAGAGCTCGGGTCGGGTGAGGATGAATGGCCGGGTCATCGCCGGCGACAATGTTTTCACCCCGCCGGAAAAGCGGTCCGTCGGGCTGATGTTCCAGGACTTCGCGCTGTTCCCGCACATGACAATTCTCGACAATGTGCGCTTCGGTCTGCGCAGCATGAGCGCCGCAGACACGAACCGCGAGGCCCTGGCCGCCATCCGTCGTGTCGGCCTAGAGCATCACCTGAACAGCTATCCGCACGTCCTGTCCGGCGGCGAACAGCAGCGCGTGGCGCTGGCCCGTGCGCTGGCACCGCGACCGTCCGTCATCCTGATGGACGAGCCGTTTTCGGGCCTGGATACCCGGCTGAAGGACAGCGTGCGTGCAGAGACGCTGGCGATCCTGCGCGAGACGCGGGCCACCGCGATCGTCGTCACGCATGACGCGGAGGAGGCCATGCGCATGGGCGACCGTATCGCATTGCTCGATCATGGCGAGATAATCCAGGCCGGCACGGCGCACGAGATCTATCATGCGCCGCGAAACCTGTTCGTGGCCGGGTTCTTCTCGGAGCTGAACGTGTTTTCGTCCACGTGCCGCGGCGGCGTCACGGAAACGCCGCTCGGGACATTCGACTGCGCGGGCAGGCCGGATGGTACTCCGGTGAGTGTTGCGGTTCGCACGGTCGGACTGGATGTGCGTGCGCCGGGCGAGGGCGGCATTCCCGGCCGGGTCGTCAGCAGACGGTTCCTCGGCGTGACGGAAAATCTGGTGCTGGCTGTTCCGGGCACGGATCAGCCGGTGCGCGCGCGAATTCGGGCCGACGAACTGCCCGCCGGGATACGAGATGTGACTATTTATGTACGTCCCGGCGACATAATGCTGTTTGAATCTGACGCGGAAAACGCCTAAGTGTCGCGAGACAAACGAGGCTTGAGGAGATCGTTCTCATGGGAATTACTGGCTGGTGGCAATGGGTCATCGTGCTCGTTATCGTGTTGCTGCTGTTCGGACGCGGCAAGATTCCGGAGCTGATGGGCGACGTCGCCAAGGGCATCAAGAACTTCCGCAAGGGGCTCGCCGACGAAGGAGAGCAGGGCGCGGAGGACGTGGCGAAAACGGTTGAACACAAGGCCGACGAACCGGTCGAAACCACGACTGCCGCCAAGAAGAAAAGCTGAACCGCTTTTAGCGTCTTGTGCCCGGTCGGCCGAGCCGATCGAGCCATGACGCGGATGGATATCTTTCATGTTGCCGGATTTTGGCTGGAGTGAACTTCTCGTCGTAGCCATCGTGCTGATCGTCATCGTCGGCCCGAAGGACCTGCCGAAGATGCTTCGGACATTTGCCAAGACCACCAGCGGCTTGCGCAAGATGGCAGGTGATTTCCGCAGGCAGTTCGACGATGCGCTGAAGGAAGCCGAACTGGACGACGTTCGCCAGCTTGCGCAGGACGTGAAGAGCCTCGACCCCCGCAACGAGATCAAGCAGGCGCTCAATCCGCTCGGCAAGATCGGCGAGGATCTCAGCGCCGACCTGAAACGCGCGGCCAGGGACGTGGACGATGCCACGAAGCCGCCAAGTCCGGCCGACGACGCGCTCGCCTCCGCGGGAGAGAAAATGCGGGCAGCGCAGCCGAAGACCGGCAAGGCCAAGACGGCGGGCGAAGCGAAGGGCACGAAATCCAAGACGGCCGCTGCAAAGGCAAAAGCTCCGTCCCATTCCGCAGCCGGCAGCAGGTTGGCCGGAACCAAGGGCGCGAAAGCCTCCGCGCAGGATAGGAATGCAGCCGGCGGAAAGACGGCGGGTTCCACTTCCCGCGCCAAGTCCGCCGGCAAGTCGTCCGCTGCAAGACCGGCGGCCGGCAAAGCTTCCGGCCGTTCCGCGACTGCCAAGCCTGCGGCGGCCACCGCAAAGCCGAAATCCAAAACCGCGACGAGGGCGGCATCTCGCAAGGCGACATCCGCAAAATCCGCGGGGGATAAATCTTGAGCAAGGTGAACGAAGAAGAACTTATGGAAGCGACGGCGGCTCCGCTTATGTCGCACCTGATCGAGTTGCGTCAGCGCCTGATCTGGAGCGTTGCCGCGTTTTTCGTTGCCTTCGTCATTTCCTACACCTTCGCAACGGAAATCTTCAATCTGCTGGTCGTGCCGTTCCAGTGGGCAGTGAACTGGCTGGATCTGTCGAGCGACGACGTCCGGTTCATTTACACCGCGCCGCAGGAGTTCTTCTTCACCAAGATCAAGATCGGTGCGTTCGGTGGTCTCGTGCTCGCGTTCCCCGTCATCGCGTCCCAGCTATACCTCTTCGTGGCGCCCGGCCTGTACCGCAACGAGCGCCAGGCGTTCCTGCCCTATCTCGTTGCCACGCCGATCCTCTTTCTCCTTGGTGCGGCGCTCGTCTATTTCCTGATCATCCCGATGGCGATGTGGTTCTTCCTGTCGATGGAGCAGACGGGCGGGGAGGGGCTGGCATCCATCCAGCACCTTCCGAAGGTCTCGGAATATCTGAGCCTGATCATGACGCTGATCTTTGCCTTCGGCATTGTCTTCCAGTTGCCGGTGGCGATCACGCTGCTCGCCCGTGCCGGCCTCGTGACCACCGAGTCGCTGGCCAGCAAGCGGAAATACGCCATCGTCATCGCCTTCGTGGCAGCGGCCATTCTCACGCCGCCCGATCCGCTGACGCAGATCGGGCTCGCTGTACCGACGTTGCTGCTCTACGAGTTCTCCATCCTTTCCGCCCGCTATGTCGAAAGGAAGCGCAGGGAACGGGAGGCGGACGCGGCTGCTTCGGACGAGGATTCCGGCGAGGAAACGCGGTCGTCCTGAGGGCGCGACACAGGCTGCCCTTGACCCTTGCCGTCTTTCGCGCGACACCCCACACCTATTCCAGATTCATACATGACAGGACCTGAGTCATGCTCGATATCCGTTGGATCCGCGACAATCCGGACAAGCTCGACGAGGCGCTTCGGAAGCGCGGCGCGGCGCCGGAAAGCGCGACCCTGATCGAACTCGACGAGAAGCGCCGCGCGCATATCGCCAGGCTGCAGGAGGCGCAGACGCGCCGCAACGCGGCCTCGAAGGAGATCGGCAAGGCCATGGCGGCCAAGGACACGGAGCGGGCGGAGGCGCTGAAGACCGAGGTCGCCGAGATCAAGTCCTTCATCCAGTCCGGCGAGGAAACGGAGCGCGAGCTGACGACGCAGCTGAACGACGCGCTGTCGCGCATTCCCAATGTGCCGCTCGACGACGTGCCGGTGGGCGCAGACGAGAACGACAACGTGGAAGTGCGCGTCACCGGCGAAAGACCGGCCTTCGATTTCGAGCCGAAGGAACATTTCGAGCTGGGCGAGGCGCTCGGCCAGATGGATTTCGAGACGGCGGCGAAACTGTCGGGATCGCGCTTCACCGTGGTGCAGGGCGGGCTGGCGCGGCTGGAGCGCGCGCTTGGCCAGTTCATGCTTGACGTGCACACGCGGGAGCACGGCTATACCGAGGTCAATCCGCCGCTGCTGGTGCGCGACGACGCCATGTACGGCACCGGTCAGTTGCCGAAATTCAGCGAGGACCTTTTCCAGACGCGCGAGGGTTTCTGGCTGATCCCCACCGCGGAGGTGTCGCTCACCAACCTGGTGCGCGAGGAAATCCTCGACGCCGCGACGCTGCCGCGCCGCTATACCGCGCTGACGCCGTGCTTCCGTTCGGAGGCCGGGTCGGCCGGGCGCGACACGCGCGGCTATCTGCGCCAGCACCAGTTCTACAAGGTCGAGCTGGTCTCGATCACCGACGCGGAGACCTCGATCGAGGAACACGAGCGCATGACGAAATGCGCCGAGACGATCCTCGAGCGGCTGGGGCTGCATTTCCGCACCGTGGTTCTGTGCACCGGCGACATGGGATTCGGCGCGCGGAAGACCTACGACATCGAGGTCTGGCTGCCGGGGCAGAACATGTACCGGGAGATCTCCTCGTGCTCGGTGTGCGGCGATTTCCAGGCACGGCGCATGAATGCGCGCTACCGCGCGGAGGGCGAGAAGGAGACGCGTTTCGTCCACACGCTGAACGGATCGGGCGTGGCGGTCGGGCGCGCCCTCATTGCCGTCATGGAAAACTACCAGAATGCCGACGGGTCGATTCGCGTCCCCGATGCGCTGAAGCCCTACATGGGCGGAATCGAGGTGATCGGGGCATGAGGCAGGGCGAGAAACGGGGCAGCCATGCGCATCCTGATCACCAATGACGACGGCATACACGCCGAGGGGCTCGCGGTGCTGGAACGCATCGCCGCGACGCTCTCCGACGACATCTGGGTCGTCGCCCCGGAGACCGACCAGAGCGGGCTTGCCCATTCGCTGACGATCAACGATCCGCTGCGGCTGCGCGAGATCTCCGAGAGGCGGTTCGCGCTGCGCGGAACGCCGACGGACTGCGTGATCATGGCGGTGACGCACATCATGCCGGAAAAGCCCGATCTCGTGCTGTCCGGCGTCAATTCCGGCCAGAACCTCGCGGACGACGTGACCTATTCGGGCACCGTGGCCGGCGCCATGGAGGGCACGCTTCTCGGCGTCCGCTCGATCGCGATCTCGCAGGCCTACAATTTCGAGAACCAGCGGCGCATCGTGCCGTGGGAGGTGGTCGAGACGCTGGCGCCGGACCTGTTGCGCAAGCTCATCGGCATCGAGATGGACCCGGGCACGTTCCTCAACGTGAACTTTCCGAATTGCGCGGTCGACGCGGTCGAGGGCGTGGAGGTCACCCGGCAGGGCAAGCTTCTGCACGGGCTCTACATGGAGGAGCGCACCGACGGACGCGGTTTCCCCTATTTCTGGATTCGCTTCGGCCGCGGAGACGCGGAAGCGCCCGGCGACAGCGACATCGGCGCCTTGCAACGCAACCGGATTTCCGTGACGCCGCTGAAGCTCGACCTGACAGCCCATGAAATGGCGCAGCGACTCGAGGAAGGGCTTGCATGAAGGAAGGCGACCGACCGGAGCTGCGTGCGGTTCACCAGGGAGATCGCGAGGGCTTTGCTGCGTTTCTCCTGCGGATGCGTGCGATCGGCCTGGACGACAAGGCCTTGATGAGCGCATTCGAGACCGTTCCCCGCCGCGACTTCATCGAGGCCCAGTACCGCCACCTTGTCATGGGACCGCGCACCGTCCCCATCGCCTGCGGCGAGACGCTGGAGGGGCTCGACCTTCAGGCTCGCATTCTCCATGCCCTCGGCATTGATGACAGCCATCGCGTGCTCGAGATCGGTACGGGTACCGGTTACACCGCCGCGGTCATGGGGAAGATCGCCAAGAGGGTCTATACCGTCGAGCGTTTTCGGACGCTTCACCAGGAGGCGGTACAGCGCATCCGGCAACTCGGCATAAGCAATGTCATCGCCAATCGGGCCGACGGATCGACCGGCAGCGAGGACGGCCCGTTCGATCGCATCGTTTGCTGGGCGGCCTTCGACTCCATTCCGCGCCAGTTTGTCGATCAGCTCGTTTCGGGCGGCGTGATGGTTTGCGCGATAGGCGGTGCCGAGCAGCCGCAGGCTCTTGCCCGGTTGACCAAGACGGGCAGCCGTTTCGAGCGCGAGGACATCGGTACGGTCCGCTTTCAGCCGATTGCCAGCGGATTGCCCGAGGTGCTCTAGGTTGGGCGCGGATGGGAGCGAACGGATTTCCCGATTGGTAACACCCGTTTAACCACACAGTAACATTAACACGCTTTAATCATGTCACTATCCGAAGGGATTTGAGTGACGTGATGCGTAACAAAATCACAAGCCAGGGGATCTTGCGTCTGGCGAGGGCTGCAACGATTCTCTCGATCGGCGGTCTCGCAGCCGGCTGCAGTTCGGATGTGATCCGCTTTTCCGATGGATTCTATACCGGCGCGATCCCGCAGCCGAACGAGGTTTCCCAGCCGGCGGTTACCGACTACGGCCAGCCGAATTACGACCCGACGGTCGTTACGGGATCGGTCGTGGCGCAGCCGGTCGAACGCACCATGTTGCCCAAGCCGTCGGAGAACCATCTGGATGTCCCGCAGCCGGCCACCCCCGTGGCGACAGGCAGCTCGCCGGCCCCCTTCGGGTCGACCAATGTTTCGCCGGTGACGACCGCGTCCATTCCCGCGTCCGATCCGGCGCCCGTGCGTTTCGGCGAGCCGACTGCACAGCAGCAGGCATCGACGCCGTCGACGACGAAGGGGGGCTGGACCAATGTCGGAGCGACGCAGGTGGCGCTGCGTCAGGGCGAGACGATCTATACCCTGGCCAGGCGCTACGGAGTGCCGGCCAACGCGATCATGGAAGCCAACGGCATAAAGGATCCGAAGACCGTTTCTGCCGGGCAGAAAATCCTTATACCGACCTACGTCTATTCGCATAACGCGAGCGTTTCGGCGCCGGACAGCGATCCGGCAACGCAGGCTGCAAGCGCGGCTGTCGGAAATCGCAGTTCGCTGCCTCGGGACGTCGCACCAGCGCCCCGTCCCCGGCCGGCCGTCGCCAAGGCTTCGGCGGCGCCGCAACGTGCAGAAGTGACCGCGGGCGGCGGACGCTATACGGTGGTCGCCGGCGACACCCTGTCCGCGATTTCGCGCAAGACCGGCGCGAGCATCGAAGCCATCAAGCGGGTCAACTCGATGTCGACGGATACCGTTCGCATCGGCCAGACCCTCGTCATCCCGGGATTGAGCGCGCCGGAGACGCAGCAGGTTGCAGCCGCTCCGAAGATCGATCCGGTGACGACCAGCAAGACCCGTCCGGTGGAAGATCCCAAGCCGGTCAACGGCTACACTCCGCCGCGCGTGGTCAGCAAGTCCACCGAGGGCTCCATCACGACGATCGAGACGAATGACACCGCCAGGGCGCCGGAAGCGACAGGCGTCAACACGATGCGTTGGCCGGTTCAGGGGCGCATCGTCGGCGCATTCGGTTCGAACGCCGGCGGAAAGCCCAATGACGGCATCGACATTTCGGTGCCTGCCGGAACCCCGGTCAAGGCGGCGGAGAACGGCGTCGTCATCTACGCGGGCGACGGCTTGAAGGAGCTCGGCAAGACAGTCCTTGTCCGTCACAGCGACGGCGTGGTGACGGTCTATGGCCATGTTTCCGAGATCGCCGTGAAGCGCGGCGATACCGTCAAGCGGGGCCAGCAGATCGCGTCTTCCGGCATGTCCGGTTCGGCCAAGCAGCCCCAGCTGCACTTTGAGGTGCGCAAGAACTCCAAGCCGGTCAACCCGCTGACATTCCTTCAGTAGGGCGATGGCGTCTCGAGCTTCTTTCCGAGGCGACCGGCAAGATCGTTGACATATTGCCAGGCGACCCGTCCGGACCTTGCTCCGCGGGTCGTCGCCCATTCCAGGCTGTCGCGCCGCAACTCCTCCGGTTCGATGTCGAGGCCGAAGTGGCGTACATATGCCTCGATCATTTCGAGGTAGTCATCCTGGCTGCACTTGTGGAAGCCGAGCCACAGGCCAAAGCGGTCCGACAGTGACACCTTCTCCTCGACTGCCTCGGAGGGGTTGATGGCAGTAGAGCGTTCGTTCTCGATCATGTCGCGCGGGAGAAGGTGACGGCGGTTCGACGTGGCGTAGAAAATCACGTTGTCTGGGCGGCCTTCGACGCCGCCATCGAGCACCGCCTTGAGGGATTTGTAGGACGTATCGTCGTGATCGAATGACAAGTCGTCGCAGAACACGATGAAGCGCGCCGGCGCCGGCCTGAGCAACTGCATGAGGCGGGGCAGGGCGTCGATGTCCTCACGATGGATCTCGATCAGCTTCAGCGCGGTGCCGGTTTCCGCAGCTATGGCCGCGTGGGATGCCTTTACCAGCGATGACTTGCCCATTCCGCGCGCGCCCCACAACAAAACATTGTTCGCGGGCAGCCCGGTGGCAAAGCGCCTCGTGTTGTCCAGCAAGATGTCGCGCACCCGGTCGACGCCCCGGATAAGGCCGATGTCTATGCGGTTGACGTCGGTGACGGGTGACAGCGCTCCGGCGGCATTGTCCCATACGAAACAATCGGCTGCGGAGAAGTCCGGTGTCGGTGGCGGCGGCGGAGCCAGCCGTTCCAGCGCTGCGACCAGGCGGTCGAGTTTCTCGTTCAGGGCGTCGATGGCTTGCTGCATTCCGGATCACTCCCGGGGGCGTCGCCCCGTGGCGGGGTGGGGACGGTTCCCGCTTTTGGTTGCATTGGGCTTTTTGCTGACTATATTCGCGACAAATTTTCAAGGCGTGCCGCGGCACGCGTCCACGGAGTATTTCATGTTCGTATCACCCGCCTACGCACAGGCAGCCGGCGGTTCCGCCGGCGGTGCAGATGTCTTCATGTCGGTTCTGCCGTTCATCCTCATCTTTGTCGTGATGTATTTCCTCATCATCCGGCCCCAGCGCACGCAGATGAAAAAGCGCGAGGAAATGCTGAAGGCAATTCGCCGCAACGACACCGTCGTGACCGGTGGCGGTATCATCGGCAAGGTGACCAAGGTCGTCGACGACAACGAACTCGAGGTCGAGATCGCCCAGAACGTGAAGATCCGCGTGGCGCGTGCGATGATTGCCGACGTGCGGGTGAAGGGCGAGCCTGTGGCCGCCAACGACGCGGCAAAGAAATAGACCGGACCGTCTTTTGCGCCCTTAAACGGGCGCAATCGACGCATTATTTGCGTCCGGCGGGGCCTCGGGGGTAACCGCCACGAGAACAATCCCACCGGGAATCGATTGAGGCGGACAGAAGCGACATGCTTTACTTTTCACCCTGGAAAACGGTGCTCATCTGGTTGACGGTGCTCGTCGGCATCCTGTTTGCCATTCCGAACCTGTTCTCCGGAGCCACGGTTCAGTCCTTCCCCGGTTTTCTGCCGCAAAGCAAGCTTGCGCTCGGTCTCGACCTTCAGGGCGGGGTGCATCTGCAACTGAAGCTCGATCGCGAAGAGCTCGTCGGGCACCGGCTCGAGTCGGTTCGCGACGAGGTGCGCCGATCCCTTCGCGAGGGCGGGATCGGCTATACCGGCCTGAGCGGCAGCGGCCAGACCGTCTCGGTGCGGATTCGCGACACGGCCCAGGTCGAACGTGCGAGGGAACTCCTCGAACCCTTGACGGAAGCCGTTTCTGCCGGACTTCTCAGTGGCGGTATCGTCCAGGAAGTCACGCTGGAAGAGCCCGAACCGGCCCTGTTCCGTTTGAACCTGACCGATCAGGGCATTGAATACAGGATGGCCCAGGCGGTCTCGCAGACCGTGGAAGTGCTGCGCGGACGAATCGACGAACTCGGGACGACCGAGCCGATCATTCAGCGCCAGGGCACCGATCGCATCATCGTGCAGGTGCCGGGTCTCGACGATCCTCAGCGCCTGAAGGACATAATCGGCACGACAGCGCGTCTGACGTTCCAGATGGTGGATACCTCGGTGTCTGCACAGGACGCGCTGCAGACCCGTCCTCCGGCCGGTACCGAGGTGCTCTATTCGGCCGACGATCCGCCGGTTCCCTACGTGGTGGAAACCCGTGAGATCGTGACTGGCGAGAACTTGGAGGATGCACAGGCCGGATTCGACCAGCGCACCAACGAGCCGATCGTTTCTTTCCGTTTTGACGGAACCGGCGCCCAGCGCTTCGGGCGTGCCACGCAGGAAAATGTCGGCAAGCCGTTTGCCATCGTCCTCGACAATCAGGTGATATCGGCCCCGGTGATCCGCGAACCCATTCTCGGCGGATCGGGCCAGATATCGGGCAATTTCACGGTCGAGGGCGCGAATGATCTCGCGATCCTGCTGCGCGCCGGTGCACTGCCGTTGACGCCGACCTTCGTGGAAGAGCGTACGGTGGGTCCGAGCCTCGGCGCCGACTCGATTGCCGCCGGTGAAACCGCAGGCATCATCGGCGCGGCGCTGGTCGTCGCGTTCATGTTCCTGGCCTATGGCTTTCTCGGTATCGTCGCCAATATCGCGCTCGTCATCAACGTTGTCCTGATCATCGCGGCGCTGTCCGGTCTTGGTGCGACCCTGACCCTGCCCGGAATTGCCGGTATCGTGCTGACGGTCGGCATGGCGGTGGATTCCAACGTGCTGATCTTCGAACGCATACGCGAGGAACGCGCGGCGGGGCGATCGGTCATCCAGGCAATAGACACCGGTTTTCAGCGTGCGCTGGCAACCATCGTCGATGCCAACCTGACGACGTTGATCGCGGCCGTCATCCTGTTCTATCTCGGTTCGGGGCCGATCCGCGGCTTTGCGGTGACACTGGCCATCGGTATCGTGACGACCGTGTTCACCGCCTTCGTGCTGACACGGTGGATGATGGCGTTCTGGGTTCGCCGCAACCGCCCCAAGGAACTGCCGAAGGCGCCGGTCAGGCTGGTGCCGGACGGGACGAAGATTTCGTTCATGTGGCTGCGCCGGATGACGTTTACCGGTTCGGCGATCGCGGTGATCGCGTCCATGGTCCTGTTTGCGTCCGTGAACATGAACCTCGGCATCGACTTCAAGGGCGGTTCGCTGATTGAGGTGCAGGCCAAGGGCGACCAGGCGGATATCGGTGATATTCGCTCGCGCCTTTCTGCGCTCAATCTGGGCGATGTCCAGGTGCAGGGCTTCGGTACCGAAAAGGACGTGCTCATTCGGGTCGAGGAACAGGGCGGCGGCGAAAATGCCGAGCAGACGGTTGTAACGAAGGTCCGCAGCGAGCTTGAGGCCGATTACGACTTCCGGCGGGTCGAGGTGGTCGGACCGACAGTCTCTGGCGAGCTTGCGCGCGCAGGCACTTTCGCCGTTCTGGCCGCGCTGTTCGCCATTCTCGTCTATATCTGGCTTCGCTTCGAGTGGCAGTTCGCGGTGGGCGCGATCATCGCGACAACGCATGACGTGCTTCTGACGATCGGCATGTATGTCGTGACCGGCCTGGAGTTCAACCTGTCCAGTATCGCGGCGATCCTGACCATCGTCGGCTACTCGCTGAACGACACGGTGGTCGTCTATGACCGCGTGCGCGAGAACCTGCGCCGCTACAAGAAGATGCCGTTGCCGGACCTGCTCGACATGTCGATGAACCAGACGCTGCCGCGCACGATCCTGACCTCGCTGACAACGCTCCTGGCTCTGCTCGGGCTGTTCTTCTTCGGCGGGGAGGTGTTGCGCTCCTTTGTCGCCGCCATGATCTTCGGCGTGGTCGTCGGAACCTATTCCTCCGTGCTCATCGCGGCGCCGCTGCTCATCCTGTTCAAGCTGCGGCCCGGTGCGTTCGATCGTGACCAGGGCGAGAAGGAAGCGACCTCGAAGACCATGCCGGTCGACATCGAGACTCCCTGAGGTCTGTGGCCATGGCGAAGGGAATTGAAATCCGGGAAGCGCATTTTCCCGGCCGTGCGCCGATCGACAGCTATGGCGCGGGTGGATTTCGCTTTGCCGACATGTCGCATCGCGGCTCGATCCTTTGCCTTCCCTCCGGGGTTCATGGCTGGGACGTGAGCAGCCCCGGCGAGATCAGCGAACAGTCGCTCGCGCGGGTCTTCGACGAGGCCGGCGATATCGAGGTCCTGCTGGTGGGGATGGGTGACGAGTTCCGGCGTGTGCCGAAGGAATTGCAGCAGGCCCTTCGGGAGCAGGGCATAATCACCGATGCCATGAGTACCGGCTCCGCGGTGCGCACCTACAATGTGCTTCTTGCGGAGGACCGGGCCGTCGCGGCCGCGCTTATTGCGGTGGAAGATGCCGGAAAGCGGCCCTGAGTGCGCATGGCTTCCGGGGTGAGTGACGCCTTCCGCCATTGCATGGACGAACTGCGTGCGGGCGACCGGGAGCGCTATCTCTCCGTGCTGTTCGCGCCGGCGGAGAGACGTCCCGCCCTTGCCGCCCTCTACGCCTACAACCTGGAGCTGGCGCGGGTTCGCGACCGGGTGTCGGAGCCGATGCCCGGGGAAATACGCCTGCAATGGTGGCAGGAGGTCGTGTCCGGCGAACGCGAAGGCGAGGGGCGGCAGCATCCTGTCGCAGCCCTGCTGCTGGATGCGGTGGATGCCTGCGGGCTGTCGCGTCCGGCGCTCGCCAACATGGCGGAGGCGCGGATATTCGATCTCTATGACGATCCGATGCCGGACCGCACGGCGCTGGAGGGATATCTCGGCGAGACCGTGTCGGCCCTGTTCCAGATGTCGGCGCAGATCCTTGATCCTTCTGCCGCTGCCGGAGCGGCGGATGCGGCCGGGCATGCCGGTGTCGCCTACGGGATTGCCGGCCTGATGGGACATGCACCCCTGCACCGCGCGCGAAACCAGGTCTACGTGCCGGGCGATGTTCTCGCTGCGGCGGGGACGGATGCGGCCGCATGGCTCGCGGGCGAGGACAGGGATGCCATGGCGCGGGTCACGACAATCCTCGTGTCGCTGGTGCATGAGCATTTGTCGAGGGCAGAGACAGGGCTCGGCGGCCTGCCGGCTTCGCTGAAGCCCGCCTTCCTGCCCCTTGCCGTTGTGAAGCCGCTGGCAGCGCGGCTGGAGAAAGCCGGCGCGGCGCATGCCCGCGAGCCCGTGACGCTGTCGCCCCTGCGGTTGCACTGGCTCTACCTGCGGCGCGTCCTTGCCGGAGCAGGGGGATAGCGCGCTGGACTGCGTGCAGTTGACTTTGACGTGAAGGTCAAAGCGGGTAGTATTCCGCCCGGATCCGGGAGGAGGAAACCGCGCCCTTGCGCGGGGAAGAGCATGATTTCATGATTCAGCCCGTATCCGGGAGGAGGAAGCCGTGCCCTTGCCGGTGCTGATCGCGATCGTGGCTGTCGGGATTGTTGTGGTGGTGCTTGTGGTGCACCTCACCGGCGGCTCCCACACCGCAAAAATCGCCAATGAGGACGCGGCTGTCGAGCGCTTTCTGATCGACTACCCGGATGTGGAGGTCAGGCAATGCTTCCTGTCTTGGGACCGGCGCGATGCCGTGCTCGAACTCGAGGACGGGCAAGTCGGTCTAGTTCACGCCGTTGGAGTTAATTTCCTGACACGCTTGGTCAAACGCGGCGAGATGACCGCGCGTGCGGGCGTATCGGATGAATCGGCGGTGGATCTTGAGACCGGCGATGTGGCTTGGCCACGCGCACGAATGCATTTTGCCGACAGTGCGATGGCGCGGACCGTGGTTGCCTTGTTCGACAAAAAGGTCGACACCACAGACAACAAGCGAGCAGCGTAATGGATCTCGGCCAGATTATTCCGCAACTCCCGGATGTGACGCAATACGCGATTCCGTTCTTCATTATCGCGATGCTGGCGGAACTGGCATGGCTGAAGCTGACCCATGCGACTGACAAGGCCGGTTTCGAAACCCGGGATACATTGACGTCGCTGTTGATGGGGACAGGCAATGTTGTAACCGGTATGATTTTCGGCGTGGTGTCCTACTCTGTGCTGCTTTCGCTATGGCAGTTTCGTTTGTTTGATCTCGGGCTGCACTGGTGGGTTTTCCTCGCGGCGTTTCTGCTGGATGACCTTCGGTACTACTGGTATCACCGTATCGCTCATCGTGTGCGCTGGGTCTGGGCGGAGCACGTGAACCACCACTCCAGTCAGCACTACAACCTGTCGACGGCACTCAGACAGTCATGGACAGGGCTCTTCACCGGGATGTTCATCCTGCAAACCCCCTTAGTGCTTCTCGGCCTGCATCCGGCGGTGATCGCTTTTACCTTCGGGTTCAACCTCGTTTACCAGTTCTGGATCCATACGGAGGCCATCGGCAAGATGCCGCGCTGGTTCGAATTCGTCTTCAATACGCCGTCGCATCACCGGGTCCACCACGCGACCAACCCGCGCTATCTTGATGCCAACTATGCCGGAGTCCTGATCATCTGGGACCGCATGTTCGGCACTTTCGTCGAGGAATTGGAAGAAGACATGCCGCGCTACGGCATCGTCAAGAACATCGGGACGTTCAATCCGTTCAAGGTAGCGTTCCATGAATGGATCTCGATGTTCCGGGATGCGTCTCAACAGGGGCTGACAATTGGTCAGCGGCTCGGATACCTGTTCATGCCACCGGGCTGGAGCCATGACGGAAGCCGCAAGAGATCGGAAGAGTTGAAGGTCGATTTCGTACGCCGACATCCGGATCAGGCCGGCATGCCGGGATTGCCGGTCGCCGTCGGGCCGGATGAGGGCAAGCGAAGTCTCGTACCTGGCGAGTAGGCCCTAGCCGTCCTTCATTTCCGCAAGCAGGGTTGGCAAGGCGCGAACAGTTTCCGCGCGACGATAGCGCGGATGGCCCGCTGGTTCTTCCGCATGTTCCAGGGCCCAGGACAGTTCATGCGGAACATGAACGGCCCAGCTTCCGGCCTCCAATGCCGGCAGAATGTCCGACTTCAACGAGTTGCCGACCATGGCCGCGCGGGTCGTCCCGTGGCCGTGGCGATCGAAGATACGGCGGTACGTGTCTGCCGTCTTGTCGGAAACGATTTCCACGTGGTTGAAGTGATCGGCCAGTCCGGACTGGATGAGCTTTCGTTCCTGGTCGAACAGGTCGCCCTTGGTGATGACGACAAGCGTGAAGTTGTCCTTCAGCGTCTCCAGCGTATCGATAACGCCGGGAAGGATCTCGATCGGGTATTCGAGCATAGACTTGCCGAGTGACAATATCTCGCGCACCGTCGAAGGCGGCAGGTCGTCGCCGGCAAGTGTCGACGCAGTCTCCAGCATGGAAAGGGTGAAGCCTTTTACGCCAAATCCGTAGAACCCGATATTCCTTCGTTCCGTCGCAATGAGGGCCTGTTGAACCATTTCGGCACTTGCGAAGGCATCAAGAAGTTCGGCGAACCGCCGTTGGCTGTCGTGAAAGAAACGTTCGTTGTGCCAGAGCGTATCATCGGCGTCGAATGCAATAGTGGTGATGGAGCGCATGAGGGCGGTATATCCCTCCTAGAAGATCGCATCCAGTAGCAGGAAGATGACAGCGGACAATATGGCAGCGGCGGGAACGGTGATAACCCAGGCAGCCACGATGGTGGTGAAATGGGCTCGACGCACCAAGAGCCGGCGGCGTAGTTCCTCCGGGGGTGCCGGTGGTGTCGGGAGATCCATAACGGTTTCGGGTGTTGTGCGGGTTCTGTTGTACTTGCGAGCCATGTAGTCGCGGCGACGCTTCGATTTCGCGGTATACCATTCGCGGAAGAAACCTACGCCGAACACGGCACCGACCGCGATATGGGTAGATGAGACGGGCAGGCCGAGCCAGGAGGCGATGATGACCGTCACGGAAGCGGACAGGGCAACGCAATAGGCGCGCATCGGATTGAGCTTGGTGATTTGCTCGCCGACCATTCGGATCAGCCTCGGTCCGAACAGCAGGAGGCCGAAGGATATGCCCGCAGCGCCGATCAGCATGACCCATAGTGGAATCGTCACTTTGGCGAGAACTTCGCCGGCTTCGGCTGCATGGACAACGGCTGCGAGAGGTCCGACTGCATTCGCCACGTCATTGGCCCCATGCGCGAAGGACAACAGCGCGGCCGAACAGATGAGCGGTATGTTGAACAGCTTTCGAACCGACTGGTTCCTGTTTTCCATGCCCATTGATTGGCGACGGATGATGGGCTTAGTGACCAGGTAGGTCGCAACCCCAACCGCTGCAGAGAGCGCCAGAATGGCTGCGCCATCCAGCCGGACGATTTTCTTCAGCCCCTTCAGGGCTAGGTAGCCCGAGAAGGCGGCCGCCATAATGCCGAGAAGCACAGGCACCCAACGGCGTGCGGCCGCGATCTTGTCATCCTGGTAGATGATGTTGATCTTTATGACAGCCAGAAATGCGGCGCCGATTATGCCACCTAGCACGGGCGAAATTACCCAGCTTGCCGCGATGGCCCCCATAGTAGCCCAATTCACTGCAGAAAAGCCTGCCGCCGCGATGCCTGCGCCCATGACACCACCGACAACCGAATGGGTAGTGGAGACGGGTGCACCGAGGACCGTTGCAAGATTGACCCACAATGCGGATGAGATAAGTGCCGCGAGCATCGCCCAGACAAACACGCCGGAATTCGCGACTGTCGCGGGGTCGATAATGCCCTTGGAGATGGTGCTGACGACATCCCCACCCGCGACAAGCGCCCCGGCGCTTTCAAATACTGCTGCGATGATCAGGGCGCCAAGCATCGACAGGGCTTTCGACCCAACGGCCGGGCCGACATTGTTTGCGACGTCATTCGCGCCGATATTGAGTGCCATGTAGCCGCCCAGCATCGCGGCAACGATGATGAGCGCGCCGTTGTTCTCCCCGGCAACATAGACGGCCGCAAAGATTGCTGCTGCCGCAATGAACAGGATCCCGAATCCCGTCGCGGCTACGCCACGCGACAAATAACCGGCCGCTTCCTCAATGCGGACGATCTTGTCGAGGTCTTTGTCTAGCGTGGATTTCTTGCGGGGGATGGGAGTGTCATTCATCGGAAGGCCCTTCGGGAGCCCGGGATGTAGCAGCGTGATACCGGCTATCACAATCGGCGTTGTGAAAAAGCACCGGCGGATTGCCGTTCATACCCAGATTTTCGCCGAATGCACTATGAATAGGATTGCAGCGGCTGGAAGGCGAGGATCAGGTCACGCAATTCCGGTTCCGATACCGCCTCTGCGGCGGCGTTCCGCGGGAACCATTTCTGCTGCCGTTGGTCCTTCTCCGGCCAGTCATCGAGGTGCTGGGCCACTTCCATCGCATGCACGTAAACCACGCAGTCCACTGTGGCACCTTCATCACGCACTTTTTGGTAGCGATAGGAGCCGATGGGTTCGCTAGTGATCGGTCCCCTTATTCCGGCTTCCTCATAGGCTTCCTGAGCTGCGGAATGCGCCGACGAAAAATTGTCATGAGGCCATCCCTTGGGGATGATCCAGCGGCCGGTGCCGCGGCTCGTGAGCAGCAAAATTTCGAGAGTCCCGTCCCGCATACGCCATGGCAGGGCGCCATACTGGACACGTGGCGGAATGGCCATCAGGGCCGGGAAGTTGAGGACTTCCGTAGCGCGCCTGAGGATCGAGTTTTTCTTCTTTCCTGCCGACATGGGTTTCCATATGCCGCGATTCGTCGGAAATGACGATGTATCATTGATGACTCTACAGATTTGTGTCGCGCTATGCGACTGCAGCATCTTCTGCCAGTTGATGCCTGCACCGAGCCGGTGCGGCTATTCCGCTACCTGTTTCGAGAGGGAGGTTTCGAGCCATGCGGCGGCATCCACCTTGGCTCGCTCCGTCAGTGCGCGTTTTTTGGCAATTGACTTCTCCTTGCCACGCCAACGGCCTTCATGGCCTTCCGGTTTTCTCAGTGCACCATCCGGCAATGGCGGGAATAGGCCGAAATTGATGTTCATCGGCTGGAATGACCTTTTTTTCTCATCATTTGCAACGATATGGCCACCGGTTATGTGGTTGAGCAACGCGCCAAAGGCCGTGGTGTCGGGCGGTAGCAACACCGGTTCGCCCAATCGCTCGGCTGCCGCGAAACGACCGGCCAGAAGGCCGATGGCAGCCGATTCCACGTACCCCTCGCAGCCCGTGATTTGGCCGGCAAAGCGCAGGCCCGACCGACCTTTCAATTGGAGATCCCTGGCAAGCAGGACAGGAGAGTTGAGGTAGGTGTTGCGATGCAGGCCGCCGAGGCGGGCGAATTCGGCATTTTCCAGCCCCGGTATCATTCGAAAGATTTCCACCTGGGCGCCGTAGCGAAGCTTCGTCTGGAAACCGACCATGTTGTACAGCGTGCCGAGTGCATTGTCCTGACGGAGCTGAACCACGGCATAGGGCTTCTCGTCGGGTTTGTGGGCATTGGTGAGGCCCATGGGCTTCATCGGGCCGTGGCGTAGCGTCTCACGTCCGCGTTCGGCCATTACCTCTATCGGCAGGCAACCATCGAAATAGGGTGTTCCTTCCCACTCCTTGAACTCGGTCTTGTCTCCTGCCAGCAGGGCGTCGATGAACGCTTCATACCGTTCCCGGTCCAACGGGCAGTTGATGTAATCCTTGCCGGTGCCGCCGGGGCCTGGCTTGTCATAACGTGACTGGAACCAGGCGATGTCCATGTCGATAGAGTCGAAATGGACAATCGGCGCTATTGCGTCGAAAAACGCGAGGGCATCAGATCCGGTATGGGCTGCGATCGCCTCGGCGAGCGACGGTGCGGTGAGCGGACCGGTGGCGATGATTACCTGATCCCAGTCTTCCGGCGGAAGCCCGGTGATTTCCTCGCGGATCACACTGATCAGCGGATGGCCTTCTATCGCCTCTGTTACCGCCTGCGAGAATCCGTCCCGGTCAACGGCCAAGGCGCCTCCGGCGGGCACCTGGTTGGCATCGGCGGCGCGCATGATCAGTGAGTCGGCCATGCGCATTTCGGCATGGATCAACCCGACTGCATTCTGCTCGGAATCGTCCGAACGGAAGGAGTTCGAGCAAACCAACTCGGCAAGACCGTCGGTCTTGTGGGCCTCGGTACCGCGGACGCCGCGCATTTCGTGCAAAATGACGGGCACGCCATGCCTTGCGGCTTGCCAAGCGGCTTCGGAACCGGCCAGCCCGCCTCCGACGATGTGAATGGGGCGTAATTTCATGCTTGAGGGGATAGCGCTTCGCGGGAGACGCTTCAAGAAATGAAAACGCCCGCTGCGGGAGGAGGAAGCAGCGGGCGTCTCATTGTCCGGAAAGAAGCCTGGGAGGAGGATAGGCTCCGTTCCATTTTCCGGCGGATCCGGGAGGAGGATGGACCCGTACGGAAACCGTATTCCCGTGGCTTAGCCGCGGGCGGCCTGGCGGGCGACATGAGGAATGTCGGCGCGATTGAAACCGATATCCTCCAGCTCGCGACCGGTAAGCCGGCTTAATTCCTGGCGCGTTTCACGGTAACGACGCCATTCGGTAAGGGTGCGCATGATACCCATTGTATGTTCCACTTCGTTTCGCTCGGTTGGCAGGTCGTTGTTCTTGTTCTGACCTTAAGATAGCGAGTCAAATCGATTTGATAAGTGCCCATGCTGCAATGCAGCCATGCGGTTTGTGCAATGCACACCGACTGCCGACCCAGATCGCGTGACGAATGCTTCGTAGAGCTCATAAGCATCGCTATGAAAACACCCGCTGCCGGGAGGAAGCAGCGGGTGTCTTGTTCAGGAAGCCGCGGCCGGGAGGAGAAACCGCGCTCCACTATCCGTCCGGTTTCGGGAGGAGGAGGAACGAGCCGGACGGAATTCTTCGAAAATCAGCCGCGGGTCGCGCGACGAGCAACGTAGGGAATGTCTCCGCGGTTGATGCCGAGATCATTGAGTTCACGCGAGGTCAGGCGGCTCAATTCATTGCAGGTTGCCCGGTAGCGGCGCCACTCGTTGAAAGAGCGTACGATGTTCATTGCATTTGTCCCGTCGAAGATTTTTGTGTCTTGCTTGTTTGCGAAGCGCACATATGCGCGAAGCCCCGATTTTTGAAGTGATGAAATTGCATGGCTCCCATGCGGATTGTGCATTGCACAATCCTGCCGTGAATGTGCCTGATTGTGGGCGGGCGAAATTGCGCGAAATGCCTCAAATTGCTGCCTGCTATCTTCGTTGCCCAAAAGCAAGGCAGGCGCAGTGGCATTGATTTCGACGCGCGGAAGGGGGCTTCTTCCCGCCTGCAGCACTATGTCATTGAGCCTGGACAGGCGTTGGGCGTCTGCAAGTCAAGCTGCTGAAGCGATGAATGGTAGCAATCCGTCAGGAACTGCCGTCCCAGCCGATTCTACCGCTTGTGAGCGCGCAATACCGGCATTTTTTCATTGATCGCTGCGCCTGCGGTGGTATAGACGCGCGTTCAAGCGGCATGCTCTGTCATGTCCTCGGACAAATGCGGATATGGCGGAACTGGTAGACGCACTGGATTTAGGTTCCAGCGCCGCAAGGCGTGGGGGTTCGACTCCCTCTATCCGCACCACCATCCCGCCGGGCAAGGCAATCGCGCCGTCAGGCCACGCTTGTGGATGGCGGCATACAGAATGAAGGTTGAACAATGCAGGTAAGCGAAACCCTCAACGAAGGGCTGAAACGGGAAATCAAGGTCGTCGTTCCGAAGGCGGACCTCCAGTCCAGGCTCGGCGCCCGTCTGGAAGACGCGAAGGGCAAGGTACAGCTCAAGGGTTTTCGTCCGGGCAAGGTTCCGGTAGCGCACCTGCGCAAAATGTACGGCAAGTCCTTCATGGCGGAGATCGTCAACGAGATTCTCAGCGAGACTCCGCGCTCGATCCTCGCGGACCGCGGTGAGAAGTCTGCGACGCAGCCGGAAATCGACATGACCGAGGACGAGAAGGAAGCAGAGAAGGTGCTTTCCGGCGATGCCGATTTCGAATTCTCCATGAAGTACGAAGTCATCCCGCCGATCGAGATCAAGGATTTCTCTTCGATCAAGATTACCCGCGAGGTCGTCGAAATTCCCGATGAGGAAGTCGAAGAGCAGGTCAAGCGCATTGCCCAGTCGGCGGCGACCTACGAACCGAAGGACGGCAAGGCGGAGAACGGTGACCGTGTCACCATGGACTACGTCGGCAAGATCGATGGCGAGGCCTTTGAAGGTGGCACCGATACTGACGCCAAGCTTGTGCTCGGTTCCGGCCAGTTCATTCCCGGTTTCGAGGACCAGCTTGTCGGCGTGAAGGCCGGCGATGAAAAACAGGTGAAGGTGACCTTCCCTGAGGACTACGGCGCAGCGCAGCTGGCCGGGAAGGAAGCCACGTTTGACGTTACGGTCAAGGAAGTGGCGAGCGCCGGCGAAATCGTGATCGACGACGAACTGGCCTCTAAGCTGGGGCTTGAAAGCGCCGAACGTCTGCGCGAAGTCGTCCGTGAGCAGATCGAGAGCCAGTACGGCTCGATCACGCGTCAGAAGGTGAAGCGCCAGCTTCTTGATGCGCTGGACGAGGATTACAAGATTGAAACCCCGTCCAAGCTGGTCGATGCCGAATTCAACAATATCTGGAACCAGATCACGAGTGAGCTCGAGCAGGCAGGCAAGACCTTCGAGGACGAGGATACGACCGAGGACGAAGCCCGCGAGGAATACATGCGGCTTGCGGAGCGCCGCGTCCGGCTCGGTCTCGTTCTCTCGGAGATCGGCGAGCAAGCCGGTATCCAGGTCAGCGAGCAGGAATTGCAGCAGGCCGTGATGAACCACGTCCGCCAGTATCCTGGCCAGGAACAGCAGGTCTTCGATTTCTTCAAGAACAATCCCGATGCGGTCGCCAATCTGCGCGCGCCGATCTTTGAAGAAAAGACCGTCGACTACCTCCTCGAAAAGGTGTCCGTCACCGACAAGACTGTTGGGAAGGATGAGCTGATGGCGGACGAAGAGGACGAAAAGTCGGCGAAACCGGCGAAAAAGAAGGCTGCTCCGAAGAAGAAGGCCGCCGCCAAGAAGGATGATGCGGCGGAGAAGGCCGAGCCTGCCAAAAAGGCCGCGCCGAAGAAGAAAAAGGCCGAGGAAGCGGGCGAATAGGCACCGGTTTCAAGACGCTAGCGGATCCGCCGGAGGCAGGCGCCTTCGGCGGATTTTTCATGCGCGCAGGCGGTTTTCCGGCAGGAACCGGCCCGGCAGGAAACCGGGACGCTCTCCGCCGGCCAGGGTAATCACGGCCTCTGCCATGAGATGTGCAATGCCGAAACCGATCTTGAAGCCGCCGGTGGCGATCGAGACGTTGGCGAAGCCGGGCAGCGGACCGACGAGCGGCTCGCGGCCGGCGGCCCTGGGGCGGATACCTGCCCATCGTTCAAGCACCTGCGCGTTCTCCAGGAGCGGGCAGAGCCGCCGCGCCGCGGCGATCACGTCCTCAAGCGCCGCGTCCGTGCCATGCGGGTCGCCGAATTCGTTCTCGGATGTCGAACCGACCGCGACATCGCCGGTCTCGTGAACGATGACATAGGTGCCGCTGTCGAAGAGTATGGGCGATGCCGGGTCGATTGGCGCCGCCGGCCGGAGCAGGGCCGCCTGACCCTTCACGCCCTGGCCAATCTGCGAGACGAAGTGGCCGGAGAGCAGGGAAAAACTCTCCCAGCCGGCGCAGAGAACCGCGTGTCCGGCGGAAATCTTTTCCCCGCTCTCAAGGGCGAGCGTTCCGTCCCGGCCGATGGCGGCGATTCCGGTGCCCTGCCGAAACTCGACGCCGAGCCGACCGAGCGCCCCGGTCAGGGCGGCCGCAAGGCGACGCGGATCCACGCGGGCCGAAAGGTTGTCCGAGTTGGCGCCAAACGGCATTTCCCCCTGCGGCAGGTATGCCGGGTTCGGCATTGCGTCGACGATGCTCCAGGAATAGGGAAAGGGCCAGTTGGTCCGGGACGCCTCGACCCATTGCGCGCTTTGGCGGCGTTTCTCGAGATTGCGGATTGGCATGACGCGTCCGCAGCGGCGATATCCGGCCGGCAGTTCCGAGAATGCCTCGACTTCCCGAATTTCTTCCTCGAGAGAAACCAGCGCGTCCAGCTGGAACTGCTTCTTCTCGTTCCAGCCGGTCGGCTGGTGCGGCATCAGTGCCCCCATGACGCCACCGCTTGCACCGGCGCCGATCCTGCGTTTTTCGAACAGAAGAACTGACAGGCCTTGCCGTGCGGCGCGGTATGCGGTCCATAGACCGACAATACCACCGCCTACCACGGCAATGTCAGGCGAGGGGACTGAAACAGGCATGGCGTGCAATGGCTGATCTTGAACGGGATGAACTGAGCTGGCTCGATGGCGATATGCCGTATTCGACGCGATTTGGCGACCATTTCTATTCCCGCGCGGACGGGCGTGCGGAATGCGGCCACGTGTTCATGGGAGGAAACGGGTTGCCGGAACGGTGGGCCGGAGCAGACCGCTTCACCATCGGCGAACTCGGGTTCGGCACGGGACTCAATTTCCTCGAGACCTGGCGGGCATGGCGCGAGTGCCGCGTGCCCGGACAGGTGCTGGATTTCGTTTCCTTCGAGGCTTTTCCCATGGAGGAAAAAGCCATCGAGCGGGCACTGGTGCATTGGCCTCAACTCACGGGCCTCAAGGAGAGCCTGTTGCGTCATTGGCCCGGACTCGGGATTCCGCCGACCCGCTGGAAGATGGACGAACAAACCGGCCTGACCGTGATCGTGGGTGATGCGCTGAATGGCGTTTCCGGTTGGTCCGGTGCCGCGGATGCCTGGTATCTCGACGGTTTTGCCCCGGCGAGGAATCCGGAGATGTGGTCTGCGGAACTCATGCAGGCGGTTGCGGACCGGACGCGGCCCGGCGGGACATTCGCCAGCTATACTGCCGCCGGCTGGGTGCGACGGAATCTGGAAGCCGCCGGCTTCACCGTCACGAAGCGTCCCGGTCATGCCGGGAAACGAGAAATGATTTGCGGGGTCTTGGCCCCCTAGTTCTTCCGGGCAACGACAAGCCAGCCGGGAATCGGCACGTCCTTTTCCATGCGTACGGTAATTTTCTCGAAGGCAGTGATGTTTCCGAAACCGGATTCCTCCAGAGTCTTTTCCAAGTATGTAGCGGAATGGGCAAAACGTTGGTTCGGCGTTACATTCCAAGGCCTCCCGGCGAATTCTTCTTCTGACATGGTTTCCGACGAGAATGCAAAATACGCACCGGACATGGTGTTGGCGGCAATGCCGGCGAAAAGTGGCTCGAGGGCGCCGAGATAAGGCAAGACATCCGTGGCCACGACGAGATCGAACTCCGCGTAATCGCCGTCCGACCCGGCCTGCTCCCGTGCCCTGCGCCATTCCTCCAGGAAATGCACCGCCTCGTTGACGTAAAGCTCGTCATAGACAGCGCGTTCGTCGGCCTGATCGACCATCTTCTCGGAGATGTCGACGCCGGTCGTGTGTTCGCATAGCGGACCAAGTGTCATGCCGGAAAGGCCCGTGCCGCAGCCAAGGTCGAGCATGCGCGCGAAACGCGCGTTCGGGTCTGCGGAAATGATCTCCGCGAGCTGCATGGGCACGGCGTAGCCGAGCTGCCCGGTCAGAATGTCGTCGAAAACCTCGGCGTGCTGGTCGAACAAGGTCGCCACATAGGCGTCAGGTGCCTTCGCCGGTGCTTCGCCCAGTCGCATCGATGCCAGCCGTACCGATGCCCCGCAGCGGTCTTCCGGGTCGATTTCCAGGCAGGCTCGATAGAGGCTCGCCGCTTCCTCGCCTTTGCCGGCCTTCTCCAGATCAAGGGCCCGATTGTAGGCATCGGCGAGCCGGTCGATATCGCTTTCGGAAAGCATGAAGCGTGTCTGTCCCGAATTGTTACACAAAGAATTGCTTAACCATGGCGCTTAGACAAATGTCAAAACGGCACATGTATCGTTTCGTACATGGGGTCTGAATCGAGAACGGGGGCTGACCATGTTCGACTATGAGCATTCATTGCCGATAAGGCAGCTGATAGACAAGGGGCACGTCACTGATGAAGACGTGCTGAATCTGCGTCGCGAAGTCTATCGCAACGGCGTGGTCAATCGCGAGGAAGCGAGCGGTCTCTTTGCATTCGACCAGCATGCAACCAAGAAACCGGACAGTTGGCGCGAGTTCTTTGTCGAGGCCATTGCGGACTACATCGTCGTCCAGGAGGCGCCACGCGGCTACATTTCCGAAGCCAATGCGGAATGGCTGATCGAGAACATCTCCAAGGATGGCGTTGTCGACCACCGGACCGAGCTGGAATTGCTGATCAAGTCCATGGAACTTGCCAACAGCGTTCCGCCGAAACTTGCCGCATTCGCATTGCAGCAGGTGGCCAATGCCGTCCTGGAAGGCAAGGGTGTGATCGCCCGCGATCGGGAACTGAAGCCAGGCGTGATCGGTGAAACCGAAGTGGAGCTGCTGCGCAGGATTCTCTATGCCTCCGGAAGCGACGGAAGCGTCGCGGTTACCCGAAACGAGGCAGAGGTGCTGTTCGATCTCAACGACCGGACCAGTGAAGCGGAAAACCATCCGTCCTGGAGCGAGCTGTTCATCAAGGCGATCGCCTGTTCGGTGATGGCCGCATCCGGTTACGAAGTGCCGGACCGGGAGGAAGCATTGCGTCGAGAAGAGTGGCTGAACGACACCTCCGTCAATCTCGGCGGCTTCTTTTCGAGAATGTTCTCCGGCAGCCTCTCGGCCCATATGGACGCGGTCCGGGCGGAAACCGGATCGGAAGCCTATTACGCGCGGCGAAACGCCCAGATGGCGGGAAATATTCGTTCAGCGGAAAAGGTGGACAAGTCGGAGGCCGCCTGGCTCGCAGAGCGGATTGGTCGCGACGGGAAGCTGCACGAGAACGAGAAGGAGTTGCTGGCCTTCCTGAAGAAGGAATCGCCGGAGATTCACCCGATCCTGCAACCGCTTCTCGACAAGGTGGCCTGAGCGCCTCAGACTTCCCTGCCGCGCTGCAGACGCGTCAGCTCGTCCTCGATGCGGGCAAGAACCGCGCCGGTTTCCTCATGCAGCTGGCGCGCCTTCCTGAATTGCCCGCGCAGCACGGTGATCGCATCGTTGCGCGGATCATCTTGCGGAGCATCGCCGACACCGTAGAGCAGCCAGGGCAGGCTGACATTCAGGATGCCCGCGATCATCGACAGCCGGTTCGCACGCGGCTCGGAGCGATCGCTTTCCCAAGCCTGGACCGTTGCCGTTTTCACGCCGAGCCGGCGGGCGAACTGCGCCGTCGTCATGCCGCTTGCATCGCGTGCGCGCGACAGGCGTCCGCCGAGGGTGTCGGAATCCGGCGTTTCAGTAAAAATCGTATCTTCGGTCATGATTCCATCCTGTCCGTTTATGCGCCGAGCCGGGCGGCATGCCAGCGCAGGTGGTCCTCCATGAATGTGGAGATGAAGTTATAGGAATGATCGTAGCCTGGCTGCATGCGAAG